>NZ_WWFG01000002.1:2602000-2927250 GCF_026127265.1 Nostoc sp. KVJ3
TGAGGTTCATCGACGAAGCTTTAAGGTTCATCGACGACGCTTTGAGGTTCATCGACGAAGCTCTGAGGTTCATCGACGAAGCTCTGAGGTTCATTGACAAAGCTTTGAGGTTCATCGACGATGCTTTGAGGTTCATTGACGATGCTTTGAGGTTCATTGATTAAAAAATACATCTCGTTTTGCAAATCAGGAAACTCTCAATACTATTCGGTTAAAGTGCATAGTCCTTAATGATCCCCCTAAATCCCCCTTAAGAAGGGGGACTTTAATTCCGGTTCCCCCCTTTTTTAAGGGGGGTTAGGGGGGATCAAATGCTGTATCTGCTCACACACACTATCAAAGTGATTTAAAACTTGACTGTTTGTAAACCTAATAATCTTTAAACCATAGCCTTCCAAAATGTTTGTTCTCTCCAGATCGTAATCTTGACTTTCATCTGTAAAATGGCTATCCCCATCAATTTCAATCACTGTTTGTAAAGTAGGGCAGTAGAAATCAACTATGAAATGATTAATCGGTTATTGTCTTAAAACCCGATATTGAAAATTTCTCAAATATTCATTCCACAGCTTTGTTTCTGCTGGGGTCATATTTTTACGAAGTTCTTTTGCTCTTTCTACAAGCTTTGGATTGTAAGGTAAATAGAGATTGCTGCTATTGAGTTTGTTTGTCATAGTTTCTAGTATTTATACCCGCTAACCAATACTGCGTAGGTTTTGGTGCATAGTCATTCGAGATCCCCCCTAACCCCCCTTAAAAAAGGGGGGAACTAGAGTCAAAGTCCCCCTTTTTAAGAGGGATTTATGGGGATCTCAAAGTATATAGTCATTCGAGATCCCCCCTAACCCCCCTTAAAAAAGGGGGGAACCGGAGTCAAAGTCCCCCTTTTTAAGAGGGATTTAGGGGATCTCAAAGTATATAGTCATTCGAGATCCCCCTAACCCCCCTTAAAAAAGGGGGGAACTAGAGTCAAAGTCCCCCTTTTTAAGAGGGATTTAGGGGGATCTCAAAGTATATAGTCATTCGAGATCCCCCCTAACCCCCCTTAAAAAAGGGGGGAACCGGAGTCAAAGTCCCCCTTCTTAAGGGGAATTTAGGGGGATCTCAAAGTATTGGCTACATCACTAAAGTCTTTTTAAAAGCCTTTAAGAATCTACAGCAGCTTTCGCGGGTTTACTTTTTATAGCTTTAAACCGTTCCCCTAACTGTTGAGCAATAGTTTTTAACCCTGGAGTTTTCTTAGCAGCAGTCTTGACATAATCATAAACTGTCAAACTGCTACCCATTGCTTCGCTACCAACAGCCATTAAGGTATCATCTACCTGTTCTGTCAGTTGTCGCAGTCCAATCAAAACTTCGGTGAGGTTAGCGGCTAGTTGATAATCTCGCACAAATTCTTCTAAATCAAAACTAGCTGGTAAAATGTCTCGGTTAGATTGGGCAGCAATCAGGCTATTGTTGACAAAAGATAGTCTTTTATCGCCCATCTTAAATAAGTTACGTCGTTCTTCTGCACTCAGAGTCACGAGAAAAGGTAACTTTGCTTGGATAGTTGCAAAGGCTGCTTTAATTTCTTGGATATCTTTTGGGGAAAGGGAAGCGGTAATGTTTTGGTATGCCATTGGGTATTTACTGTGGTGAATCTGTTTGTTATGATTCCCACTGATAAATGCGATCGCACAAATGGCATCGGCAAGAGCAGGGAGCAGGGGAAAATTACGCTATACTCCTGCTTCCTTACCTCTTGTTAAGAGGTTGAATGAACAAGTATTTAGCTATGATTTTAGGCACTTGTTGATCCCCCCTAACCCCCCTTAAAAAGGGGGGAACTGGAATCAAAGTCCCCCAATTTATCGGGGGATTTAGGGGGATCTAAAACGTTTTGCTACTAAGAAAAGGACTTTTTAAACATCCTCTAAGGCAAGAGACGCGATTCATCGCGTCTCTCCAAACTCTTTATGAACGCTGTGGTTTCTTACCTAAGCCATAGCTCAATTTATCCTTAATCCAATTCTGGAAGTTGTCAATGTAGCTAAATATCACTGGCACTACCACCAGTGTCAACAGGGTGGAAGTTGTAAAACCGCCCATAATGGCAATTCCCATTGGTTGACGAACTTCAGAACCCGCACCGATTCCTAATGCTAAAGGTAGAATACCAGCGATCGTTGCAAGAGATGTCATAATAATCGGACGCAGACGTGACACACCAGCTTCTACAAGTGCCTGACGCTGGGTTTTACCTTCTTGCATGTTGATGATTGTATAATCCACTAACAGAATCGAGTTTTTGGTGACAATCCCCAATAACAAGATGATACCAATTAGGGCATATATCCCCAAGGGCTTTTGGGCAATCATCAAGGCTACCAGTGCGCCACCTAAACAAAAGGGTAACGCCGCCATAATCGATAATGGATGAAGGAAGTTGTTATACAGCAACACCAGGATTGCATAGATACACATTAATGCCAAACCCAATGCACCGCCAAAGCGCCCGAAAATATCTTGCATAATTTTGGCGCTACCGGAGGGTTGCTGTACTACCTCTGGCGGTAAGTTTTGCATCACAGGTAGTTTGTTGATGGCTTGTACAGCCTCTCCCAGAGAAATGCCTTGCAAATTCGCTTCTACGGCAACTTGCCGGGCGCGATCGTAACGGTTGATGGTGGCAGGGCCACTACCAAAACGGATATCTGCAACTGCCACAAGGGGAACTAATCTGCCACTTTGACTAGGGACTTGGAGATTGGTAATTGTGTTGATGTCAGCCCGCGCTTTGGGATCGATTTGGACGCGAATGGGGATTTGCCGATCGCTCAAATTGAATTTTGCCAAGTTGGCCTCATTGTCACCAATAGTACCAAGGGAAGCGGTACGAGCGATCGCTTGCACTGTCACTCCCAAATCTGCGGCCCGTTGCGGGTTGGGAATTACCAAAATCTCTGGTTTCACTAAACTCGCAGTAGAAGACACTTCTACCAATCCGCGTAGCGATCGCATTTGCTTTTCTAGGGCATCAGCAGCTTGATTTAATGCTTCGGGATTTTCACTCCTGAGAACAATTGATAAACCTTTGCGGCTATCACCTGGTGACTGACTTTGAAAACTAATTCTAGCCCCTGGTATTTGCCCAAAGGAAGGGCGTACTTGTTCCTCAAACTGTTTTTGGGAAATATTTCGTTCTTCTCTGGGTTTGAGGTTAATGGCAAGGCTTGCAGAATTGATCTCTTGGGTTGCTAGTACGCGTTCAACTACTGGGTTTTTGCGGATGATGTCAGTAGTCTGTGTCACTACCTTGTTAACATCTTCCAATGTCGAACCAGGAGGTAATTCTATCGATACATTAGAAATTCCGAAATCGCCATCATCAACAAAACCCTTGGGAATCAAGGGAACTAGCATCAAACTGGCAACAAAGAAAGCTAAAGCGATCGCCATTGTTGTCAATCGATGGCGTAACGCCCACTGTAGCAGCGATCTATAAGGTTGAAAGCCAGGACGCTTTTTAGTTCTATGTTTTCTACTCCCGTTATTACTACCTGGAAGTGTAAACTTGAAATTAAACAATTTTATTACTCCCCTGCTCCCTGCTCCCTGCCCCCCGCCTCCTTCTCCCCACTCCCCTCCTTCTCATGTAAAAGATACGCCCCCATCATCGGCGTAACCATCCGCGCTACCAGGGTTGAGAAAATTGTGGAAACGGCAACAGTAACACCAAATGGTTGGAAAAACTGCCCTGGAATTCCACCCATAAAGGCAACGGGCAGAAATACGGCAACAATGGTCGATGAACTTGCGATTACCGCTAATCCTACTTCGTCAGAAGAATCAAAAGCCGCTTCCCAAGCTGATTTTCCCATAGCCATGTGCCGTTCCATGTTTTCAATTTCGACAACGGCATCATCTACTAAATTGCCCACCGCCAACGCTAATGCCAACAAAGTCATATTGTTGAGGGTGTAGCCAAGGGCTTGCTGCACTGCGAAGGTGGGAATTATTGACAGGGGTAAGGCAACAGCCGTAATTAATGTTGCTCGCCAGTCCCGCAAAAACACTAAAATAACGATGACCGCCAGGATGGAAGCTTGAATCAATTCGTCAATGGTGCTTTGGTAAGATTGGCGAACAATATCGGCTCTAGTAAAAATTAAATCTAGCTTGACATCTGGAGGAAGTGTTTTTTGTAGTTCCTTAACTGCTGCTTTCACTCCTTGTTCCACTGTCACCAAAACGCTACCAGTACTCCGCAATACTTGGAAAGCTACCACAGGTTGATTATTTAAGGTGGCGGTTTGGCGCACATCACCAAATTTATCTTCTACGGTTCCCAAACTGGATAAGGGTACGGAACCACCTTGTGGTAAGAGGATTTCGTAAGTTTTCAAAATATCTACACTGGTAGCACTTCCTAATGTGCGGATACTTTGTTCGCTACCACCGACTTCGGCTCGTCCGCCAGGTAAGTTAATGTTCAAATCGCGGATTTGGTCGTTTACTTGGGTGGCGGTAATACCCAGAGATTGTAAGCGGTTTGGATTAAGATTAATCCGAATTTCTCGGTCAACCCCACCCACACGCTGAATTTGGGCCACACCACGAACTCCCAATAAGGCGCGGCTAATGGTTTGATCGACAATATTGCTTAATTCTTCTACAGAACGCCGATCAGATTTAACTGCATAAGTAATCACCGGGCCGCCGGAAAACTCCAGACGTTCCACAATTGGATCGTTGATATCTTGGGGTAAATCTTGGCGAATTTGAGCGATCGCATTGCGGACATCATTGGTGGCGCGATCGCTATCTGTACCCAAAATAAAGTTGATTGTCGTTTTAGAATTTCCATCGCTGACGGTAGAAATTACGTAATCGATATTGCCCAACCCCGCAACGGCATCTTCAATCTTTTTCGTCACTTGGGATTCTAGTTCTACTGGCCCTGCACCTGGTTGGGTGACTTTGACTGAAACTGTTGGGACATCAATATTTGGGTTAATATCAATCCCCAAGCTGATGAAGGAAAACCAACCCACCACCGTCAAAATTAAAAATAAAACTATCGTCGGAACAGGTTTTTTAATCGACCAAGCTGAGATATTAAAAGACATGAGGAAATTTTAGATTAGTCATTGGGCATTAGTCATTAGTCATTGGGCATTGGGCAATCAATAATCAATAGTTTTTCTTCCCCTGCTCCCCCTGCCTCCCCTGCCTCCCCTGCTCCCCCTGCTCCCCCTGCCTCCCCTGCTCCCCCTGCTCCCTCATCTCCCATTCCCTTTTACTTTGCAACTCGAACCCGATCGCCATCTTTGAGATATCCTGCACCATCAACTACAATGCGATCGCCTAATTGTAAGCCACTCTTGATTTCTACTTTGCCCTCATTAGTAGGTTCTCCTAACTCTACTTTCTGGGTGTGGACTATATCTCCACTCGATAAGGTGAATACAATTACACTTGAGTCAGGTAAAGACTGGACTGCTTTTTGCGGCACTACTATTGTCATCCCTGAATTAGTAGTAATTGCAGCACTAGCAAACATTCCTGGTTTAAGTAAAGTTGTTGGCGGTAAGTCAATTTTGACTGTAGCCTCACGCCTTTGATCGTTTACCTGGGGTTGAATATCTCTGACTCGTCCTTGCGATCGCACGCGCTGATCGACATCTGAAGTAATTTGCACAGATGCACCAATTTTCACCTGATTTAATTGAATTTCAGGAACCTTAGCCTGAAGTTCCAGTTTTTCGTCTTGAATAATCGAAAATAACTTTTGTGTGCCACCAATCACAGTTCCCGCCTGGGTTTGCGGCGGTACACCAGTTACATCACCGACTCTGGCCAGTTTCTCGGCGATGACTCCCGCAACCGGCGCACGAACCACAGTTTGTCCCAACTGAGTTTGTAGCTGTTGCACCTTTGCAGCACTGCTGCGAACGTCGGCTTTAGCTTTGTTGACGATCGCTTGGGCGTTACCAATATTAGCTTGAGCGCTGCCGATATTAGCTTGGGCACTATGCAGATTCTCTTTGGATAGATTCACAACTTGGATAGCAGTTTTTACAGCATAAGAACGAGTATCGAGTTCTTGCTTACTAATCGTTCCAGAGTCAGCGAGTTGTTGATAGCGCTGATAATTTTTGGCTGCTTCTTCTAGCTTCGCCTTAGCTTGAGCTAAATCTGCCTGTTTTTGCTGGACTACGGCTTTGTTTGATGCCAAATCTGCTTGCTTGGATGCGAAATCTGCTTGTTTTGATTCCACATCTGCTTGTTTTGATTCCACATCTGCCTTTGCTTGGCTAATTTGGTTTTGGAGTATGGAACCATCTAACACCGCCAACACCTGACCTTTTTTCACAAAAGCCCCTTCTTTTATATCTACTGGGATGCTTTTGATTTGTAAGCCGTTGGTCTGTGGTAAAACCGGAATTAAATTACTCGCTGCTACAGTCCCAGTAGTCTTTAGGGTGCGGACAATCCGAGCCGTTTCTACTGTGGCGATAGTGACTGTCATCGCTGGGTTAACTGTTTTATCTGCAACTGCGTTTTGTGGACGGGATGACAGACGGCTTAATGCAGCCATCCCACCAAATGCGATCGCAATTCCTAAACCAGCACCCAAGAATAACGGCTTCAACCATACCCTGGTTAGTTTTTGATTTGATTTGCTCAAAAAGCTAGCATCTTCAGAGGTTACAGGTTTTTTCACCTCGACTTCTGAAACACTTTCATCGCTCACAGTCCCACCTCCACTTTCTGTCTATGCATACCAATTTTGGTATTTTCTTAAGAAAACTTGAAATATATTTACTTCCCATCAACTATGACGCATTTCATAGTAAATGTCTTTGCTGTATAACAGTATATAATACAACGCTTTTCCTAAGAGTAATTACCAACAAAGATGCTTAAAGATTGTATTTAGATTACGATCCAAAAAATTATCTCATCTCATCTAGCTACTCTATGTCACACAAAATAAGCATTTAGATCACTGTCAACTAATGCTGAGATATGAAAAACTGATAAAGCTAATCTAGGTTTATTTGATTCAAACTTGAACCATAAATGTATTCTATTGCACCAACAAATTCTTTTATCTACGTAACCTATAATTCTTCTAAAGCTTTGGTGTTGTCAAGAAGCCATACATCCAGACACAGTTAAAACTAGCGTCTACAGCTACAGGTGAGTTACAAAGGAGCAAACTCTATAATTCCAGCCAGGGTGGCCCTGATGATGGAACTTTGAAATCAATCAAATCAATAAATAATTGGTATTTACCAGAGTAAACAGATATGTTCAATGCCACTGAAATTTTAATTGATGCCTTTGTAAATGAAATTCGAGAAGGCTACCGTCGCACTTATGGCTGCTTCAAAAATGATTATCAGGATATTATCGCCTGGGCTGGTAACATGGCTTTAGAAAATATTGCCAATAGTGACGCACTTTATCACAATGTTGAACACACTGTTCTTGTTACCCTAGTGGGACAAGAAATCTTACGCGGCAAACACATCAGGGAAGGTGGTGTTTCCAGTGAAGACTGGTTGCATTGTATCATTTCCTTAGTAAGCCATGATATTGGCTACGTTAAGGGAGTTTGCCGACAAGACCAAGAAGCAGCAGGTTTATATGCCACAGGTAAAAATGGCAGAATGGTTTCTGTAGAACCTGGCGCTTCTGATGCCAGTCTCACGCCGTATCATGTCGATCGAGCCAAGCTTTTTATCGATGAGCGTTTTGGAGGTCATAAGTTAATAGATGCTGACGCAATTAAGAGCAATATTGAATTGACTCGATTCCCTGTACCTGCGGCAGAAGATCATCAAGATACAAAATGTTTTGCTGGGTTAGTCCGCGCAGCTGATTTAATTGGTCAACTAAGCGACCCGCGTTATCTGAAGAAAATCACTTCTTTATTTTACGAGTTTGAAGAAACTGGTGTAAATAAAGTTTTGGGCTATAAAACCCCAGCCGATTTACGGAATAACTACGCTAAGTTTTACTGGAATGGGGTCTATCCTTATATCCAAGAGGGACTGCATTACCTATCATTGACACAACAGGGTAAACAAATTCTGGCTAATCTCTACTCAAATGTATTTGTTGTAGAACACGAAAAACAACAGCAAGAACAGCAACGGTATTTAGAGAAGTTAGGAGTTGCAAGTTAGGAGTGGTTCCATTTTGGATTTTAGATTTTTTCTTCAATCCAAAATCCAAAATTGGCAGAGTTAGAAGTTGAGAATTATTAATCGGGAGTTATGAATTAAGATAAAAGTTTAATAACTCATAACTCATAACTTAATAACTCCTAACTACTATGGATTGGTGGCAACGACTGAGGAAAAATCCTCTAGCACAATTTGGGACAATTTTGCTGTTAATTTTTTACATAGGAGTAATTGCAGCAGATTTTGTGGCTCCTTATGACCCCTACGCCTCACAACCTAATGGTTCACTGCTGCCACCAACTCAGATACATTGGGTTTCTCAGTCAGGACAGTTTATCGGGCCTCATGTTTATCCCACGACTCAGGGAGACACTAATTTAGAAACAGGCGATCGCAAACTCATTGTAGACTTCAAAAAGCCATCACCTCTGGGTCTATTTGTCTCCGGCCCAGAATATCGATTGTTGCAGATGAGTTTGCCACTACCTCCCAAGTGGGATGAAGTCACAATCTTTCCTGGTATTCCCTTAAATTGGCATTTATTTGGGACAACAAGTGGCGCAAAAATCAACATCTTGGGTACTGATGACCAAGGACGCGACCAATTTAGCCGCTTGTTGCATGGCGGTCGCATTAGTATGTTTATCGGGATTTTTGGCATTATTATTACCTATCCCCTCGGTTTGCTCATCGGTGGAATTTCCGGCTATTTCGGCGGTGTAACTGATAGCGTCATCATGCGTTTGGCAGAAGTGCTAATGACCTTCCCTAGTATTTATCTTTTGGTAACTTTGGGAGCAGTCTTACCAGCAGGTTTAAGCAGTACCCAGCGCTTCTTGCTAATTGTAGTGATTACTTCGGTTATTAGCTGGGCTAGTTTAGCACGGGTGATTCGAGGACAGGTACTATCAATTAAAGAGCGGGAATTTGTTCAAGCAGCACGCGCAATGGGCGGAAACCCGCTTTATATCATCCTCCGCCACGTTTTGCCGCAAACGGCTAGTTATGTAATTATCTCTGCTACTCTTGCAATTCCCAGCTTTATTGGCTCAGAGGCGATACTGAGTCTCATCGGTTTGGGAATACAACAACCAGATCCCTCTTGGGGCAATATGCTTTCTTTGGCTAGCAATGCTTCAATTTTGGTACTGCAACCTTGGTTGATTTGGCCACCGGCTGTACTGATTATCCTCACAGTGTTAGCATTCAACTTACTGGGTGATGGGCTAAGAGATGCACTTGACCCCCGGAGTTTAAGAAGATAGCCCTGAGAATAGCAAATGCGTAAGTGTAGCCCGTCGTAGACATCTTAAATTACATATCAATGTATTGGAAATGGGGCTTTAGACTATTAATTGGATTTTTCGGTCTGTGGCTACTCTTGGATATGGGTTCCCACTTGGGTGCAGATATTTTTTGGTTTCAGGAAGTCGGCTATCTCCAAGTATTTCTGATGAGAGTGGTGACTTGTGGTGTTTTGTGGGTACTCGTGGCTGGGATAACTGCTACCTATCTACTGCTAAACCTTGCTTTAGCAAAACGACTAAAATATCCCCCTTCTTTAAAGATTGAGTCAGCAAAACTAGGTAGTGAATTAACAAGTTTTCTCAGTCCTAATTATCCGGGATGTAATGAAACCCCGATACTTGCACCGCAAGGCTTTCAACCATTAAAATTACGCTGGTTATTACCGCTAACTCTCGTACTGAGCTTGTTAATCGGGTTGATGATGGCTCACTATGGGCAAATTGCTCTTTTCTACTGGCATTCTCCAGTTAATTTAACGATTCCCGCGCTATTTAGACCAGAGACAATCTGGCAACTGTTGAAGCAGATTGTCTCTCAAGTCTGGTATCTCGGTTTCATTGCGGGAGTAGCGATCGCAATTCTAATTTACCCCGAATTTTTCCTAAGTGCGATCGCAGTTTTGTTCAGTCTCATTTTTGCGTTTATCATATCCCAAAACTGGCCAAAGGTGCTGCAATATTTTCACCCGACTCTTTTCAACAGCACCGAGCCTTTATTTGGTGAAGATATCAGCTTTTACATATTTTCCTTACCCCTTTGGGAACTGTTAGAACTCTGGCTGATGGGATTATGTTTGTATGGCTTCGTCGCTGTTACTCTCACTTATCTAATGTCAGCAGACAGTTTGAGTCAGGGGATTTTTCCTGGTTTTTCACCCCAGCAGCAACGCCATTTATTCGGTATGGGTGGCTTGTTGATGTTGGTAGTGGCTTTGAGTTATTGGCAAAGTCGCTATGAATTGGTGTATTCTAGCCGTGGTGTCAGTTATGGTGCTAGCTATACAGATGTGACAGCCCAGTTGCCAGCTTACACTGTGTTGTGCGTTATGGCAGTAGCGATCGCCTTTTACCTACTTGGACGAACGCTTTTTTGGAAACCCAAATCTCAGTATCGTCCCTTGGTTTTTTACGGGTTGGCGGTTTATCTAGTAATGGTTGCAGCCACTGATATTGTTCTACCTACAGTAGTGCAATATTTAATTGTCCAACCTAATGAGTTGCAGCGAGAGCAACCCTATATTCAGCGGACTATCGCCTTGACTCGTCAAGCATTTGATTTAGAAGCCATCGATACTAGAACCTTTAACCCCAAAGGGACATTAACTGAAGCTGATATTCAAAAGAATGACTTGACAATTCGCAATATTCGCCTGTGGGATCAGCGACCACTATTAGAAACTAATCGTCAGTTGCAACAAATTCGCCCCTACTATCGGTTTCCCGATGCCGATATTGACCGCTACATTCTCAAAACAGATTTAACTTCACCTCGACCAACTGCTTCCCAAAAGCCACTAGAACCGATTGAAAAAGAGGCAGGGGAGCAGGGAGCGGGGAGCAAGGGGGATGGAACAGAAAGGGATTCAACCTCATCTGTTGCGTTAGCTTCCCGAAGGGTACGAGAACTACTTAACAGAAGTAGGGGACTCAGACCCATGTTCCGCTCCGCTACACGGCAGGAGTCAGGGGTCATTCCCCCCCGCTCCCTGCCCCCAGCAAAGAGCCTCTTCGTTGAACCAACAGAACGGCGACAGGTACTCATCGCTGCACGAGAATTAGACTACAGTGCTGTACCACAGGAAGCTCAAACATGGATTAACCGCCATTTAATTTATACCCACGGCTTCGGATTTACTGTTAGCCCAGTTAATACAGTTGGGGCGGGTGGGCTACCAGAATATTTTGTTAAAGATATTAGCGGTGATAGTAGCGCCCTCACAACTGCCAGTAAAGCCATTCGTGACAGTATTCCCATTGGGCAACCCCGGATTTATTACGGTGAAATTACTAATAGTTACGTAATGACTGGCACAAAAGTGAGAGAACTAGATTACCCCAGTGGTAGTGATAATGTTTATAACTCTTACGATGGTCTGGGTGGCATTGAAATCGGTTCAGCATGGCGAAGGTGGTTATTTGCCATGTATTTGAAAGATTGGCAGATGGTGCTGACGCGGGACTTTTTGCCAGATACAAAGGTGCTATTACGGCGAAATGTTAAACAAAGAATTCAAGCGATCGCACCCTTCCTTAAATTTGACAGCGATCCCTATTTGGTAGCTGCTGCTGCTAATCAAGATTCCCCCAGTCATCCCAGTTATCTTTACTGGATTGTTGATGCCTACACAACGAGCGATCGCTATCCTTACTCAGACACTGGTAGCGATGGGATTAACTACATTCGCAATTCTATCAAAGTAGTGATTGATGCGTATCACGGCACTGTGAAATTCTATATTGCCGATCAGAACGATCCGATCATTGCTACTTGGTCGGCGATATTTCCCCAAATGTTCAAACCGCTCAGTTCAATGCCAGTAAATCTCCGCAGTCATACGCGGTATCCAGTGGACTTTTTCAAACTTCAATCTGAGCGATTGATGATTTACCACATGACCGACCCCCAGGTATTTTACAACCGGGAAGACCAATGGCAGATTCCTAACGAAATCTATGGCAGTGAACCCCGTCCGGTAGAGCCATACTATTTGATTACAAGTCTACCGACTGTAACTTTTGTTGACGCAGCTTCTCGGAAAGAAGAATTTATCCTACTTCTGCCCTATACTCCCAAACAACGGACTAATTTAATCGCTTGGTTAGCGGCGCGATCGGATGGCAAGAACTACGGTAGACTATTCTTATATGTCTTTCCTAAAGAACGCCTGGTTTACGGCCCAGAGCAAATTGAGGCGCGAATTAACCAAGACCCAGTAATTTCTCAGCAAATCTCCCTGTGGAATCGTCAGGGGTCAAGAGCCATTCAAGGCAATCTACTAGTAATTCCTATTGAGCAATCGCTGCTCTATGTCGAGCCAATCTATCTAGAAGCCACACAAAATAGCTTACCAACTTTGGTGCGGGTAGTCGTAGCTTACGAAAACAGAATTGTCATGGCACAAACCTTAGAACAAGCATTGCAGGGAATTTTTAAACCCGAAGTTACACCAGCCCCTCCGATTATCCGTCCCTTTGAAGAGGCAGCCCCGCGAGGTTAAGGGATTCTAAAACCCATAATAGGCGACAATAAACCATCGCTATTAACAAAATTTATTGCAACAGCCATAGTTTAATGCTTCAACATATTATGTAATGGACACTAAAAGTTAATGGACATGGTACAAAGTAACCAACTAGAGATTCGCCACATTAGTCCTGAAGTGAGGCAGTTGATTAAAATGTACGCCGATGTTAATAACTGTACGCAGTCTGAGATGTTGGAACGCATGATTTTGGAGTGGGATGCCCAACAAAGCGAGAGCGAACGACCGCCAGGAGACGAAGATGAATAGCTTTCTACTAGGAGTACTGCAAGAAAGAAAATGCCCAATTGTCGTTGCGAGCGAAGCGAAGCAATCCCAAGGGCTGCGATTGCTTCGCTTCGCTCGCAACGACAGGTTTTAGATCATTTATTTTTTGGAACACTCTAGAATAATTCGTAATAGAGCGTGCCGGAGGCTCTATTACGAATTATTTAGCTGTCTAGTTCAAGAAAAATTTTCTAGATATTGGATCTTGTTTGAGGGATTGAATAAAATCTCTCAACGTCATCATGCTACCCGTTAAGGTGAACTTAGGAGTACCATTTTGAGCGACAATTCTCACTTCACCATCTTGGATCTGAATCTTATTTTTAATGGTATCCCATAGAGTATCAAAGCTCTCATCGTCCTTACAACCATTGGCTTCAAGATATCTTTGGTATACTTCTGTTTTGAGTGCAAGTGCTTCTGCTGCTTGAGTCCGCGCTTCAAAGTGATTAACTACATCTTCGTAAGCACTCTTTCTCAGAATTTTATTTTCAGCCTGAACTTGCTCTAACTGACTTTTGACGGCTTGCAGTTGGGATGCTAAAGCAGCTGATTTATGGTATTCAAGTTTTAAGGCTTGCTTTGCATTGGCTAACAAGGTTTTATAATCTAGCTGATCTTGATCTTTTTCGGATTGCATTTTTATTTTATCGATCAACAGACTTCTGGTAATAAACTCCCGTCAGTTATATAACAAAAACTGGCGAGAGTTAATCGAGAGTTAATTAAATATCTTCTGTGTTATACCAGTTCTTTATGAAGATGCACATAATGAGTCCCCCCAACACATCGGGGGGACGGCGTAGCCGGGAGGTAAATATATGCAGCTTCACAAAGAAACGGTATTATCTGAGTATTAGTTATTTCACCAATAATGGTGATTCCGAGTGAGGATTATCCTGGATGCTACTCAGACAAACGCTAATGTGTGAGCGGATAGCTCGCTCATAAACTCCAGTTTGTTGAGTGCGTACTCCTACAGCTTGATATATTAAATTAATTTCGGGAAATTCAGACCAGTACATCAAAAAAATGTCTTTAGCTGGAGTAATAATTTCATAATTATTCTCTTGTCTTTTCTTTCTGAGCTTACAATTATTCAGTTGTAATTTCTGTCTGAATAGTTTTTCAAATTCTAGAATTAAATCTGAAGTAGTTTTCATGGTTTATACACGTTAAAACGTGTTAATTATGCAAAGACTATCTTGTGTATTACTCAGTATGACACTTCAGATACCTCTTACTATATAGTGTATCAGTTATTGGGTATTTGAAAGTCAGATGCTTATTTTTCTCTTCTCACGAATCAAAGAGAGGGCTAATTCCTATTCTACTGGGAACTGGGGATAGGAGACGTTGTGCGTACCAATATCCCCATTCGTTTAGCATTAGGAAAATATCGTTGTGGGCGGTGGCGAAGTTTTTTTCTATCACAGAGCTTTTATTGCGATTAGATGCTTTTTAGCTTATTTGCAAACAATACTAATTAAGCAGTCAGGGGGTTTGAGAGCAACTAAATTTATTTATGAGAAAGTTGTAAATTATTGTTCTTGCTCTGGTTTTTGTGTATCCTCTGGTTTATCAGGTTGTTTTTCATCAACTTTTTCGGTATTACCTGCCTTTACCCAACCTTCTTGTTCGCTACCTTCCAACCGGATCTTTTGCCAAGCTTTATCGTCACTTTCTTGCAAAATAATAATTTTTTGATTAAAACTAACTCCACCAACACGTTCAGCTTCTTGATTTGGTTGCGATCGCAAACTCAAGCCTTCACGCCAACTAACACGTCCCCGAGAAGCTCCCGGTGGTAATGGTTTTGCTGATGGGGTAGCCTTTGCTGATGCTGTGGGAGTGGGAGTAGGGGTTGGGCTGGAAGACGATTTAATAGGTGTCCCAGAGGTAAGAGTGGGTTTACCTCCTCCAAGCTCAGTTCCTTTTGGCGCTTGGGCTTTTACTGAGGGGCTATCGTTGGAAAAAACGGGTTTTGCAGGGGGTATACCGGTGCGATTCATGAAATAGAGTGCGACTGCAACGCCACCACCTACTAATACAGCGATCGCTAAGAAAAACCCAAGTATAAATTTTGTTAAGCCAGACAACATAGTTAAAACCTGATCGCCAGTGGTCAATAGTTAATAGTCAATAATAATTCATGAATTATTATTGACTAGCAATTATTAACTAACCAATTATTGTAACTGCCGTTGAATCCGTTTAAGTATTACGCCGGAGGCGATCGCTTAAAGGATTGTGTTTCGATGCTAAACGCGCTCTCCCCGCAGCCGCCCATTCTTGGAGTTGCTGAATTTGCTCTACGGCAGTTCGCGCCAAAGGTATAATCTGACTGGCTGCTTCTAAAATGTCATCGGTAGCAAAGTCACGGTTTTGGCTAAATCCAATATGCATCGCTTCAATTAAAGTTTGCTCAATCTCCGCCCCAGAAAAATCTGGTGTTTCATAAGCTAACCTCTCGATGTCATAACTTTTCAAGTTGTGGGGGCGCAATCGGGATAAATGCACATCATAAATTGCTTTTCTCTCTTCTTGGGTGGGCAATCCCACAAAGAAAATTTCATCAAATCGCCCTTTGCGGAGCATTTCTGGCGGTAAGGCTTGGATGTCGTTAGCGGTGGCGACGACAAAAACGGGTGAGCTTTTTTCGGCTAGCCAGTTAATAAAAGTACCAAACACCCGGCTGGCTGTTCCGGCATCACCTTTGCTACCAACTCCGGCAAAGGCTTTATCTATTTCATCAATCCACAATATACAGGGAGCGAGGGCTTCAGCTACTTGGATCATTTGCCGAGTGCGAGATTCTGATTCACCCACCAAACCACCAAATAATCTGCCCACATCCAGACGTAGCAAGGGTAAATGCCAGTGATGAGCGATCGCTTTTGCGGTTAACGATTTACCAGTTCCCTGAATACCCACCAACATTAAACCACGGGGGTGCGGTAATCCGTACTGCCGCGCCTTATCAGTAAATGAGCCTCCCCGACGGATCAGCCAGTCTTTCAAGTTATCCAATCCGCCGATATCAGAAATTTGCTCAGTGGCGGGATAGAAGTCCAAGATTTGGGTTTGGCGGATAGTTTGGCGCTTTTCTTCCAAAACCAGATCCACGTCTTCTGGTTGCAATTCTCCGTGAGTAGCGATCGCTTTTGCTAAAACCCGGCGAATCCGTTCCATCGAAAGCCCTTGACAAGAGCGTACTAAGTCATCTAAAACTTTGCCAGAAAGTGAGTTACCAGTACTTTGTAGTAAGCGTTCTACCTCAGTTTTAATTTCTGGAGCGGCTGGTAAGGGAAACTCGACGACTGTCAAAACTTCGGTTAAATCGTCAGGAATGGCGATGCGTGGCGATAGTAGGACAATATTTTTTGGTTGCGACTTGAGGAGTCGGGAGAGATTGCGGAGTTTGCGGGCGATCGCTACATCATCTAAAAAGCGATGATAATCTCGGAGAATCAATACAGCTGGCGCAGAAGCTGGTAATTTTTCGATAAATTCTAAAGCTTGTAGGGGGTTACGTCGCCCAAAGCCAACATCATTAGGGTTTCCCTGGTAGCCATCGACAAAATCCCAAGTATATACTGGGCGATTACCCTGGTTGGTTGCTTCTTCCCGGATCGCTGCTTCTACCCGTTCTTCCTCATAAGTGGGAATATAAATTAAGGGGTAGCGGGCGCGTAGCAGCAGTTTAAACTCTTCACGGAAGTTCATATTTGGCTGTGGTTATTTGTTCTTCTCTCATTGTTCAGCAAAATATTAGGCGAATAGAATTCACTGCTACACAAACAAAGTCCGCCTCCGTAGACTAACGAAAAATCAAGATTTTTATAATACACTTAGACGTAAACATTTCTGAACTACCTTTTTCGTTCATATCTCGGCTCAATGCCTATTTGCATCAGGTATTTGAGTTTTGATTAAGGCATAATTATGGAGAAAGTGAATCTAGTATCGCTGTCTATGAATCTTCAAAGAGTCACAAGTTTGAATAGGCTGTCTCTTCATGTTCTGGTTGAACAGGCATCCGAGGGGCATTTTATCGCGTCAGTGCCAGAGTTGCCTGATTGTGTAGCCGAAGCTGAAACCCGTTCAGATGCGATCGCGGCCGTACAAGAGCAAGTTAGAGTGAGACTGGCAAATATTGAGGTACTGATGCTAGAAGTTGCCAATAATCCTTGGACAGATTTTATTGGGATGTTTGAAGGAGATGATGAGTTTGCAACTCTTGCTCAGGAACTCCGTACTGAGCGCGAATTAGATATAAATAGTACTGTATGAGCCTTTGGGTGTTAGATACAGATCATGTGTCACTTCTATTAGAGCGACATCCATTCGTTAGCCGTCGGGTGTCAGAGGTGGGAGCAGAGGTAGCGATTTCTATTGTGACGGTTCAGGAATTGTTTAATGGTTGGGTGGTGAGAATTAATAGTGCGCGAAAAGTTGAAGATGTTGTGCGACTGTATGGAAAGTTGAGCCGGACAGTTGCTCTATTTGGACGGGTGAGGGTGTTGGATTTTGATGATTTTGCAGGTGAAACGTTTGTGCGATTGCGATTAGAAAATCCCACGTTATCGAAACAGCGATTACAGAAGGATATGCGAATCGCGGCAATTGCCTTGGCTCTTGATGCAGTTGTAGTGACGCGAAACTATCGAGATTTTTCTCAAGTGCCTTCTTTAAAGATTGAGGATTGGTCACGACAGGATGGATGATCATTGTTGACACAGCACCAAAGGGCATAGCCACCGTGGTGAGTGAATAAAATCTCATCTATATAGATAGCAATCGCTAGGAAAATACACCAAATGCCCAAAAAGTTATGGCTATTAACAGTTTGTGCTTTTATGTGCGTGTCCCAGCACGAGTTTTAGGATGCCTGCGTGGTGGTGAAATTACTGTTATCCTCTTTCCTGGGCATGGGTTAGTGCTAACAGAACCAATCCAAACCTATCTCATTCCTGAAAACTTGAGAATGCCCAATAGTGAGTTTGATGTGTTGTTCAAACATCCTGGTCGAGAGATGATCCGAGTCTTGCGTCACGACGAATTTTGTCCAGAAATCGATGCAAGCAATGAGTGAAGTTCAACTTATCTCAAACATTGGAGAATCGACATCTAAAAGCCAATTCTCATCAAGAAATTCTAGATTTTCATCATAAACAAGAACTAGCTCACCAATCTTTTGAGTATGATTATTTTGCGCTTGTGTGGCATCAACACCATCAGCTATAAGTGAAAACTTTAGTTGTAAAAAACGTTCTTGGTGAGTAACACCAATAGAACTGCTAACTAATTCGGCATCTAAGATACGAGGCAACGTAATTGTTTCATAATATTCATCTTGTTCATCCCAGTAACCGCACACTTTATAATCACCTTGGTTAAGATGCTCTTGAACAAGAATATTGACATCTAAATTTTCTAATATTTCAGTTAAATCTTGCCAGACTTGATGATTTTTTAATTCCAGTCTTGTCATATTCTATGGGTTTAATGTTCTGTTACCAAACCTGGGAAGGTTTTAGATTTAGTAAGGTAGGATGTATATACTCAAGTAAGGAATCCTTACATTTGATAGCAAAGACTAGGAGGCAAGTCATGCTCGCCAAGTTAACTTCTAAAAATCAACTAACGCTGCCTAAAAGTATTACTCGTGAAATCGGTGAGGCTGAGTATTTTGAGGTAAAGGTGGAGGGGGGCAAATTATTCTGACTCCTGTAAAAATTCATCGGGCTGATGCGGTTCGATCTAAGCTGGCGGATTTAGGACTGAGTGAGCAGGATGTGTCTGATGCAGTGGCTTGGGCGCGTCAATCGTAATAGTTTGTCCACGGGTGGTAATTGATACTAATATCATCATCTCGGCGCTGATATTTGGGAGCAGAGTATCTAGGCTTCGTTTGGCATGGCAGGACGATCTCTTCACTCCACTGGTTTCTAAAGCGACAACAACTGAGTTAATCCGAGTGCTGGCTTATCCAAAGTTGAAGCTCACGCCAACTGAGCAAGAAGATTTACTATCGGATTACATACTCTTTTGTGAAGCTGTCGCGATGCCCAGCCGCTTGCCTGTAATTCCTGAATGTCGCGATCCGTTTGATGTGCCTTTTTTACTTTTGGCTGTGGTAAGTGAGGCTGATTATCTCGTGACCGGCGATAGCGAAGCGCTGCCGCCAAAGGCGGATCGCGATTTACTCAGTCTAAAAGATAATTTTTCTTGCCCGATTATCACGGCTGAAGATTTTCTAAATGTTATTGATGGTCAGTCACCCTAATTTTTCTGGTGATGCCTTGTAAAAGTGTAATGTCGAGCCGAGATACAATACTAAACATAAACTTTCCGATCGCATCTTACAAGCCTCGTATATTTACCACCCATGCTGTCTTTGTCGAGTTAATATTCCCGAAAGCGATGCCTAGGTTGGTAAACTACGCACGGGCGGGAAATCACAGAATTTGAGGCATAAGCAATAGGCTATTAGCTCGGAAGTTGCTTTTTCAGTGCTTCCAGAGAAGCCCAACGGTTATCAACTGGAGTATCAGAACTATCAGAAATCTCAGCAGTACTACTTACAGGAATACCTGGACAATTCCTACTGCACAGTTGGCGCAGAGGTACTGCTAAACACATCTGCTCATACAGCCATTCATTGGGATAAAAATGACCATCGGGTGGTAGGGTTTCAAGCAATTCTTCCATAACTACTTCCCTTTCTAGGGGCAAGTCATTTACTTGATTTGCAGTTTCGTCTAACCAGATGATTTCTTTCGTATCAAGCCCTAAGCGGCGATTGTATTGCTGCAAGCATCGGTTGCAGGTACAAGTAATAATTGTTTCTGCCTGAGCGGATACTTCCAGGTAACTGCCATGATGCTGCACACGCACATGACCGCGAACTGGTGTTAATGTTTCCAGACCAGGCAGAAATTCCTCAACTTGAACTTCCTCTGTCCGCTCCGGGGCTTTAGTTAGCTGCGGAATATAAATTGCGTCCATAGGATTTGTGAGACATCCTCACGAAAATGAATGGTCATTATCAGCAATAATACTGATACTACATCTTTATTTTAGCTTTTAGGAACAAGAGAAATTTTGAAATTATATTGAGCTTTCAATTAACCCTTGTACAGACGCGATTAATCGCGTCTCTCTTCTTCCAAAGAAACTGGTCGCACAACCAGATGACGATGTGGCTCTTTGCCGCGACTGAAGGTTTCCAAATCTCCAAATTCCTTCAAGAAAGTATGGATTTGTCGCCTTTCAGCAGAACTGAGAGATTTGATTTCCACTTCTCTACCAGAAAAGCGCACTTCATCAGCTGCTCCTTCTGCTAATGCGCGAATTTCGGCTTCTCTTTTAACCCGATAGCCATTCAATTCAATGGTGTAAGAAGCTTGTTCCTCTGGGGGTTGGCTCAGGTTTAAAACCGAATTAGTTAGATACTGAATCGCATCTAGCACAGAACCATCAGTACCAATTAATACCTGGATTTGTTCTGTCGTCAGATTAGTTTGATCGATTGTCAACCAGTAATTATCTGGCTCTGGGGAATCGCTATCTTGAGATTGGGGAGTTTCTAAATGACCCTGAATCTCAGCAGGTACTCCAGTGAGTTCTAGCAGGGTTTTTAACCACTGCTGACCCCGCTGCATTGAAATATTGCTCATGATCCCCCTGTGGCCTTTTTCTTGGAACTTTTCGGTTCAAATGGCAATGCTTTTTGTTCTGTGACTACTGCTTCTTTCTCCTGAGTTTCTACGATTTTTTGGAGTTCTTCTGGTAGAGGTTCGCGGGAAAGAAGATAAGTTTGTGCGGTTTGGAAAATATTACCAATCACCATATACATCAGCACCCCGGCTGGTAGGGGGAAGAACAAAAACATCCCAGAAAAGATAACTGGAGTGATTTTGTTAACTGTATCTTGCTGCGGATTGCCACCACTGGAATTTTGCCCCGATAGCATTTGGCTTACATAAAGGCTGATTCCAAAGAAGACAATCATGGCGACAATATCCCAGTGAATTGTGCCATCTGGATCTTGTGCGCCAACCCTGCCTAAAGCATCAATGAATAAAAAGCCTTTTTCTGCTGCTAGTCCGGGGATTGTTCCTTGAATGCTAACTTCTCCCGGTTGCAAGGCTTCTACATTGCCCTCAGCATCAATTTTTATCCGTTCTTCGCCTTTGGTGATTTTCCAATCAGGAGTTAGCTTATTTTCTGGATGTTCTGCTAAAAGTACCTGAAAGGGTTTGCCCTCAACAGTCTGATATTGAATTTTAGTGTGTTCTCCAACGGCCAGTTTGCTACCACTGGGTAGGATTGCAGCTACTTTAACGTGTTCGCCATCAGCAACATAAATATTTTGGGGAGCAGTAGCAAAGGCTTGGGGTTGAATTTGCTCGATTTGTTCTGCGGGAAGGATTTGCAAGTTAACGCTGTAGTTTGCGCTTGCAAAAGGCGAACCCCGCAAAGTGGCAAACAGCGCTAATAAGACCGGCATTTGTACTAATAATGGAAAACAGCCTGCTAAGGGGTTGCCAAATTCTTTTTGAACATTGACCATTTCCTCTTGCTGCTTTTGCGGTTCATCCTTATAGCGCTCTTTAATTTCTGCCATCCGCTTCTGCATCAGAGGTTGTACAATTCGCATCTTCCGCATATTGCGAATTGAGCCAGCACTCAGGGGATAGAGCGCGAAGCGGACTATCAATGTCAAAGCAACGATCGCCAATCCGTAGCTCGGAAATATACCATAGAAGAAATCTATGATTGGCAACATCACGTTGTTCGAGAGAAAGCCGATACCAAAATCCATTATTCTGAATTCAACCTGAGGTACTGTAAACTGAATCTAATTTATCTAAATCATAAATTATGTGCGACTACCCTTCGCTACGGATAGCCGCACAATTAAATGGGAATTGGGCATTGGTAAATAACCAATAGTTTTTCTTCCCCTGCTCCCTGCTCCCTGCTCATCACTTGTTAGCAGTGGCGCTATATTCGGGATTTTTCGCAGCAATTCTTTCGTTAATGTAGTCATAGACTTCCCGGAATTTGGGAATTGCACGCAATTCGAGACGACTGCCGTTTTTTAGGGTTAGTACCATATCTCCCCACAAGCCAATGCCACGGGGGATTGTAACGACTTTGACAATTTCTGAGTAAATTATGTCAGTGCGATCGCGCCCTTGCCAACCTCCAATCACGGTAACTCGGCGATCGGTGATGCGGAAACGCAGCCACAATGCTCTGACAATTGCCCCAACTGTTAATGGTATCCCGACAATGGTTAGCCCAATTATCAGGTTGACAATTAAATCCCCAATATGGGGGCCACCTTCATAATAGACATCTTCACGAATTCCATCGAACACCTCAGCTTGTGCCAACAACTGCTCTAATTCTTGCAGAAATTGTGGGCTTACGCACTTAGATTCTGCTGCTGTGGGTTTGACAATGAACACTAACCGCCATCCTGGTGATAATTTGGGCAGTAAATTATATAAAGCAGAAGTAATTTGCCGCTTGATTCGGTTGCGAACCACTGCCCTTTTGCTAACTTTTGTACTTATGGAAATACCAATCCGCGTGCTGGCAAGAGTTCTTAAGTCAATTGCTTGTGTAGTCTGGGTGGCAGTGTCCAAAGAAGGTTTTCTTGAAAACAACGGCTTTAAGGCTCTCAATGTTAAGTAAGAGCCATTACGCCGAATTCCTTCGCGGAAAACTGCCTGAAAATCCTTGCGGGATTTTAGCCGATTTGCTTTAGGCAAAGCCACAGATACTCTTTTAGCTTAAATATGCCCTAAACGCTCAAACGGTGACGACCCTTTTTTCTCCTAGCCCTAATAACGTTTCTACCATCTGGTGTCCGCATTCTGGCGCGAAAACCAGAGGTTCTTTTTCTCTTACGGCTAGTACCGCCGAGTGTTCTTTTCATACTGTTCTCCTCTTAGGTGATTTTTATAAAAACTCACAATCTCTAATTGTATCACTTTTTTGGGGAATTGGGAATTGAGCATTGCTTACACCCACTCAGCACTCTTAATTGATGCTCAAAATCCATGTTCCCAGGTAGCGCAATAGTGGCACATCGCCAGGGGAAAGTACTTGACAGTTAAAGTAGTAAACTCCGCCGAAGGATGGGTTTTTCACGTTAGATAACACTACCTCAACTGCGCTACCTGCTGGCACTGGCTCTTGAGGAAAAATATTAATTAGCTTACCTTCTTTGTCCCACTTCACTTCAGAAAGCGGAACTGCTTTGCCTTTGACTCGGACTTCAATATTTTTCTGGTCAAAAGTTCCTTTGTAATAATCAGGGTAGGTAATGGCAAATTGACCAACTGCCAATTTCATCCTTTTCGCTGGAATTCTTAATATATATCGATCCCAACCATTAGCTTGTCCACCAAAATCTAATCGGAAGGGCAGTTGATTTTCGGCTTTTACACCACTAAACAGCGTAAATCCAGGTAAACTTTGTGCCCAAGTCAGGGCAGGAAATCCAGTCACTAAACAGGTAGTCACTGCTAAAGCAGAAAGTAAACGTCGCATAGTTAAGCTTCCTCCACCAAAAAATAAATCTGTTATCTAAAATAACTGTGTGTTAGTATTCGTTACTAAAGTTTACTACTCACTTCCTGACAATTGACGTTCAGTAACAACAAAAAGTGCCATCATCCCTAATGTTTGAACGACAGTAAGATTGCTTAGTAATAAATTTTACATATAATCAATTTGCTTTATTATCCTTATAGAATGCTGATTTGATGACTAGGTTAGTCAAATTTTGAACTAAATAGAAACACAGTTAGGATTTGATTGTGTTTCTAAATATGTATAAGTGTATCTAAATTTGAGAGTTTTGTTATAAAAATTGAGGGATGCCATCAGCGATCGCCAGTTAAGTTGGGCTAAATTGATTAAAATGAGTTGGAATCGAAGTCGTAATCATTAAAATTTGATTTGGAAATTATCAAGCTTTCAAAATTGGGTCAATATTACTCTATAAGAAAGGAATACCAAAATTTCTGAATCCCGAAAATAAGCTGAAGATAAAGATGCAAAATTTGGGAATCAATTTAGGATGTGCAATACGTAACCCTGTTTGCAACTATCTGAAAATATGACATCTGCGAGCGGCAAAGTCGGGCTTTGCCTGGATAGCTAAAGAGTGGGAGAGGAAAGTTTCTTTTGTTCAATCTACAAGTAAAATTCATGGCTGATATTGCTGCCTAAGTACTATAAGTGCGGGTTATCCCTTATCTAAACAATCACTTACTTGGCAGAGATTAGGTATTTATCTTCAGGAGATTTCATGAGAATAGCAGTTGCTAAAGAAATTGAAGTTTGTGAACGTCGTGTGGCATTAATTCCTGACACCGTTGCTCGATTGGTAAAGCAAGGTTTGGAAGTTTGGGTAGAAACGGGTGCAGGAGAGCGGTCTTTTTTCAGCGATCCTGACTATGAAGCAGCAGGAGCTACAATAATCAGCGATACTGCCAAATTATGGGGCGAAACAGATATTTTACTGAAAGTCAGCCCACCACAAGAACGAGAAGATGGACGCTCAGAAGTTGATTTGTTAAAAGAAGGGGCTGTATTAGTCAGTTTCCTCAATCCTTTGGGAAATCCCATTGTGGCGCAGCAACTAGCAAATCGGAAAATCACTGCCTTGAGTATGGAAATGATTCCCCGTACCACCAGGGCGCAAAGTATGGATGCTTTGTCATCGCAAGCTTCATTAGCAGGTTACAAAGCAGTATTAATTGCCGCAGCTGCATTACCGAAATATTTCCCGATGTTAACCACAGCCGCCGGGACGATCGCTCCAGCGAAAGTATTTATTATGGGCGCTGGTGTAGCCGGATTGCAAGCGATCGCTACAGCGAGACGTTTGGGAGCAGTGGTAGAAGCCTTTGACATTCGTCCCGCCGTTAAAGAAGAAGTACAAAGCTTAGGGGCAAAATTCGTTGAAGTCAAATTAGACGAAGAAACCGTCGCTGCTGGTGGTTACGCCAAGGAAATTTCCGAAGCTAGCAAACAACGTACCCAAGAAGTTGTCGCCGAACACGTCAAAAATTCTGATGTCGTAATTACCACCGCCCAAGTTCCTGGAAGACAAGCACCACGGCTAGTTACAGAAGAAATGGTGGCACAGATGAAACCCGGTTCTGTGATTGTTGATTTGGCTGCGGAACAGGGTGGTAACTGCGCCTGTACACAAGCAGGTAAAGATATTGTGTGGAACGGCGTGACAATCATCGGCCCCATCAATCTGCCATCATCGATGCCAATTCACGCCAGCCAATTGTATGCCAAGAACGTAACATCCTTGATGCAACTGCTAATTAACAAAGACAAAGCTTTGCAGGTAGACTTTAGCGACGACATCGTTGATGCGGCTTGCGTTACCCATGCAGGTGAAATTCGCAATCAACGAGTGCGGGATGCGCTACAAGCTTTGAGTACTCAACAATCGGCGGTTAATTAGGGATGAGGGAGATGAGGGAGCAGGGGGAGCAGGGGGAGCAGGGGAAGCAGGGGGAGATGAAGAAGAAATAACTATGCCCAATGCCCAATGCCCCATGCCCCATGCCCAATTCCCACTTACATTAAGGAGTTTTGATTTCATGACAGAGGCATTACTTGCTGCTTTGTTTGTATTTGTGTTGGCATCTTTTATCGGCTTTGAAGTCATCAACAAAATCCCACCGACTTTACACACGCCCTTAATGTCAGGCTCAAACGCGATTTCTGGCATTTCGGTACTGGGAGCAATAGTTGCTGCTGGTGCGAGAGACACGAGTGTGTCAGTAATTCTTGGTTTGATTGCTGTGGTATTGGCAACAGTCAACGTTGTGGGTGGATTTTTAGTGACAGACAGAATGTTGCAAATGTTCAAGAAGAAGGAGATTAAGGCGTGAGCGACTTTTTACCAACTGGCATTCAGCTGACGTACTTAGTCGCTGCATCGTTATTCATTCTGGGCTTGAAAAAGCTGGGATCACCTGCTACAGCGAGGAACGGTAATATTGTAGCGGCTGTGGGGATGCTACTGGCGATCGTGGCAACAATGCTCGATCAACATGTGTTGAACTACGAGATGATATTGTTGGGCTTGGCTATAGGATCGTTCATTGGTGCGATCGTAGCCTACAAAGTCCAAATGACCGAAATGCCCCAAATGGTGGGTTTACTCAACGGTTTGGGCGGTGCGGCTTCGGCATTAGTCGCCGTTGCCGAATTCTGGCGGTTATTAGATAGTTCTCAGGCGATACCCCTAGATGTGAACATTTCCATGCTGTTGGACGTGTTAATCGGTGGTGTTACCTTCACAGGTAGTTTTCTCGCCTTTGCCAAATTGCAAGGTTTAATTAGCGGTTCCCCGATTACATTTCCATTCCAGCAACCATTTAACCTCTTGCTTCTGGGTGCTTATATAGTAGGTAGTGCCTATTTAATCATCACACCAGATAGTTTACCCATATTCTTGGGAGTGGTTGGCGTTTCTTTAGTATTGGGCGTGATGTTCGTCATCCCTATTGGTGGCGGCGATATGCCTGTGGTAATCTCGCTGTTGAACTCGTTGTCAGGTGTGGCGGCGGCGGCGGCTGGGTTCGTGGTGATGAACAATATGTTAATCATCGCTGGGGCTTTGGTGGGAGCATCTGGCTTAATCCTCACCGAGATTATGTGTAAGGCGATGAACCGCTCCTTATTTAGTGTGCTGTTCAGCGCTTTTGGTACAGGTTCTAGTTCTGGTTCTGCTGCTGCTAGTGGTGGTGCAACTGATCAAACTGTCCGCAGCATCGATCCTGAAGAAGGGGCGATGATGTTGGGTTATGCCCGTTCTGTGGTAATTGTACCTGGTTATGGTATGGCAGTAGCCCAAGCGCAACATAGCGTCCGGGAATTGTCAGATCAGTTAGAACGGATGGGTGTTGATGTCAAGTATGCCATTCACCCTGTTGCTGGGAGAATGCCGGGGCACATGAATGTGTTGCTGGCTGAGGCAAATGTGCCTTATACGCAGTTGTACGACATGGATGATATTAATCCCCAGTTTGAGCAAGCGGATGTGGCTTTAGTAATTGGGGCAAATGATGTGGTAAATCCGGCGGCGCGGAGTGATAAAAATAGCCCGATTTATGGTATGCCGATTTTGGAAGTAGATCGGGCGAAGCAGACGATTGTAATTAAGCGCGGGATGAGTACGGGTTTTGCCGGTGTAGATAATGAGTTGTTCTACAAGGAGAAAACTACGATGCTTTTTGGTGGCGCTAAGGATATGGTGTCGAAGTTGGTTTCGGAAGTGAAGCAACTTTAACGAACCGCCAAGGCGCAGAGAGCGCGAAGGAAGAATTTAGAGAGTTGGCTTGCCTTGGGGGTGTGATGCTTCTAAGGCAAGTTTTTTAGTCAAATAAAGTGAGTTTTGCAAATTTCGATTTTGGTGTTTATCTTGCATAAACTATTTATAGAATTTATCATGACAATTTCTTTGGCCTTACTACGGCGTACATTTTTAATCTGCCCCATATTTCTATAGCATAAAAACCAGCATCTGGATTGTCACTTGTCATAGCACGTACTACTTTAATACCTGGGCGATCGTATGTGTTCAAATATTGTTGATATTTTTTTAGTATGGGTTGAGCAGCTTTATCATCTACAGTAAAAAATTGAATCTCAAAATTGTTTTCTATAAAAGTCTGATCAACAAAATAAGTTATGCCGCGAACTATCTTATGACACAAACGTTCTAACTTATCGGCTGATATTGGAATAGATGCATATTCTGGATAATAAACATTGCTTTGTACTTGAAAATTTGGATGTAAACCTATAGCTGGAATTGCTTCCCATTTAACTATTTCTTGTTTTATCTTCTCTCTTTTTCTTTCTCTTATTCGTTTTTCTCTTCTATCATTTGCATAGTCTGGATCTATTGAACGTAATACCTTATCTGTAATTCCGCTTGACTTTGCATCTTCAGGATCAATACACAAACCTAGTCTCAAAAGTAGATCCTCTTCCAATCTGCCATATTGCTCGTTGCATTTTTTGCATGATGGAATTGTCCATCTTTGCAAATTTTCAGGAGTATTATCTGGATACCAAGCAAACGGGAATATGTGATCTCGTGTCAAATCTTCCACATTTTGTAAACAATGTACACATCTTCCTGACTTAGATCGTTTAGCCATTGTTTGCCTTGTTGCAGTTAAAATTTATTGTAGGTGGGGTAGAGCAACAGAGGAATCTAACCTATTGTCTGACAATATTGATGTACCATTGGAGAGGGCGTAAGTTATAAATATGATCACTGCCCCCTTGAGATTTTGGTATTATATGGTCAATTTCCCATCCATAAGTAGATTGACGCTTTCCATACTTGTATCTATTTATCAATCTTCCAAACTGATCTTTCCGCCAGATCCTTGGATCACGGTCTGGAAGAATAAAACCCTTTTCCCATACTGCTTGAATTTTAGTTAATTGGGCTGCATTTTGAGCCGTTTGATAGGCCAGCGCCAACGAATAATAATTAGGACTTACATTACCGAACATATTGTGGTTTCTCCTTATTAGAGTCAGTTTATAGATTATAGTATATTTGTACTGATAAATATTGGTAAAAAAGGCGATCGCCTGCAAAATTTCCATTGTGCGATCACCCTCTCCTTTCTCTGTGTTCTCTGCGCCTAATAAGGTTAAGGTTCGTTAAAAAAAGCGATCGCCTACAAAATCTCCAGTGTGCGATCGCTCTCTTCTTTCTCTGTGTTCTCTGCGCCTCTGTGGTTTGTTAAAAAGAGCGATCGCCTGTAAAATCTTCAGCGTGCGATCGCCCTCTCGTTCCTCTGTGTTCTCTGTGGTTTGTTAAAAAGAGCGATCGCCTGCAAAATATCCACAGTGCGTAGGCGTTCGCGTAGCGTCTCCAAGAGTTGCCCGCCATAGGCTTTGAGGCAAGTTTTTTGTGTTTTATTCTGAAATTAGTTATTCAAGCTTTGGAGAAGAATTTCAACAAGCTTATATACGTGTGTTCCTAATGTAGGAGGCCAGTTGTGTTGAGATTTGGGGTGCAGCAATTTTGCACGATTTGTTGCATCCGCAATATTAGGTTCGTATAAAGATAAATCTAGATTACTACTGTTGTAACTTCCTAAAAGTGTTCGTAGTCTTGATTTAAAATTCTGGCAAGTTTTATCTTCAGGGTTTAAATCTTCAAAGTGTAGACACAACCAAATTTCAAAACACGGGTTGCTGACAGCTAAATAATAATCTTTTTGCTTGGCTTGACGACACACCATACTCAAATTTTTTGCTCCCCAACGGTCTACGTCAAGCACAAGCCAGAGCATATCGTCTTCATTTAAATTATATTGCTCCTTAAAGGTATTCAAGCGTTCTAACACGTATTGGGGAGCAGATTTACTATCATCCCCAGTAGCTAACACTTCTACTTTGATTCGGGTACTATGAAACATTCCAAAATATTGTTTTTCTGTTTCTTTACCCTCAGTCGCTACTATGAAAAGCTTTGCATCTCTTCGGTCATGCTAACGATCCAGTAGTTTAGTTCGATTGATTCTTCCCATCACTTATGGCTCATCTCTACAGATAAATCTGTTTCACAACCAAACCATCCTAAACTTTGTGGATCTCCAAAAAAAGGAATAGCACCAAAGCGACCATTTAAGTAACCTTTCTCAATTTTTAGGTCGGATCTAATCTTGAATTCTGCTAAAGAATAAAGGTTGGACACACTCTGCTGATTCTTCTCAACAAACCAAATCTCATCACGTCGTAGTAAATCTAAATCAAGTAGGTTGGTATCGTGAGTTGTAAAGATTAATTGATTACTTTTTTCTCTACAATTTATTGCTGCTTGTACAAAACATCGAGATAATAAAGGATGCAAACGCCTATCAAGTTCATCTAAAAAGATGACTTTTTCAGTTTCTTCCTTTAAGAGAAAGAGGCATGGAATAAGATTAATCAAACGTTGAGTTCCTTCTGACTCCTCTTCAATCGTAAAATCAATAAGATGTCCATCTTCATGACGATGCTGAGTTTTTAATTGAATCAAGCTTAATTGACCGCCTTCATTCTTGAAAAGGAGATACCGTTTACCTCTTATATTTTCTATCATTGCTACTGAGTCATCATCGGCTTCTGCAAGTTTTTCAAGGAAATCCTCTCTTACAGTTTTAGGCATACCTGGAAAGTGTTGATCGAAATCGAGCTCAATTTCTTCAGTACTTATCGAATCAATTCCTGTCCCCGCAAATTTAAGAAACTCACTGAGGAAATTTGTAAAAGATTCATTACCGAGTATTCCAATTTCTAAACCTCGATAATCTGCCTCTGCTGGAATAATAGTTAGTACTTTTCTAAACCAGTTAGCAACTGGAAGTAATGTTTGAACATTACGCTCAATTGCTTCCGTTAAAAAAAGTTGATTGGGACGAGTTCCTTCTGCAATAAAATCTAAAAATTGTTTACGTTTATCACTTCTACCTTTAAGTACTGAACCATACTCTAGACTCGTTTCTTTTTCTACAGAAGTGATCCGCTCAAAGTACATAACTTCTTTCGTCTTACCACGAGGAACAGCATAAAGCCATTCCTCAAAAATTTGTTCCCTATTCAATTTAAATCCATAAGAATATTGAGTTTCTTGATATATAAAAATAAATTCAAACTTGCTGGGCTGTTTATTATAATCACTAAGTTTAAATGGGGAAACAGGAATAGATTTACTACTTCGAGTACCTTCTACAACCAGATTTTGTACAAAGTTGACAGCCTCTATGAGATTTGACTTACCTGCTGCATTTGCACCATAAATTGCAGCAATAGGCAGCAACGAACGTCCTTTGCCTGCTGCATTTTCAGCAAGATGACCTATGTGTTGTTGGTCACTGCTAACCCCTAACATACTGAAGGTAACTTCATCTCTAAAAGACAAAAAGTTTTGTATGGTTAGTTGAATCAGCATTATTTTTTACCCAAAGTATTCCTATTTTACACTGCTCCTCGTTCCATAATAAGCTCAAACCAACGTCTTAGGAGAGAAAATCTCGTAAGTCCTTAATTATTGAGCAATCTCTAATTTTTCCCTCTACAGTTAGTGATCGCTCTCTTCCTCCGCGTCTCTACGTGAGATAAAAAAGCGATCGCCTGCAAAATCTCTATAGTGCGTAGGCGAAGCCCGCCGAAGGCATCGCTCTCTTCTTCCTTTGCGTCTTTGCGTGAGATAAAAAGCGATCGCCTAACCTGACTTTATCGGATATGCGATCGCGTTAATTATTGATGTGCTTCCCTTCCATATATGCTCTAAGTAGCGCGTTCATCTGCGTCTGATATCCGCTTCCTCTTGCTTTAAACCATTCCAAAACATCACTATCAATTCGCAATGTCACTTGTACTTTCTTGGGATTAAACTTTAAACCACGACGCACAACACTGGATGCAAACATCTCCGGCGTTACTTCTGAGCAATCTGAAAGGTTAATATCTTCATCCTTCATAGCATCCAACCGTTCCCAATCAGTCTGCGATTTGTTGGAAATATCTGATTTCTTCATTTTTTGTTGACTTCCTTGCAGAAATTATACGTATCAGGTTGTCTTGTTCAGTATGGACAACAGCAATAACTCGTCCCTCAATTAATCCAAATGTAATAAAACCCTCTTCTCCATAATTAAAACGATCATCTTTAACCGTTACCGTGTCACCCTCAAATACTTCTTCCACATCAATAAAGTCGATTCCACGAAGCGTAGGCGTTGGCGTAGCCTCTCGTAGAGAAGGTATCGCTCGGTTCATTTTCTAAATTTCTTGCCATTCTCTAGCATCAATAAAAATAGATAGATGTTTTTTATTACTTGTGGCAATAATAACCTCATGCCCATAATTAGCAACTAAAATAGATTGAGATGCCAAAATTACATCACCATCTAAAGCTTTATTATCTGCTGTAGATTTACCTTGATTTCGGACTTGCGCCCATAACTCTGCTGCTTTCAACATCACTTCTGTTGTAATAGGAAGATAGACAATTTCTGACTTGAGTTGATTAAGTTTTCTAATTCCTGATAATTTATTTGCCCTTAACAATTCCCGTCTAATTTCATAATCTATAATTTCTGGTAAAATTACTTCATATCCTCTCTCAAAGAGTGTATAAAACCATTCTTGACATTGCACAGCTAGAGGCGTTGCTTTTGGATTAGTAATTAATCCCACAGGTGCAGAATCTAAGATAATAACCTTACTCATTCTATTTTAAATAGAAATACCTTTCATAGATTCAATAATTTCTAAGGTTTCTTGTTGTTCTTGTTCTTCATCTAACTCATTCCATAACTCGAATAATTTTTTAATGTTTGTTTTCCTGTCTTGTTGTTTAACGGCATCACTACAATTAATTTCATTGATAGCATTTTCCCATTGATTTAATGATGTCTGTTTCAGTGTCACACTTTGACGAAACAGACGTACAAATTGTAGTAAATCTGGGAGATATTCTGCTGGAGTTTGTTCAATTTCTAATAATAAATCAGCGCGAGCTGTAGTTGATGATTGTGCTGTGAGAGGTTGATTATTGTTCATAAGTACCTTCCAAGGACATTATTTAATAACACGAGTAGATATTAATTGGCAGTCATATTATATTTTAGCGTGAATGGCTATTTTAGTTTCAGGGTAACGTCCCGACGCTTAAATGGTATCCAATAGAGCAAGAATCGGTTCCTAATCGAGGTAAGTATTATCAATTAAGCGATCCCATGCGTAGCGGAGCGTCTCGTAGAGAAGGCATCGCTCTCTTCTGTTTTTCCTCTGCGTGAGATAAAAAAGCGTAGGCGTTCGCGTAGCGTCTCGTAGAGAAGGCATCGCATGCAAAATCTCCAGTGTGCGATTATGATTAATTTGGAAAAAAATCAGAATCTAAGGTTTCATCAACAGAAAAAGGATAGTCTTTGGGAAAAATAGACAGAGGAAGACCTGTTTCAATAGATGCTTCTTTTCTAGCGTGTTGGTAACAAGTGTCAAAAACTTCCATGTAATAGGATTTTAAGCTAGGACTATCTACAAATCCTTCTTGTAATCTTTGACGATGTTCATAGATTGTATATAACCAGCTATTAGATCGGTTCTGGGGTTGAAATTTGTATTTGAGAAGGTGCATTAAAAGCACTCTAAGATTACTCCTTAAAGCATTTTTCTCACTTCTTCCCATACTTTCAATTTCTTCAATTAAATTTTCTAACTCTAATTCTAAAAACTTTTTGTTTTTTAATAAATCAACAGTGTATTCTAACCACAAGTGATAATCTTGTGCATAGAGACTATTTGTTTTAGGAACAGATTGATTGCTCATAATCTTCTCCTTTATGGATATATAATTTTAACATTGTTAGAGGATTTAGCCGAAGCCTTACTAGATTTCTCAATGCAAGCTGATTTAGTGGCTTCGTTGCAACATCAGCAATAAAATATGTATTCTACCAAGCGATCGCTCTCTTCTGACTCTGTGTCCTCTGCGCCTCTGCGGTTCGTTAAAAAGAGCGTAGGCGAAGCCCGCCATTCGCGTAGCGTCTCGTAGAGAAGGCATCGCTTGCAAAACCTGTATTGTGCGATCGCTAAATCCCACAAAATAACTAATTTGACTTACTTTGGAAAATATCGATAAATATCTTTACGATGTAGCACACGCTGAAATATTAGTGTTTCACCATCAAATATAATCCCGATCCGATAATCACCTATACGAATACGATAAATATCATCATATCCTTGAAGCTTTTTGATATTAGTAATTTCTTCAAAGTTAGCTATTTGTGGTATTTCTTCAAAAGCAAGTACTTTAATCGTCTCATAGTAAGGTGTACTTTTGAGTGCTTTTAAATCTTTAATAAAACTGGATAAATACTGTGTATTCACTCTCTTTCTAATTCGGCTAATGCTTCATTAATATTTAATGGTATTTCTTGTTGTACTTCCTTGATTGCTAATATCAATCCTTCATCTTCAATCACTTCTAATAAGCGTAGATAGTCTTGAAAATCTATAATTACTTTACGAATATTACCTTGAGTATCTGTGATTAGTTCTTGAGCAAATGGATATTGATTGATTTTCATTTGGGTATTAGTGTTTGTAATCATAGAGAATTTGATTACCTTTACATAGTACAAGTATAGAAGATTTTGAGTGGCGATCGCTTCGCTGCGACTTTACGCGAAACAAAAAAAACGTAGGTATTGACGTAGCCTTTTTGCTGCTCTCTTCCTCTGTGTCTTCTGCGTTTTCTCTGCGAGACGCTGCGCGTTGGCGAAGCCTCTCGTAGAGATGGCGGTTCGTTAAACCTACTTCATTAGAAATACGTTCCCCCTAGACTCATCTTGAAGTATTGCATTCCCATATCTGCTGTAAGTGCGGTATCTTGGGATTAATTAAGTAGTGCGTTGATAAAGTGATTGGCTTGTTTTGTAGCGCCTAACCTAACTTTATCATCAAGGCGATCGCTTGCTTTTTATTGAAACGCTTAGGTCAAGCCAGTCGTAGGCATCACTCCTCCTCTGACTCTGTGTTCTCTGCGCCTAGAAAGGTTTATTAAAAAGTGTATGCGAAGCCGCGTAGCTTGCTTCTTCGTAGGAGTATGCGTCTACATGAATTGCCTCTACAGTGTGTAGCTTTGCATAAGTCTATAAGTATATAACTTGCACAGAAGTTGTGCATAGCTTAAGAAGGCGGAGCATTTTTTCTTGAAATTAAAGTTATTAAAGTGTGGAAAAGAGGAAAAACAATTAATGACAAACAAAAAAATTATTTCGATTATTGTTTTGAGTACGATAATTTTATTTATTTGTAGCAGTGTGCGCCATATTTTATTTCAATCTGCTGCTGCTGATTTAGGAATTTTCGATCAAGGTTTGTATTTAATTAGTCAAGGAAAACCAGCAATTCCTTCTTTACTTGGTTTTCATCTTCTCGCCGATCATGCTGCTTGGTTATGGTATCCAATTAGTTTACTGTATAAGATTTATCCAAGTGTTTATTGGTTATTTGCTTTACAAGCTTTTATTTTAGCTAGTGGTGCTTTGCCTACATGGTACTTAGCACGTTACGCAGGGTTAAAGGCAGAAAAATGTTTGGCGGTTGTAATTGCTTACTTACTTTATCCGTTAGTGTTTAATGTTAACTTATTTGATTTTCACTTAGATGTACTTGCACCAAGTGCTTTTTTATATGCTGTATTAATGGCGAGATTAGGAAAAGTTTGGTGGTTTTGTTGCTGTATTTTCTTGGTGATGGGATGTAAAGAAGTTTTCGCCCTTACAGTTGCGGCTATGGGAGTATGGTTGATTTTATTTGAGAAGAAACGTTTGTATGGTGCGATCGCTCTAATTTGTGGCGTTGGTTGGTTTGCGATCGCTCTCAACTTGATCATACCTTTTTTCGGTGAACCCGCAGCTGCAATCACTCGCCATATTCATCGCTATAGTTCTTTAGGTAATTCTTTTGGAGATATCGCTAAAAATTTCCTCTTACAACCGCAAGTCTTGTTACAAACGCTTTTTTCTTTGAATAATCTCATTTATTTAATTTTATTAGTAGCACCTGTGTTATGGGGGTTTTCCCTTCCGGGTATAGCACCAATGATTAGTGCTATTCCTTGTTTAACAATTAATTTACTGGCTACTCCTCTACAACAGAAAGATATAGTTTTTCAGTATTCTTTACCAATCCTACCATTTCTAATATTAGTAGTAATTCAAAGCCTTGCTTCTGGTAAAGGATTATTACAAAATCAACGAGGAATTATCTTGTGGTCGTTGATAAGTTTTTTGATTTTGGGTAAATATAGTTATTTTTGGTCGAGTTATCTTAAATCTATCGATAATTGGTATTCAACAAATCAAGCGATCGCTCAAGTTCAAACCCAAGGTAGTGTCTATACTACAGCCGCAATCACTCCCCATCTAACCCACAGAAAATTAATTCAATTTACCAATGCTGATTTACCACAAAATTTAAGTCAATTTGACTATATTTTACTCAATACACGCCACCCTGGTTGGCTGAGTAATCAACAATTAGCTTTAAACATAGTAAATCAACTGCAAAATCAATCTCAATTTTACTTAAAATATCACCAAGATGATGTTTATTTATTTATCAATAGTCAACCTGGAAAGTAAAAATATGCTGAATTATCTCAATTATAAATTTTCCAGAAAGTAAATGTTTATTTTAATCAATTTCAATTACCAAAAGTATATCTTTCTCGATAAATTCTAATCTCTTTCAGCCAGTCAAACGCATTACTGATATGATTTTCTCAGCTTCATTTACTGTAATTTGCGCTAGGCCAAATTGTTCAATTACCGCGGCGTTTGTTGTCAAATGTCTACTCACCTCGGCTACCCGATACTGACTTTCTTGTGAAGCTAAAGCAGCTGGCAATAATAACTGATCTGCTAAATGTTCATCCACTGCTGCGCCAGTTCGATGAAACTCAAGTAGTTGCTGACAAGCCATCTCTGCAACTGTCTCAGCCGACAACCGCAAACGCCCAAACCCACCAAAGCCAGTTAAGCTGTTTTGATACTCAGCAGTTAAAAAAATACCCGCCCCAGGTGCGACACCTTTTTCTCGCAAAGTCTGGATGGCAACTTTCAAATGAGCTTCCCGTAACAAATTTTCGGCACGATTGGCCATTCGTTGGGGAATATGGGAAGGCAATTCTGTCACCACTGCTAGTCCTCGTACTTGCTGTAACTCTCCCCGTTCCAGCAAGTTGATCCCGCCGAGTTGAGTACTACCACTTATCTGTAACTGTACCTCTCCCCCACCTTGAGGAAACCAGCCCCAAGCGCCTAACTGAACTTGGGCTTCAACACCCATACGTTGCAATATCGGCAGATAAACTTGCTCTATGTAAGTCACTGTTGGGCTAAAGTTTACATGAGTTCCACCCTTTAGTGTTACCTGGGAATTGCCAGATGCTAGTGCCAAAGGTAAGAGAATTGTCTGTAAAACGAGAGCGATCGCACCCGCAGAACCACCTTGTTGTGCTTTACTAACATCAAAGGTATAAATTCCAGCTTGCACTACACTACCTGGAATGAATTGCAATAGCATTGAACCCAAAGCATCACCCTGTAATTGAGCATTACAAATTCTCGCCGCAGCCCGAACTGCTGTTAAGTGTTGTGCTGCTAATCCTGGCTTTTTGCGTCCAGCACGAATGCCTGTAATCCTTATGGGTTTGCCAGTGATGGCGGCTAGACTTAAGGAAGTGCGAAGAACTTGTCCGCCTCCCTCTCCGTAGGAACCGTCAATTTCAATCATGGGCGATTTTGGGATGTTGGATTTTGGGTTATCCCCATCGGCTCTTAAAATCAAACCATAAATTATAACCACCTAATAGCTAGATTGTTGGAGGTAGGTTACACAAATATACAGAGAAAGTTCTGATTCAGCAGAATTCATTCTGAATTCCGACCAAAAAAGCGCGCTAGCGAGTCTTCCCCAGTGGGAGACGCTATGCAAACGAGCCTTCTAACTAGAGCTAAGTAGGTGGGTGTGAAAATTTATAACTATGTCATTGCGAACGGAGCGTAAAGCCTTCGGCATAGCTTCACTTAACGCGGTAGCGTCTCGTAGAGATAGCGAAGTGAAGCATAAGTCCTTCGGACACGCTTCGCGAACGCAAGAGTTTAGGCAATTTTATATTTCGTTACATAGTTAGATTTATTTGAGCCATCCTACTTAATTTTGAATTTGGAATTGAAGAACCTTGCTTTTACCGGGGTTCATCAACCCATAAGGATCAACTATTTCTTTAAATTTTAACTGCTCAGGATCGATGACTTTTCTCCCCCCTTCTTCAATAATATAGGTATGAGGATTGGCAATACTCACACCCTGTTCTTCGTGATAGTGGATAATCTCATTAAGACGTTCTTCTGTGGTGTAGCGCACAAGTTGTAAAGCACCAGTAACTACGACACCGTTCACCCGAAAAAATTCCAAGTGCATCATCACTTCATTACCAAAATGCTCGTACATCTGCTCTACAAGTTGCAAACTTTTATCTAGAGGAAACATACTTTGTAAGTAGGTGATTGCAGTATCTACACTCCGGGCGTGTAAGGTAGTGTGGTTCCAGCTAAATTCTGCTAGATGTATGCCTTTTCCTGCTTCTTGTGCTGATTTTTGATATGTAATCTGGCCGCCGTATTGCTGTACCAAACCTGGTAAGAATTCCAAACTCGATTCGGCAATTATCAAAAATACTGGATGAGTCTCTTCAGGAATGTACTGTTGTAGGGTGTGAAAGTATTGGGGAATTTGGGATGCAAAGACAGAAATCAACTTCTTAATCATGCCATCAGCATTGCCAAGTGCCTGACCAAATTTTGCTGCTGTCATAAACTCTTCAAATGTGACAATGACTTCTACCCAAGGATAAGCTGGCCCCAAGGGAATTTCTACTTCGGTGATAATGCCGTTAATTCCCCAAGCATGATTTACCTTTTGTACATCATCACCGCGCAATTCGATCGCACGTGGTTCATCTTCTACAGTTACCACTCGCAATGCTAAGATATTACCGCGATCGCCTAGTAACCCATATTGTATTGAACCAATTCCCCCACTTCCCCCGGCAATAAATCCGCCAATTGTGGCTGTACGGTACGTCGAGGGTGCCATCCGAATTTCCCAGCCGATGTCTCTGGTTTTTTTATCTAAAGCTGCCAACTTCACCCCAGATTCTACCCGCGCCACCCCCGGCTTCACCCAAAGAATCCCCTGCATCCTTGTCATATCTAGAATTACCCCACCGTGTAGGGGTACACATTGCCCATAATTCCCAGTTCCTGCACCCCGAATTGTTACAGGTACACGATGTTTTGCACAAGCAGCCGCAACTTTTAAAACCTCTGCTTCATTAGTGGGACGCACTACGATATCCCCCACTTTTCCCTCTAGTTTCGGTACTAACACCGGGCTAAAGGAGTGATAATCCTGGGATAATTTTCCTACTTGGGCGGGATCTGTAATGATTTCTATACCTTCTAACGAATTAATTAGGGCATCTAATGTTGTCGTCATAGCTTAATCCTTTTTTTTAACGCAAAGAGACACTGAGGAAAACGCAGAGGCAAACAGAGAATTCACTCCTCTGAGTTCCTCTGCGTAAACCTTTGCGCCCCTTTGCGTTTTAAAATCTTAATTCTCATGTTTCACAGCATTTTCATGCCACCTCTTACTTAAATATAAAGTTAATAAGGCAATCAAGCTAAATTAGCCTGACTTTAAGATCGCTAGGGATTGTAATTGCTGGATTGGGATATGCAATAACACATCAAGAGTCTTTCTGAAAAATTGCTGTAACTGTGATTTGGGGAATACTTTGTGCTAAGGCGTTCACGGCATAAATGCCATAACCCATAAAAAAATCTACCGCACCCTCCATCAACAATTGAGTATCACTAGGAATCTGCGGGACACTCATTTAGTCTTTGTATTTATAAAGACTAATGGCGTAGGCGCAGCCCGTCGTAGATATCACCTGGCAAAATCTGCCGTATGCTGTTTGTGCTATCTAGTTTGCACCAAAGGTAACTTTATTCAACCGATAATTGCTAGTTAACGGTTAGTTGCTGTTAGTACAAGCAGCAATGAAACTGCTACCAGTCTACATAGAACTGTATTGAATAAAATTACGATGACTCAGGCGATAAATTGCTGTTAATGAGGGTGATAACGGATTCATAAAATAGTATGATGCTCTCTCCTATCTGCCGTTGTAGCTGAACCTAAATGTACACTCTAGAATCAACTTTTGATTCACTAGCGAATAGGGCTGAATTTCTAAAGCACGTTGAAAAGCTCGGATAGCTTGACCATACTCTCCTAGTGCTGCATAACACAAACCCATGCCGTGAAGTGCCCCAAAATGGATCGAATTTATTTGCACAACCATCTGACAATCTGCTAAAGATTTTTGATAATCACCAATGCTGTAATAGAGAAAAGCACGGCGATTCCAAGCTTCGGCAAAATCTGGCTGGTCGTTGATTAGTGCTGTCAGGGCTGTTTCCGCTTCAGCAATTTCACCTGCATCCAGTAACTTTTGACTGCGGTCAATTATTTCCAGCCCATAAATTCCCTTTTGCTGAAACCAAATGCGCCAGATTTTTCTAGTTGCCTTGTCGCGGACTGTAGCATCCGGGTTTTTCAACTCTTCAAGTAAGGAATTGATAGATAAAGAATCCATGAATTTGAAATCAGTGAATATACCTTTATATTCACTTTCTCACAAAATATATCTACTGAGTCATTTTTAAAGTCATCTTTAAATTTGCGGTGATTAATTGCTATTTATGAATTTCCTGTGTGATTTATTGTATTCAGCAATATGACTAATATCACACTCAATATTTAGAGTCTTAAAAAAATAGATTTACCAGGAATTGCCAAGCGCTTTGATATTGCACAAGCTTAGTTGCGTTGCGCTTGATTTGAGCAAACTGGGGAATGTTTTCCAAAATTGGCGGCGCGATCGCATTGGGAGATATTTTTGCCGTTAATTATCGCTGATATAGCTGAGATATCTACACCTGAAGGTATAGAGGGTATAGGGTGGCACATCTTGATGTGTCGCGGTATACCACCGCTATCGCTATATTATTACTGAATTGGGAGATAGAGGCGATCGCTTATTTGGCATAAAATCAGCTAATTCACCATGATGAAATAACGATCAATACAGTAATTAACTGGACACTGCACAAATTGTTGATTAACAACTTTTACATTTGTCAAATTTAGAATTTTTCAAATAAATCCATAGATAGTACATTAATATGACCAATTTTCATATCCTAAATTGATAATTCTCTCAGACTATTTCATAAACATCCACTATAATATTGAATACTTCGATTCCGAGACTCGAACGATAAATATTACATTGTAACTGCTAATGATACAAGCTAATATTGGAGAATTAGAAAGAGAAATATCACATCGGGTCATAAAATTATATAGTGAGAGAATAGGTAAGTCTCCAAGCCAAATTATTTGTCATTTTTTTGAAACTGAAATTGTTATCTCTATAGAAAACTCTGTTACCCAAGCTGAACACACTTTAATCAGGGGAGGTTATGCTAGTTTAGCTGAACAAGTAAGATTGTATTTAGAGAAAATAATTAAACCAGAATTAAAAAATTTGATTGAGGAAATTATTGGTCAACCTGTATTAGACCTCATGACCAACACAAATTTAGCAACAGGTCGGACTGGGATTATTGTGGTTTTCAATCAATTGCCTGATGTTCCTAATCCCAAATCTATCGCCAAGAGAAATGTAAAGAATTTAGCTGACTGATGTGGCGACTGATTACTAATTCTAATTGATTAAAATCATAGGGTTTAGTAATACAATCATCAAATCCTGTGAGGATAGCGAATTCGTCATCTTGGGTCGCTGTTAGAGGTGTTACTGCAATGATTGGGATAGTAGCAGTTTTTGCATCGTGTTTGAGGTCATTAATGACTTGATTTGCACTCAAATTAGGTAGCATTGTATCTAGAAGAATTACATCTGGTTGATGAGTTTGTGCCAATATCACAGCCCTCAATCCTTGTTTGGTACAAATGCATGAGAAATTTAATATTCCTAGATGAGAATTAAGTAGCTCTAAATCATGTAGACTCCGTTCTACAACCAAAATTAAAGGCTGTCCATTCATCAGCAGTTATTCCTGTCCAAGAAAGGCTAGGCATAAAGACTCCGCCCATCAGGAAAACCGAGAGGTCTTTTTTTCTGATAAGTTCTTAAGTAAATATACGAGGACATATTCATGGAACTAACTGGGTTATGAAATGAATCCGCTGGTGTATAATCCATTTGGTTACTCATCTCCTCTGGTTATCTATCTGCGCTGAATTGAAGGTAACAGCATAACATCATAATATCAAGCAAATAGTAGCATAGGTGATACATCTATTTGCAAGTATTGACTAAATGATTTGTGTCTGATGCTGCGCGTCTCTAAACCCATATCACAATACGGTTCGGTTAAGGTTTTTTGATGGAAGTTCTAGAGCGTAAAGATGCGATGAATCATCACAAAGACGCGATAAATCGCCGTCAAGACGAAAAAATGATTATTGTAGAGACGCGATGAATCGCGTCTCTTGCCTTAACCGAATACATATCCTTAATTACCTCTGGGGTTTAAGTCCCCCGTAACTATAGTGTTTCCCAATGACATGAAATACACCCCACCCGCGCTGTCGCGCACCCTCCCCTCTTTAGTAAGGCTACGGTGTACACACATCTCTGTAGAAACCCAAAATCGTTGGAGATCCCCCTAAATCCCCCGATAAATTGGGGGACTTTAAGAGACTTTTGCCCCCCTTTTAAGGCTACGGTGTACACACAAGTACTATCTAAAAGGGTTTCAGGCATTATAGACCCCTTAAATTGTCATTACGAGCGCAGTGATAACGGAGCGAAGTAATCACACAATCCCGTGAGTTTTGCGATTGCTTCGTCGTTCCTCCTAGCTGCGGACAGCCTGACAGAGCGATCGCACAATCCTATTCCTAGATGACGAAACCAAGTACTTGGGAGAATTTTAAGACTTGTGTGTACACCGTAGCCTTACTAAGGGGAGGGTTGGAGAGGGGTGATTTTGTACCTCACCAGAGTTGGAAACGCTATAAATAAGCGGCAAATTTTATGCTAGGGTCTAAATCATAGTTACAAAACTTAATTATGAATTACGTTAGCGTCTCATAGAGAGCATCATTGCGAATTACGAATTACTTGAATTATCTCCTCTTCGATCTTGTAAATGTCGGGCAAATGCGATCGCCTCTGTTGGTGTTGAAACTTTTCCCTCAGCTTGGGCTACGGCAATTTCTGTCAGCAGTTGGCCGATGATTGATGAAGCTGGAATATCTAATGCTATAATCAATTCCTTCCCGCTCACTAATGGAGTGGGATGAGCGACCAGATCATCAGGGTTCAGATAACGGTTGATCAAAGATGTCAAGACTTGGCAGCCCTTTCCTTTGGTTTCTAAACTTGTAACAACTGCTGTGTGTAGTGGCTTTTCATTAGACATCGCCTCTACCAAATTATCAAGTGCTACAGCTAGCACTGCCGTAGCGGGAAATACAATATCTGCGTTATGAAACAAAAAGTATTGTTCTCGCAACGACATATCGACTACTTGAAACTGCGGTAATACTTTCAGAGCAGTGGTTACACCCCGGATTTCGGCACGACTATAAGTTAATTCCTGTAGTTCCCTTTCTGCTATTTCTGGATTTGGGTTGACTAGACTTGCAAGTTTAGCAATACCTAACCAAGTAGTTTTGATACTATCGCGGACATATTCTTGCAGTTGTGCCCCTAACTGTTGCCAATTTTCTGTAAGTAAGGCAGCTGCATTATCAACTGCTGCTAGTTTGCTCAAGCTTTCACGAGTAGCATTTTTAAAGAAAGGGGCAAGCAAGCCATCTTCCCAAGCGCTTGTGAGCCAAGGAGTACCCTGAGAATTTGCCAGCAGATAACCAATTTCTACCCTAACTCGTTCGGCTGCAACCTTGCTGATATTTGATGCCAAAGAACGAATTGCTATTTGGGTAGCTGGCTCAATAGTAAAACCTAGTTGGGCGGCTTGGCGATAACCTCGCATTAACCGCAAAGGGTCATCTTCTAAGTTCGCTGGTGATACCATTCGCAAAATGCCCTGTTGTAAGTCTACACAACCTTGCAGAGGATCGATAATTTCTTGTGTATGGGGATTATAGGCGATCGCATTTACTGTAAAGTCCCGTCGATGTAAATCAACCTCTAAACTATCTCCTTCCTGTTGGGCAAAGTCAGCAGTGGCGTGGGGAAAAACTACACGAGCAATTTGTCGTTCGGCATCCAGTAAGACAAAACCAGCTTGGTAATGACGAGCGATCGCTCTTGCTACCTTTACCGCCTGAGATGGTATAACAAAATCTAGATCCAGATATTCGCGAGTTCTGCCAAGGATCGCATCTCGGACAGCGCCGCCTACCATATAAGCGGGTTGTGGCAGTAACTCCAAGCTAAAAGGCCAATTTTCAGGAGCTAAGGCAGAACGAACTGATTCATGCATTGTAATAAAAATCAACCCAGAAACTTATGAATAACAGTTTGGCTTAAGTTAGATTAACAATAAAGGCCCCTGGAGTTGGTTCTATTATGTGTATTTGCGTGAATTGCCACTATGTAGACAACTGTGTTACCTATCATGCCGTAGAAGGGCAGCACCAACAGCCTCACTTGACTGAAACACCAAGTTTTGATCCCAATGAACCTTCTATCAATGTCAACATTCGCACTCAAGAGGATTTAATTGAAATGGAATGGGATGTTGTTGGTTGTCTGAGCTTTAAGCAAGAAACGGGTAAGTGGTCGAAGTTGCGTCCTGGTGAATTAGTACCGACTTGACAATTAAACGATAGTATGTTATTTCAATGCCCATTAATAACAGAACCTTGACAATTCAATACCAAATTTCTTAGTGAAAGCAAAAGTATTTATTTGATTTTGCACACTTAAGTTTTTCGCGGGGGTATAGCGATCGCTCAAACCCTTATTCTTTCGTTGACCCTCTCGATAAGCTGCTGTGTAAGCCTTTGAGCGGATGTACTGTTAAATTTTTGTCAATAATTTTGGCTTATTGACAAATAAATTAGACCCCCTCGAAAATGAGCCTTCAAAACCAGTCACCGTAAGGGTTATAGAATGGTGGGGTTTTCCAATCACTTACCCCTCACGGGGATGGAAACAGAGCTAGCCCTAAATAAGTAAACGCTAATCTCATGTTTTCCAATCACTTACCCCTCACGGGGATGGAAACGGAGATACGGACAAGGATAAATTCATTTTCGTTCTTGTTTTCCAATCACTTACCCCTCACGGGGATGGAAACGCAGTTAACTTAATTAATTTGGCTTGAGCATTTTTGTTAAGTTTTCCAATCACTTACCCCTCACGGGGATGAAAACAACTCAAAAGGCTTAGACACAAAGGGCTTCTTCAGGGTTTTCCAATCACTTACCCCTCACGGGGATGGAAACAGCTTTTGGTCAAAGAACCGTTTAACCTCTCCTGTCTAGGGCTTTTCAATCACTTCCCCTCACGGGGATGGAAACTTAAGATTGATAGGCATCAGCCATTCCTACATTAATCTTGGCTTAATCTTTGCTTAAAAATAGCTTAATTATTAGGCATAGATAATGAAAAAGTGAAAAAAATACAATATCCATAAGTAAATATTGTACTTAGTAGGAATACTGATATGCTCAAAAGAAATCTATTTCTGTTCTTGTTAGCATCATTTTTTGCTGCCCCTGCCGCCAACGCAGAGGTTAAGCTGATCGCAATTGGGAGCCTGAGTGGTAACATTAGCGATCGCTCCAAAAAAACCTCTGCCCCTCTCGAAAATGGTGTTGCGGGAAACCTCCTTGGTGGTTTTGGGTCAGGACTCGCCTACGCTGGCTGTAACACCTTCATCGCTATCCCCGATCGAGGCCCCAATGCCAAGGCATACAATAGCGCTGTGGATGACACAACATCCTATATTAACCGCTTCCAAACCATCAGAGTGAAACTCGAACCAAGCAAATTTGGTTCAGCGTTACCCTTTACTCTTACTCCTTCTCTAGTTGACACGACCCTGCTATACAGCAATAAGCCTCTCGACTACGGTACTGGGGTAGGACTAGGAGTGCCTAACGGTGCCCCTGCACTGAATGCCAAGAATACCTACTATTTCACTGGACGCTCAGACAACTTTGACCCCAGTCAGATATCGACCTATCCCAATGATGCCCGCTTCGATCCTGAAGGCGTGCGTGTATCCAATGATGGTAAGTCTATCTTTATCTCCGATGAATACGGCCCTTATGTGTACCAATTCGATCGCGAGACAGGTAAGCGCATCAAGGTCTTTACACTCGACAGCAAATTCGCAGTCAAGAACCTAAATCCCGTTGGTGCTACAGAGATTAGCGGTAACACATCTGGACGTGTTGCAAACAAGGGTATGGAAGGTCTCGCAATTACTCCTAATGGCAAAACCCTAGTCGGCATACTGCAAAGTCCCCTGATCCAAGACGGCGGTACTAATGGCGCTTACACCAGAATTGTTAAGATCGACATTGCAACAGGTGCTACCCAAGAATACGCCTATCAGCTAGATAATATTGGCAATTCAGCTAAACCGAAATACCCCACAGTCAGCGAGATTGTGTCCATCAGCGATCGCGAATTCTTAGTAGACGAACGAGATGGCAAAGGTTTAGGCGACGGCTCTCAAGCTGTTTTTAAGAAGATATACCATATCGATCTGACTAATGCTCAAGAAGTGAGTAATATCACAGGCGAAAACAACCTCGCTGGCAAGGCAGTTAACAAGACCCTGTTCCTTGATGTAGTAGCTACGCTCACTCAGAATGGGATCAAACCAGAAGACATACCTGCCAAGCTTGAAAGTTTAGCTTTCGGATCGGATGTAGTTATCAACCACACGATCAAGCATACGCTCTTCATCGCCAACGATAACGACTTTGTTGGTACGATAACCTCCGATGCTTTGCATCCAACAGGTATCGACAATCCAAACAAATTCTTTGTCTTCGCAATTGACAGTACTGACCTACCGGGGTTCGTACCCCAAAAGCTCAAAGGGGATGAAGGATATCGTACCCCAGAATATCGAAGGGAAGATAAATAAAAACTTAGATCCCCGACTTCTTTAAGAAGTCGGGGATCTGATGGGTACTGAGACTCAGCACTCTTTATTATCAGCAGATAACTAAATTTAAACTCGACCTCTGAGAAACTGCGCCATTTCGTTAGGAGTTGGCGACATTTCCAAAGCAGTTTCTTCAGTGATGCGTCCGTCTTGATAGAGATTGAGCAACGACTGATTCATCGTAATCATGCCGTCAAAGCTAGCTTGTTTCATCAACTCGCCAATTTCATCATACTTACCGTCTTTAATCCATTCTTTAATAGCCTCAGTATTGATCAGCACATCGTGGAAAGCAGCCCGCTTACCGTCAGTTGTGCGACACAAACCTTGAGCAATTACTGCCACTAAAGACTCAGAAATTGCTACCCGCATTGCATCCTGTTCGTCACCAGAGTAGAGATTGAGAATCCGCTCAATGGTTTTGACGGCGCTATTGGTGTGCAGGGTTCCCATAACTAAGTGACCAGTCTGAGCGGCTTTTAGGGCGGTGTTAACCGTTTCCTTATCCCGCATTTCCCCCACCAAAATCAAATCTGGATCTTCCCGCAAAGCTGCTTTCAAAGCGTTGTCAAACTTCCGGGTGTGCATTCCCACTTCTCGCTGTTTGACTAAAGACTTACGACTTTGATGGATAAATTCGATCGGGTCTTCAATGGTGATGATATGCTTGGCCATCTCCTTATTGATGTAGTCAACCATCGCTGCCATTGTGGTGGACTTACCAGAACCAGTAGGCCCAGTTACTAAAATTAAACCTTTGTGGTGATGACAAATATCCCGAAAAACTGGGGGTAATCTCAACTGTTCCATAGTTAAGATTTTTAGAGGAATCAACCGCAACACCATCGCAGGCCCTTTAAGAGTGCCAAAAACATTAATCCGCACGCGAGCAAAGTCATATTGAGTTGCGCCGTCAAATTCTAAGTGTTCTTCAAAGCGCTGAATTTCTGCCTCACTCATCACCTCCCGCAACCAATTCATAAAAGCTTCTTTATCTACTTCTGGATAATCCCATGATTGAATTTCTCCTCGGCTACGGAAGCGGGGTACTTCACCTACACCCAAGTGCAAGTCAGAATATCCCTGATCGTAAGCTTCCCTAATTAACTTTTCTAAAGTGGGCCCCGCATTGCTGTTTTTCGGGGAAACTGAACTAGGTATTGGCGGTGGACTAGTCGGACGATGACCTGCAACAGGCGCGTTGCTACTCCTATCCATTGACATATCCAATGTTTGTGTCATCTGCCTCGGTGTACTAAAGGTTGGGGTTGAGGCTGGGGGTGGTGGCGGCGGCATTGGTGGTAGGTTACGTCCAGCAGCAGAGTTAGAATTTGATGGAGACTGTGATTCTGTCATATATCTTCACATTTGGCAGTTAAAAAGTTGAATTAGCGAGAAGTCAAGTCACTGGCTTCGATGATTTTTGGAGAATGCTTGCGTACAAGCCCTAGCGGTGATGGGAGACGATTGAAACTCTAGAACCACGGTCAATCCATTTCATTCACCTAAATTTGTATCTTTTTTTCCTGAAATTCCACTAATCAGAAAATTTAGAGAAATTATTTAACCTACATAACATGGTTTAACACACCAAAGGACTCAAAACACCTCAGTAAATAAACATAGATTGCTTTGTTGTTTATAGCACTTTTAGCTAGGCATGAATATTCTTAAGTCCTTAGATGAGAAATCTATTCTAGGCATGGAGATTAATTACCAGCAATTAACAGCACAAATACGAGCAGATCGCTTATTCAGCCCATCTATAAATTATGAGAGCAACTAAGAATTTTTATAAGAAATATTAAGTTGAATAGGGGTGATATCTTACATAAGGTTCGGATAAGCATTCTTCACTTCCCTGGTGATTCAGGAAAAAGGTAAGGGGCAAAGACGAAAGGTTTGAATTTATCCTTTTACCCCTTAAATGAACCATATTTAGAACTGAGGCATATTAGACATCTCCAGATATTAAATATGCATTATCCAGAACCCTTGTAGAGACCTAGCAGTGCTACGTCTCTACATTCATTATCGGAGATGTCTATTGAGTGATATCTTGGGGATCAAGGTTATAAAGCTCTCAATTTTAGTTTATATGTCTGAAGATAGATGTAGAAAATAAGTTTTTTTAATAAACAGAAAATTTACTTTATATCCACAATTACAAAACAATAACTGTAAACTTTAGTAAATAAATGCTCATTTTGCCGATTAGATTTTATATACTGAATTTCACTGAGAAACAAATCAGTTTACTCGCCAAAAAGCGAGATATGACTGAAATTAAAATTTGCTGTGTATATTTGGGAGGAAAAGTCATGGTTTCTGCTCAAAGCTCTAATCAAGGAAAGACCTACTCCTTGTTAATGATTAAAAGCTTTTTAATATGGACTTTTACATTGGCAGTATGCTTGTTGGTTGTCGGTTTTCCGCTAGTTGTCTTGATGGCTACAGTCGGATGTCTGTTATCGATCATCTTGCAATCTGTAATGCCTGTTAGTGCTGTTTTGCTTGTTGCAGGTGCTTTAATCATGTTTAACGTCATGGCAGTTGTATTGGCTGCGGGTGTACTTACTGTTAAAGGAGTTCATCCCAATGAAGTTAAATGGTTAAGCTGGCTGCATGGGGAGGCAGACCAAATGCAGACTACTGTTTATGCTGCTTGTCCTTTAACTTGTGAGATTAAAATGTAGTTATTACAGGTGAATACGACAAACAGTGCGTCTGCCCGGTCAAGCCGGGTTTTTTCATGCTTTTTAGCTATTTCGCCGTAAGCTTATTGTATATTGTAATTTTGACACCAATTCTTAAAATTATTGGCATACTTCAAGAGTGTACTAAAGCTTGGCTATAAACACTAAAATAGGACTTACGCACTATACAAAATAATCATATTGTGCGTCAATGTAAATACGCCGTTTCAGGTTTTTACTAATCATCTATACTTGGTCTTTCCTGTCAATGCGTAAGTCCTATAAAAATTAGGGTGTTGCTGATTGCGGTATGAAAACGATTGTGCATTGCGGTGAAAAATCCTTGTAGAGACGTAAAACTTTATGTCTCTACATCAAGTTCGTACCTCAATTCAGCAACGCCAAAGTTACAAATTAGTTATTAATATCTCTGCTTATCTTCAACATTTTATTTCCACCAGGCTGTAATTCATATTCAACCTTTTCAATATCTATCTTGTAACCCTTTAAAGTACAATATTTTACTATTTCATCTAAATGTTGTGAATGTTTCCACATTAAAGTGATCAGGGGAAATATTCGGATTTCTTTAGCGATACGCAGCATTTCATCTACTGAATTTAGGTGAAAATCGTAATTGAGATGATCTGAATATAAAAACAATAAATGTGAACAAAGGGCAATATCAAATTCTTTATTTTTAAATGCCAATCTTGGTAATTCACCGACTATATATCTGTTGTTTTTTTTGCCAGTTTCATAATCAGACAAAAATTCTCGAATAACTTCCACTCGATTGTTACGCAAATCATCTGGGGATTTATGATAGCTCCATACCCAATCATTTGATGTAGCTTTGACTTGGTTAATGATGTTATCTACCACTTCATTAAATCTTTGCAATATTTCATCACTGGAAAATTGGTAAAGTGGATCAACCGAAACTACACTTTTACCCTGATATGTCATTTCTGCATTAAAGCTTGCTGGCCCGTCCCCAATCCCAATGATTCTTTTATTCAAATCTGTATTTGTTAAATTGAATATTTTTATATATTCATCCATTGACCTCCCAAAAGGAACTACTTTATCTAGAACCATTGCCATAGAGTTTACCTCGCAAATAGACTGATTAAAAATGATCATCCTAAACTCAAAATGTTTGATGCACTGCTAGACGACAATCATTCAGAAGCACGTCAAGTTCTTTTACGAATTTCAAGGGATTTCTACCTCTAAAAATAGCAGCAATTGCAGCTTCATAAGGATTTCTACCTGTTCTTTTGACAGCATTTATTGCAGCTTGATTTGATAATCCTCTGACGCTAACTAGCCATACCGCTAATATATGTCCAGTACGTCCAATTCCACCAGAGCAGTGTACAACGACTTTCTCATTTTGTTTATCTGCTTCTATTAAGAAAGGAAGTATTTTCTGGGTCAGGGTTTCTAAATCAGATAAATGGAAATCTGCAATTGGTGCCCAACAAACTAGCTGATTCCCAAACTCCTGTTTGTATATGCTTAGAAGATCGCAGTAAGAAGCTAGCTGTTGTTCAGCAAGAAGACAGCAAACACGTTTGATATCTTGGCGCTTCATGAATTCTATCCAATCCTGAACATTCTTGTCAGTGTATCCAGGTCGCGCAGCACCAAAAACTATTTGCTCTTTCTCCTCTGCTGGGGCAAACTTGTACATATTTAACTTTCTAGAGTCGAGGTTGGTAAATCTCACCAATAGCAAAAATAGCGATCGCAATTAAAAATCTTTTTATACTTATGCCAGCTAAAGTTTCTACATCAAAGACCTTATACGATGCCTACGTACGTATACACCACTATCTTGTGTTAGTCTAACACTGCCCTGCGTTCAAACTACCTGGAAGAAAATAAGGTAAATCGAATCGTAATAATAAAGCTTTTCAATAATTTCTATATTTTTGTAACTCAACTAGCTGGCTATACTACGTCGTAATGCTTATTTTTAGGACTTTTGCCGCTTAATTGGAAGGCTCGGCTGTTACCTTGACTAATCGATGAGGTTAAGAGAAACTGACTAAATACTGATGTGCGTACTTATAAAGTTAATAAGTTTTGTAAAGATTCTGAGATATATATGTTGAAACATGGAACATTAGTTAACAAATGGCGAGTTTGTATCTAAAGTAAAAATGTTCCTACGGCTATATTTGTAGCCTTCTGCTAAAGCAGTACAATTCAAACGTACTTATCGTGGTTGGCCAAAAGTATGGAGACATTAGAGTTCATAATTTATCCAGATGGTCGGGTACAAGAAAAAGTTACTGGCATTGTGGGTGCTTCTTGCGCTGAGGTTACAGCAGCAATAGAGGCGCAGCTGGGGCAAGTACTTAATCATGAGCCAACCTCAGAATATTTCGCCGCGAAGGTGCAGCAATCTAATGTGGCGAATACGCACACCACTTACAGCGATTGGTAAGTTTTCACAGTAGTTTAGTGTTATTAATTCACAACCACCATGTCACACTTTAGCCAAATTAAGACTCAAATCCGTAACCTTGATTCTTTGAAAGATGCTTTGACTGAATTGGGAGTAGACTGGAAACCCGGCCCACGCGAAGTCCGTGGCTATCGCGGTCAAACCCATCCTGCGGAAGTTAGTATTGAGCAGGAAAATGGCTACGACATCGGCTTTAGATGGAATGGCAAGGAATATGAATTGGTGGCTGACTTGCAATATTGGCAGCAAGATTTGTCTGTGGATGGATTTTTGCGCCAAGTAACACAGCGCTATGCTTACCAAACAGTTGTGAAAGAAACCGCTCGTGTGGGTTTTCAAGTATCTGAGCAACAAAAAAATGAAGATGGTTCCATTCGCCTGGTAGTACAGCGCTGGAGTGCGTAATGGCTGATTTTCTGCCGTCGCCGGAAGAACAAGAAGATAACCGTTCCGGTTTAGAACCAGAATTAGGGGGTTTTTTACGGGATACCCCAGAACGTTCTGGTTTAGAACCGGAATTGGGCGGTGTGCTGCGCCAAAATGGTGTTTATGTTGACGAAATCACTTGTATTGGTTGCAAGCATTGCGCTCATGTTGCGCGTAACACCTTTTATATTGAACCAGATTACGGGCGATCGCGTGTGGTTCGGCAAGATGGGGACGCTGAGGAAATTATTCAAGAAGCAATTGACACTTGTCCGGTTGATTGCATTCACTGGGTTAATTACACTGAACTGAAAAAATTAGAAGAAGAGCGCAAATATCAGGTGATTCCTGTAGTGGGTTATCCGGTAGAACATGCAGTTGCTGCTAGCGAACGTCGGCGTAAAAAGCAAAAGTTAAAGACCAAAAAATCCCGTTATTAAGATAAAAACGTTAAATCAATATAATAAAGGACTGGTATATCCAGTCCTTTTGTTTTACGTCATAGAGTGAATTTCTGATGTGTAGATCGCAGGTTAAGGCAAGAGACGCGATAAATCGCCGTCTTTACAACAATCAGTCCTTCCTCATGACGGCGATTTATCACGGATTTGGGAGCTATTATAACGGTTCTCAATACTGCGTAGGTTTTGGTGGATAGTCATTGGAGATCCCCCTTAGTCCCCCTTAAAAAGGGGGAAAATAAGGCATTTTTAGCCCTGCTTAAAAAGGGGGTTGGGGGGATCGACTCAAAACCTACGCAGTATTATAACGGTTCTCTGTTGAGTGAGGTACAAGAACCCCACCCCCAACCCCCTCCCCGCAAGCGATGAGGGGACTATGATGTACCTCATGTGATTAGGAAACGCTATATTTTCATCAAATAACCTTAACCGAACCGTATTGAGTATTGTTTGATATTTCTAAAAGAGCTTTTTGGTAAAAACTTCTAATCCAAAATTGCTATAACTCTCTTCATTTTAAATTAAGAGGATCGTGTTGTGAAAGCAATTTTTCTACTTTCGCCTCGTCTAACCTAGCGGTTAATCTTCTATTTTCATGCAAGTCTCTAGTAGTTTTAGCCAAGGTAAAAGTTGAGCCAACTGAGAAAGCCATACCCATACCTATAAAGCCTTTCACCCAGCCGTTTACAGGTAAGTTGACAATGCCGAAGGTGGTCATAGAAATAGAAATCACAAAAGCTGCCCAAGTTTGAATAACCCAAGCTGTACTGTCTTTTTGAGTACCAATTGTTTGCATATTCCCTACCTTTGATCTGCGTGATTTAACAGTGATTGTATTAATTGGTGGGTTTACTGGTATCAATAGTAAGACCAGTTTGGTAACTGGACTCTAAAAAGCAAGCTGAAGATCAATTGGAGTAAATAGAAACTGGTACAAAGTTTGTACCAGTTTTATAAGTGGCATTAAATAATTCGTAATACTTGCTTCTGACGAGAAGCTACGTAATTTGTAACTACTTCCGTACAGACGCGATTAATCGTGTCTGTACTACTGACGATTAGCTCTTTCTTGGGGAATAATTTCGGTTACTACCCTACCGCTAGAACTACCGCCTTTGACGAGAATATTTTCTGTTTGCAGATTACCAAAAGCTGTTTCACCGGTAAAATTTAACGGCGGGTCAACTTGCCGATACAGTACATTTCCTTGAGCTTCAACTAACTTATTGTCTAAATGCCAAGTTAATGAATTAGATTTCAAAGACTGGCGACGCTGACCAATGGCGTTGACGTTACCTGTTAAATAAACTGTTTTTTGCGGTACTTTCATTTCACCACGATTGGCGGTAACGGTAAAGTTTTCGACACGTTGGAACATCTGCACGGGAGAATTTGTAGTAACAGTCTCTGCATTCATGTTCCAGGTCATGGAGTTACTAGCTATTTGTACTGGTGGGTCTTGTAATTCTAATTGAGCATTCTTATCAATAGTGGCAATTTTTGTTTTTAAGTTGACTTCGGCAGAATTTCCCTTACCGCGATCGCTAATTTTATTATCTTTGTAGCGGTCAATTTGGATGGGGCGATCGCCAATCAGTTTTTCTTCTTTAATATTCCAGGTTAAATGCTCGGTTCTGATTTGCATCTGAGGATCGATAGAATTAGCTACTACCCCACCAGAAAATTCCATCCTCTGTTCGCGGGTTTTAACTCGCGCTTCTTGCGCCACCGCTTGTAATTGTTTATGAGTACCATGCATGTGGTTACGGACAATCAACAAATCTTCTTGGGGTCGCCATTCTAATTCATTGCCTTGCAATACAACACCATTAGTAGGGTCTGTGGCAAATATCTTACCTTTAAGAAACAACTGTTTCCCATTTTGTTCAATGTCTGCGACATCTGCCTTGATTTGGTAAACTACTTTGCCATCTTGGTATAGTTCACCATAAGGACTTTCAGCCTGGCCAATTTGTTTTTCTTTGGTGTATTTTGCGGTTTTAGCCCTGACTTTCCAAATCGGTCGTCCCACTTCATCTGCTTGTTCTAGGGTGACATCAAAGAAAGTCAAATTGTTATCTTGGTTTGATGAATCCGCAGGATTTTGCTCAGAAGCTGTAGGAGATTTCCCCCCACAGCTTACTAAACCAAATATCAAGAAAAAAATCAAAGAGAAAAGAAGGAAAGGGGGAGTAGGGGAATAATTTTGAATTTTTCTCTCCCCCTTTCTCCCCTTTTGATGAAATTGATACGCCATTATTCTTGGATTTCTAAGTGTCCATCACTAGTTCTTGGGTCTTCCAAAAAGCCAATACCAGATAGCGGTCGGTAAGGATAGCTTTGGCGAGGGGTTTTTTGAATATCTTCCTTGATGGCTTCTAAATCGATGTAGCGATCGCTAACATTAATTAAGCTGTCGCTGGTCATCGAACGCAAACTTACCACTTCTACCCGCACGCCGCGATAGCTAACTGAATTGACTGCATAAGCCAAATCCCCATCACCGCTGACTAAAACTGCGGTATCATAAGAATCTACCAAGGCCATCATGTCTACTGCTATTTCTACATCCAGGTTAGCTTTTTTAGAGCCATCTGGTAGCTGGACTAAATCTTTAGCAATAACTCTATAGCCATTGCGACGCATCCACAGCAGAAACCCCTGTTGCTTCTCGTTTGTCCGGTCTACACCAGTGTAGAAAAAAGACCGCAGGAGTCTAGAACCTCCAGTTAATCTACACAGCAGCTTGGTGTAATCGATCTCAATCCCTAGTTGCAGGGCAGCGTAGAATAGATTTGAGCCATCAATAAATATAGCAACCCTGCCCCGATTCTCCAAAACTTGTTCTGGCGTAAATATTGAATCGGTTTCAAAATTATTCAACATCGTTGTCATACCTCGAATTTTATCCCTGTTATTTTTGATACAAATTACGAACTTTTAGATGCTAGTCACAGAGGCTTATGATAATGTTCCGGGGCTAATATAAGTTAAGCCCCGATAAATTTTTTGAGAGAATAAGAAATTGAACAAAATCGGAGTTTGATAAGGACTAATCGTTTTTCGGGGGTTCTATTCGCTTAAAAACTGGTTGGAATGTACCCAACTGTTGTTTACTAGATAGTATCCCCCATGTCGCATGGGTGGCAAAAGGAGCGGTAACTGAACTTTGTGTTTGATCGTTAAAATCTATTCCAAAGCCGAGTTGCTGATAAATATCGCTACTAATGTTCGGAATAATTGGGGAAAGCAGATAAGCTGCCAGTCTAACTGATTCTAGAACTGCGTAGAGAACTTTTTCCACCGACTCTTGCTGTCCCTGTTTATATAATGTCCAAGGAGCTTGTTCATCAATAAACTTATTACTGGCTTGCGCCAGTGAAAGGATAGCCCCACACGCTTCACTGAAAGCTAGCTTGTTATATGCTTGTTTCACCTGTTCCCCTAGACGTAAACCAATTGCTTTCAAAGGATTTTCGTCAGGAATTCCTTCATTGCCGATTGATGGAACATTATTGTCAGCGCAGTATTTCTTCACCATGCTCAAGGTGCGATTGAGCAAATTACCTAAATCATTTGCCAAATCTGCATTCAGAACATTAATGAACCTTACTTCATTAAAATCTCCATCCTTGCCAAATTCGATTTCCTTAAGGAAGTAATAACGAACGGCATCACTACCATAGCGCTGAACTAACGCAACAGGATCAAGGGTGTTACCCAGACTTTTGCCCATCTTTTGACCATCTTTGGTCAAAAAGCCATGCCCAAATACTCTTTCTGGCAAGGGTAAGCCAGCCGATAACAACATTGCGGGCCAATAAACTGCATGGAAGCGCAAAATATCTTTACCAATTAGGTGCAGGTTGATTGGCCACCATCTTTCTAAAGCATTTGCTAAAGTCGGTTCTGCATCTGGTTCGAGTAATGCTGTGACATAACCCAGCAGCGCATCAAACCAAACATAAATGGTGTGTTTGGGATCAACTGGTATGGGAAAACCCCAATCTAAATTCACCCGCGAAATAGAAAAGTCTTGCAGCCCTTGATTGACAAAGCTGAGGACTTCATTCCGCCGAGTTTCTGGTTGAATAAAATCCGGTTGAGATTGATAAAATTCTGTCAGCTTAGTTTGATATTTGGATAAGCGAAAAAAGTAGTTTTGTTCGTCTCGCCACTCCACTTCTTTGTTAGTATGAATCGGGCAACGATGTCCTTCTAAAAGATCGCGTTCTTCTTTGAATTCTTCGCAGGATACGCAATACCAGCCTTGTTGTTGTCCTTGGTAAATATCACCAGATTTCCAGACTCGCTCAAAGAATTCTTTGACGATCGCTTCATGACGAGGTGCGGTAGTTCGACTAAAGCGATCGTATTGAATGTCTAGTAACTGCCACAAACTCACAAAGCTAGGGACAATTTCATCGCAAAACTCTTGTGGTGCTTTGCCTAAACTTTCTGCCGATCGCTGAATTTTTTGTCCGTGTTCGTCTGTACCTGTAATTAGTAATACCTGATGACCTAGCAGTCGATGAAATCGCGCCACGACATCTGCTGCGATCGTTGTATAAGCACTGCCTATATGGGGGACATCGTTTACATAATATAGGGGTGTCGTCAGTGCAAATGTTTTTTCTGTTTTATTCACTAGATTCATACAAAATAAAAATTCACTTATTAAAAGTTTTACATCTTACTTTTAATGGCAAAACCACGTAATTGTACAATACTATTTCCATTTTTTCCAATAACACCTTAAATAGTAGCAAATTTATCAAGTCAAAAGTTGTTTTGTAGTATGTATCCATTCAAATCATTTTTGCCTATAAGAGGGAAATTAACTAATCATAATTTTTTTGAATACTTTCTATTAGAAAATGTTGTGTTCAAGAATACATAATGCCAAAAATTTAGCTGGTTTTGTGGATCGGATATTTCTATCTTAAGACGGTCATGGCAGTAGTAAAGAAATGTAAAAATCAAGTTAAGATAAATCGCCATATTTACCGGAAAAATATATTGACTAGGTATGAGTCTAAATAGCCCCCTGGAACTTTCTCGCGCTTTCCTGGTGGCGCTTTCAACCCAAATGTTTCGCTATTATGAGGATCGGATTCCCCAGGATGCTAGCGTGTTGGTAGTCAGTAATCACCGCAGCTTTATGGATGCACTGGTTTTAATGGCAGCATTATCAAGTCCGATTCGCTTTGCTTGCCATCACTATATGGGACAAGTGCCAGTCATGCGGGAGATTGTCACCGATCAATTGGGGTGTTTTCCTTTGGAGGAAACTCAAAACCGCCAACAAAGCTTTTTTTCGCAGTCGCAGATGCTATTGCAGTCTAAGCAAATGGTGGGAGTATTTCCAGAAGGAACTGAACCAATGGTGAAATTTACAGTTCCAAATATGGTGGGTGAATTTCAACGCGGATTTGCTCATTTGGCATTGCGAGCCGATGTCCAGGATTTCGCTATTTTGCCGATCGCGATCGCTTCCTTAGAAGAGGTAAACACCAATGGTTTCCCCTTAAGGTTTTTGAGCTTATTTGACCCTTCAGAACCTTTATTTAATCAAGCGGGTTGGCATCCTTTGGTAATTTATCGTCGGGTTGCAGTGTTAATCGGTCGCCCTTATTGGATTACGCCCCAATATCAAAAAAAATATCACGGGAAACAAGGCAGAACTGTTGTGGCTGAACTGACAGAACACTGTCATAGTGAAATTAGTAATTTACTGCGTCAAGGTTGCTATTAGAGCCATTGGATTTTGGGTCGCATATTTGGTGCGCTTCCAGCACAACTTAGATTTTGGATTGTCGTGACGACTTTGAGTGCTTGCTGAGAGAGATTTTTTGTTTTTGGTCAAAAGCACCGAACTTCTTTCAACAATCAACAGTCCAAAAATTTTATACCATTAACTAATGACCATTGACCAATGACTAACGACCAATGACCATCTCTGAAGTTGAGTTAAAGCCTTGTTTCCTGACTCCTGAACGAGTCCAACCAGAGTATCCGTTGTTGGTATATTTGCCAGGAATGGATGGAACTGGTCAATTATTGCGATCGCAAACCACTGGATTAGAAGCTGGCTTTGATGTCCGTTCTTTGGCGATTCCCCGTCAAGATTTAAACACTTGGGATGTGCTAACTCAGAGTGTATTGGACTTAATCGACGCGGAATTAGAGAAAAGCTCTCAGAGGCCAGTTTACCTGTGTGGTGAGTCATTTGGTGGTTGCTTGGCGATGAAAGTAGCCATCCAAGCACCGCATTTATTTAAGCGAACTATCTTAATTAATCCAGCCTCAGCCTTTCATCTTCGTCCTTGGTTGAGTTGGGTATCCCAACTAACTTATTTAGTACCGTCAGCATTGTATGACGTTGGCGCACTGGGGTTGTTGCCGTTTCTGGCATCTTTACCCCGCATTTCTCGGAGCGATCGCCATGAATTGCTGAAAACCATGCGTTCTGTGCCAGCAGAAACAGTCCTTTGGCGATTGTCTTTATTGCGAGAGTTTGAAATTGATGAGGAAAAGTTGAGTCGCTTAACTCAACCAGTTTTGTTGATTGCCGGTGGTAGCGATCGCCTTTTGCCTTCTGTAACTGAAGTGAAACGCATAGGCAATATCTTACCAAATAACAAAATTGTGGTGCTGCCCCATTGTGGACACGCTTGCTTGCTAGAGCAAGATATTAATCTCTATGAAATTCTTAAAGATAACGATTTTTTAGAAAGTAATGCTGATGTAAGTACAGGGTTAGAGGTGAGAGGATAGGGTGAGGGGGGAGTTTATAACCGCCGATTTCACTTCAAAGGGATGAAATCTGATTGCTGTGCAATTTGTTGTCCTTGAGGAGATAATGCTAAATCTATGAACTGTTTTATAGCAGGACTATTCTGTTTCCGAATTGCTAAGTAAACATTGCGACTAATGGGGTACTTGCCATCTTGAATTGCAGTTTTGTCCACAGGTGAGATCCCATTAAGCGGTACAACTCTTACCAGTTGTTGGTTTTCAACCTGCGAAACCGTAGCATAGCCAATTCCATTGTTGCCTAGTAAACGAACTATCCCCGTAGTTTCATCATTTGGAAATGTGATGAAATTAGCGCTGTCAGGTGCGAAAGGCTGATCTAGTAATACAACACTCTTGAAGAAGTCTCTAGTACCACTACTAGCCGCACGATTAATTACTTTGATCGGAGCATTTGCACCACCAACTTGTAACCAGTTAGTAATTTTACCTTGATAGATTTGACGTAATTGGTCTTGAGTAAGACTGCCTTTAAAAGGATTATTAATCCCTACTACAATTGCTACTGCATCACGTGCGATCGCCACTACTTGAATTCCAGCTTGTGCTTCTTGAGGCTTTAAAGGACGGGAAGTTGCTGCCATAATTACAGAGTTGTTCATTAAGGCTTCAATACCTTTACTTGAGCCTTTTGGAAAACCATCGGGTTGCCCATAAATAGTAGGAATATTAGGGTTAATTTGAGCATAAGCATTACGCAATTTCTGGATTAAAGTAACCATAGTTGTGCTACCGTCCATAGTTAATACAGTTGGATTAGGTAGTGATATATCAATAGGTGCAGCAGTAGATTCAATAGTACTTGTAGGAAGAGATTGAGTTTCCTGAACAGTGTTAGGCTGTTCATTAGTTATTGGCTGGGATTTAGAAGGCTCTGAAACCGTAGGAATAGATGCAGTATTAGTAGATCCTGAAGGACTTTTACCTATTAACTTACTTTGAAAAGCAAAATATCCACCTCCTGCAACTATCAGTCCTACCAAAACCGCAAAAACAACGGGAGGAACTGATGCTTTTTTCAATGGGTTGCCACAAATCTCACATTTACGAGCAGTGGAAGCATTCTGATCGTGTCCACACTTAGAACATTTAACATTATTATAGCTAAAGTTTTGATTCATAAATACCTCCTTAATTTTGACGATTATTTAATATATTAGATTCGGTTTTAATACTTGCTTCTATCCTGGCAATTTGTTCATTACTTAATCCTAATTCCTCTTGTAAATCAAGCAAATGCGCTTGCTCATCTAAGTCTATTTGATTATCATTTTCTAAAAAAGCTTGATACATTAAGCTATATTCCTGAATCGCATTTTCTATAGTATTTTTAGGAGTATATTCAGCAATAATCTGCTCGGCAATCGCTTGAGAAATATCATATTTCTGACGAAATTTCTCCACAAGCTGCAATTCTGTGGAAGAAGGGCTACCGTTTTTATAACAAGTTACAACTAGCTTTCTAAACTTTTCTAGATTTTCATTGTTTTGGGGAGGGGATGAAATTATCTTAGGCTCAGTTACTACTGATGAATTTGGTGATGGAGAAATAATCATTAGACTGTATTGCTTGATATATTCCTCAAGTGCTGCTTCCGCCTTATGATAATCAGGATTATCTTTACCACCAATAAACGTATTTTCTATTTCCTTTAAACAAGCTATTAGCTTTTGATATAACTGCTGTTTTTGGGGTTTTGTCGTGGCATTTTCGCCAATTTTTTTAAGAGAATCAGCTAAAATATCTCTTACTTTACGATTTTGATCGTTTAAAAGATTTTCCTCTGCTTTTTGCCAATTTTCCCCTAAAACTTGTACTTTATCGATACCTGTTTGTTTATCCTGATATGAAAAACGGATTTCATCAAATCCTGTAACTTTATTTTCATGTTGGATTATTAATCCTAATGCTTTGGCTAAAAGCAGATTTTGCTTAACTTGCACCTCTTCTTGGCTTGATGGCATAATGTCTTGAAACTGGCGGTAATCCTGATGAGTATGCAAAGGATTTTTATCAGCTTGGGAAATAGTTCGATAAATAACTCGCATCTTCTCCATCCCTTCAATTAATCGCAAGGAAAAAGCGCCAATTTCTTGAACAAAGAAAATATGATGGGGATCGTTTAGAGGTCTAATATCTTTATCAGTAAGAGTACTAGACTTACGAATTTGAGGTAAAATTGCACCAACAGCTACATCAGTCGGCTTATTCCCGCCTTGAATACCAATTAGAGTTTGACGTTTTTCTATCTTATTATCCCATCCCAGATTTACTTGTTCTTGGCTAAAGCGCAAGAATGGCTCACTTTTTTCAAAGGTAGTTTTAATCTGAGCTTCTTGCTGTTCTAATGTAGGATATTGTTCTAAAAATTTTCGAGCAGTCGAGATTTGTAATTGTGATTTATCAATAAACTCATCAACAGAACGATTTAAAAGTCTTTCAAATATATCTTTAACTCGGAGTGTATCAAAAGAATATAAGTCAAATAAGTGAGTCCCTAAGTCTTCTAATACATCTTGAGAAACAGTCTGAAATATTGTCTCTGTTTTTCCTTCTAAAACTTGATTAAATGCTTGGTCTACATCTTTAGAATTATAAAGTAATATTCCATTAACAGTTAGTGTTCCAGTTTCCCTTATGTAAGTTTGCTCTCGATCGCTGAGTTGAGTCTGAAGAGTTTCTATAACTCGATCAAAAGCAGTTAAATCTACAATTAAGCTATTAATTTCCTCCTTCAGAGCATCTAATAATAAAACTCCTAAAGTCCGAGATTTTACTTCTACTTTAGAAGTGTATATCGATTGGAGGGCTTGCATAATTCCATTGAAGTCTTCTTCAATCACTGTCTTTTTATTCAGTGGATTAAACTGTTTAGCATGATTGTCTATTTGTTTCAATAGAACTTGTAATGCATTAGCCGCAGACTGTTCTTTAGGAAGAAAAGTTTTTTGTCGTTCTTGATCAAATTGACTACGGTAACTATTAAATACTTCTAACAGAACTTCTAAAAATTGACGAACAAATTTAGGGCCTCGAAAACGGTCTTCAATCATCTGATGGACAGTCTGGCGAAGTTCTTGCCGCTTTTGAGTTTTTAGCCGATTCAGATTGTCCCACATCTTTTGAAAGTAATCACTCCAACGCCTGGGATCGGTATCACCATCATTAAAGTGAGGGCTGTATTTTTCTTGTTCAACCGAGACAAAACGTTGTAGATTCTCAAAGGGAATATTTAAATCGTTACGACGTTTACGTAAAACAGCTACCCAATCAGCTACTTCTTTAGTGTAGGGTTTCATGTTATTCCCTAGACTAATGCTATCAAGAAGTTGGTGCTGGCTGTCTGATTCAGATAGATTCAGACTAGGCAGAATTTCTGTTTGAATTAAATCCCGCATAGCTCCTGGGGCTGGTGTGGGATTTTCCCACCACGTAACAACACGCTTGGCTAAACGAGATGCACAAGCTTGAAGTACTCGTTGAATCGGAAACTGAATACTAGCTAATCCGAAAGCGATAAAACTCTGGGGATAACCAAGAGAATCAGGACTTGCCCATTGTTTACGGATATTATCTCGTACCAATTTTTTGTACTGGCTAAATCCTGAACTAAAATCTAAAAATACATTTTGAGCCACCATTTCCAATACGGAGTTTAAAGTAGGTAGGGTGACTTTATCATTACTATTACCAACAAGATAACAGAAGTTAAAAGGTACATCCTGGCTACTTTGAGAGGTGATCCGATCTGATGCGTTACTACTATACTGGCATTCAAAACGAGTATCATTGCGAGAATAATGATTGAGTTCCATTAAAGCAGCATAGGCATTTGCAATGACGCGATCGCCTAGCCCTGAGAATGCTCCAGGTAAGACTAGATAAGCTGATGTTTGGGGCATGGCTGAAGGAGGAACCCAATCACGCAAGTTATAAGCTAAGTCAAGGATCATTCCTGAACCAGTACCACCTGATAGGGAACAAACAATAAAAATGTTCACTCCTTTATCAAGCTGTAATCCTAGCTTATCTAACATAAACTTCTCATGTCCAACGATTCTTCCTAAAGCATTGTTGAAACTATTTTTGATAATTTGATAATTAACAGAAAAGGCGAATTTTCCCAAGGAACGAATTTGCCCGGCTCCTGCCAAAATTGAATCTGTGCCTCTTAACTGGCTGGGGAACCATTCTGCTAAATAATCATAAGAAGAAAGTTGATTGAGCATTGCTTTGGCGTTCTCTACCTTAGCCCAGACTTGCTCAGAAGGTCTAAGAGAAATATTTTGCTTGAGAACAGTTTGGGCTTCTGAAGCTTTGGCATTCTGCTCTGTATCTATATGTAAAAAAGACACAATAGGCAAAGCATCTAAGGAGCCATAAGACTCCACAATCATCCGACGAATTTTTATTAATATTTCTTTTCCAGTTCCACCTAGTCCTATGACTACGGTCGGTGTCATGCCTACATAATCTGCCATAATCTTTAATTAGTAATAATTTGTTGTTATATCAGCAATGAATAGCCTGATTGTTATAGCTGTATTGTTTTGCATTTAAGTTGCACAAAATAAGTATTTTATTGAACTAATCCGGCAAATACTTCGCCAATAAATCCTGCCCTTTACTACCCATTTTCTCTAACATTTCCTCAACTTTTCCCATCGCTAACGGCGAGGGTTTAGAATGTCCATTTTCCCAACGGTTAATTGTGGTATAAGTAACACCTAGAGTAGGTGCAAACTGTTCTTGCGTTAATCCAGCCAAAAGTCGCAGATCGCGAATGATTTGCCCCACCTCTGGCTGATTGATAGCCAAGGGTTTTTTTATAGTCATTTAGATTTGAATCTTTACCTTTTAGTTTAAATAGCTGATGCTATATTATTTGCTATATGCTAGCTATGTAAAATACAATACCGCATCAGTTAATATACTGAGAATACGTTTTGATAGTAATTATTTTGCTAAGTCAGTTTTTGAAAGAACCGCAGAGGAGGCAGAAAGTAGAAAGAGAAGCAAAAAATTGCTTAACTGAACTGTATTATTGATATATAACTTGTACTTGTAGACAGATGTCAAGCCACTCACACTTTCGTTACAAGTGTAGAGAGGCTTTAAAAGATGGTGTCAATTCATGACAGACAAACCCCAATACGAAATAGAGGTGAATAAATTAGTTAATTCACCTAGAGAATCTTTAGAAGTAGCAATCCCGGTTGAATCATCAGAAGAAAATGAATCGTCTGCATTAGAGTCTTTTATTACAAGTGTTGCGCACACTAGCAAAGTAGTTTTAGACACAGCAGTAGAGGTGGGAGAAGCGACAGTAAAACAAACCCACAAGTTAATTGAGGAAACAACTCAAACCACCGGTCAATTTGTAAATCGTCTCAGTGAAAATTGGCTGATTAGAAAACTATCTGGAGTATTAAATCTCCATTGGCTAATTAATGATACCAATCTTGTTGATTTGGAAAAAGCAGAAGCGGCGGTAAACAAACTCAAGCAAAAGTATCCTAATGAATTACCCAGACAGATTGCTCACCGCATCATGGTGGAAAAAGCAACTCAAGCAGCCACAGTTGGACTAACTACTAGTATTTTGCCAGGAATAGCAATTGCATTGTTGGCAATTGATTTAACAGCAACAACCAAATTACAGTCAGAAATGCTTTATCAAATTGCATCTGTCTACGGGCTAGATTTAAAAGATCCGGCGCGGAAAGGTGAAATTTTGGCAATTTTTGGTCTGGCTTTGGGTGGAGAGAGTCTTTTGAAAGCTGCGGGATTAGGTTTGTTGCGAAATGTGCCTTTGGCGGGTGCAGCGATCGCAGCTAGTTCAAATGCAACGATGATCTATTCATTGGGGTATGCTGCTTGTCGATTTTACGAAGCCAAGCTAGACGAATCAACATCTCTCGCATCGCCACAGACATTGGCAACATTAAAAGCAGAAAGTGAGAAATATCTCGAAAGTGCGATCGCTCAAGAAGCCGTCATGGATCAAATTTTAGTTCACATGATCCTTGCTAGCCATCCAGACAAGACTTTAGAGGAAATTTTGCCAGAATTACAAGCTCTAAAACTCAGTCCTACCTCGTTAGAGGCTATTGCCCAAAATATCAAATCACCTAAATCTTTAGATATATTGCTTAATCGGCTGAATCGTGATTTTGCTATTCCCTTGCTGGCTCAGTGTGAGAAAATAGTCCAGCTTGACAATCAGGTTACACCACTTGAGCAAGAAATCATAGCAGCGATCGCTAAAAAATTTGATATTGATCCAAATGGAATTGGGGCATAGTAGGTAAAACAGTAGAGTTCACGAATATCAAAGACAAAACTAGCCTTTTAAAGGTGAAAAGGTTGTATGAGGCTATGAAACTCAACTTGCCATTCCCCTAATTTATTATCGTTAAAATTTCATCCATTTTCAAGAGTATATGGATTGACACTCTCAGCACTAATAAGTTAAGGCTACTGCCCCATATTCCCTAATACCCTCATCCTGAAAGAAGAATTTTGAGCAATACTGGTACAGGAAGGAATATTTACACAAAATCCCAAAATGACAATTCAACCTAGTGATAAGCCTTTGCTAGAGTGGGCGGGCGATAGTTTGGCAATTGGATTATTTGAAGATGCGGTGGAGTTAACCGGAGAACTGGCAACTTTAGATCAAAAATTTTCTGGAGTCTTAAAAGAACTGATTGCAGAAGAAGAATTTAAAGGTAAAGCCAACAGTACTATCTTCACCCGTGTAAATGCTGGTAGTCCAGTGCGGAAATTGATTTTGGTAGGTTTGGGTAAGCCAGATGGACTAAAACTTGATACTCTGCGACGTGCGGCGGCGGCGGTAGCTAGAGTAGCCAAAAAGCAAAAAAGCAAAATTCTCGGTTTTAGTTTTCCATTATGGAACAACGATCCAGCAGCCAGCGCCCAAGCGATCGCAGAAGGTGTAGAATTAGCACTTTACCAAGATATTCGCTTTAAATCAGAACCAGAAGATAAAGGTTCGCTAATCGAAAGCGTAGATTTACTAGGTTTCGGTGGACAAGAAGCCGCCATCACCCGCGCTAATCAAATCGTTTCTGGGGTAAATTTGGCCCGGCAGTTAGTAGCAGCACCAGCTAACGCAGTCACACCGATTACTTTAGCAGAAACGGCTCAAGCGATCGCTAAGGACTACGGTTTACAACTGCAAATTCTCGAAAGAGAAGACTGTGAAAAGTTAGGCATGGGTGCATTTTTGGGAGTAGCCCAAGCTTCTGATTTGCCACCGAAATTCATTCACCTGACTTATAAACCAGAAGGTACACCCAAAAAGAAACTAGCAATTATTGGCAAAGGTTTAACCTTCGACTCCGGCGGACTCAACATCAAAGGTGCTGGTAGCGGTATTGAAACCATGAAAATTGATATGGGTGGTGCGGCTGCAACCTTGGGGGCGGCAAAAGCGATCGCTCAAATCAAGCCAGATTCGGAAGTTCACTTTATCTCGGCGGCGACCGAAAATATGATTAGCGGTCACGCCATGCACCCTGGAGACGTTCTCACCGCCTCAAACGGCAAAACAATCGAAGTGAACAACACCGATGCTGAAGGACGTTTAACCCTCGCAGATGCCTTAGTATATGCCGACAAATTGGGACTGGATGCGATCGTAGATTTAGCCACCCTGACAGGTGCTAACGTCGTTGCCTTGGGTGAAGATATTGCTGGTTTGTATACTCCTGATGATGCAGTAGCTTCCCAGATTGAGAAAGCTGCCCAAACTTCAGGGGAAAAGATTTGGCGGATGCCAATGGAAGAAAAATATTTTGAAGGGCTAAAGTCTGGGATTGCGGACATGAAAAACACAGGCCCGCGTCCAGGTGGTGCCATTACTGCTGCGCTTTTCCTTAAACAATTCGTCAAAGACACCCCTTGGGCACACATAGATATTGCTGGCCCCGTGTGGACAGATAAAGAAAATGGCTACAACGGAGCAGGAGCAACCGGTTACGGTGTTCGGACGCTAGTTAACTGGGTACTGGGGATTGAAGAGTAGGGAATAGGAGGCAGGGGTGCAGGGGCGGGGGCAAGGGAGCAGGGTGCAGGGGGCAGGGCGCAAGGGAGCAGGGTGCAGGGTGCAGGGGGCAGGGCGCAAGGGAGCAAAAAGGGGATTCGACCCCTTCTTTGAGAACCACTTACTAGAAGTGGGGGAATCAGATCCATGTTCCGCAAAGCTTGTTGGCTCAGAGCTTAGGTCATTTCCCCCTGCCCCCTGCCCCATTCCCCATTCCCGATACCAAAATTCGTGCTATCTTGAGCTTGCAAGCAAAAATTGTTGCAATAGTAACAGAAATAATTTGGCAGTCATAAAGTTAAGCTTTTTCGGTAAAGCCATCTGGTAAAATTTATAAGGTTTCTAAAAGCTCTGAGCAATGGGATCGACTCGTGTACGGATCGCAATTGATGCAATGGGAGGGGATCACGCACCCGGTGAAATCGTTGCTGGCGCAATGCGAGCAAAGGAAGAATTGGGTGTAGATATATTACTGGTTGGCGATCCCCAACAAATAGAAGCTGCCTTGCCACCAAAAACGAATTTAGGGCAGGTGGAGATTGTTCCATCTGAGGAAGCGATCGCAATGGATGAGGAGCCTCTAAATGCAGTTAGACGCAAACGCAAGGCTTCCATCAATGTGGCGATGGATTTAGTCAAGCAGCAACAGGCAGATGCTGTATTTTCTGCCGGTCACTCTGGGGCAGCTATGGCATCTGCCTTGCTCCGTTTAGGACGATTGCCAGGAATTGACCGCCCAGCAATTGGAACTGTTTTTCCGACAATTATTGCTGGTAAACCAGTATTAGTACTTGATGTTGGCGCGAATGTAGATTGCCGTCCGAAGTTTTTAGAGCAGTTTGCCGTTATGGGATCTGCTTACAGTCAGTATGTCTTAGGTACAACCGAACCAAAAGTGGGTTTGTTGAATATTGGTGAAGAAGACTCTAAGGGCAATGATGCAGCCGTCCGCGCCCACCAACTACTCCGCGAAAATTCCCAAATTAATTTTATTGGCAATGCCGAAGGGCGTGATGTGCTTTCCGGTCGATTTGATGTGATTGTCTGCGATGGCTTTGTAGGCAATGTGTTATTAAAATTTGCCGAAGCTGTTGGAGAAGTGATTCTACAAATTTTGCGGGAAGAATTACCCCAAGGATTGCACGGTCAAATCGGTTCAGCACTCTTAAAACCAAACCTGAAGCGAATTAAGCAACGAATGGATCATGCAGAACACGGCGGAGCTTTGCTGTTAGGTGTGGCAGGAGTTTGTTTTATCGGTCACGGTAGCTCACAAGCACCTTCAGTTTTTAATGCAATTCGCATGGCCAAAGAAGCTGTTGATAACCAGGTGCTGCAACGAATTCAGTCCCAATATATCCTAGAGCGCGAAGGCAGTTAGCGATTCAGTTATAAGTCATGAGTTATTTGTCATTTGTCATTTGCCAGGACGAAAGACAAAAGACAAATGACTTGGTACCGGTGATGCCTCCGGCATGCCTAGGGCCAACGCCAGTTGCTCATGGGGGAAACCCTCAAGACCGCACTGGCTCACAAAAGACAAAAAGCTGATAGCTTGGGAGATTAGGAGTGCAAAACTTAGGCGTAGCAATTACCGGAAGTGGCTCGGCAGTGCCAGCAACTTCTTTACATAACCAGACATTGACTGAACTGGTTGAAACATCAGACGAGTGGATTACCACAAGAACGGGAATTCGTCAACGACGATTAGCGTCGCCGTCGGAGTCTTTGAGTGGGCTGGCCACTGCCGCCAGCATTCAGGCGATCGCAACATCGGGAATTAAACCAGAAGACCTAGACCTGATTTTGCTAGCGACTTCTACCCCTGATGATTTGTTTGGTAGTGCTTGTCAAGTACAGGCTCAATTAGGAGCTACCAACGCAGTAGCATTTGACTTGACAGCAGCTTGCTCTGGTTTTGTGTTTGGTCTGGTTACAGCAGCCCAATACATTAGAACAGGTGTGTACAAAAACGTACTTTTGATCGGGGCAGATATCCTCTCTCGCTGGGTAGATTGGCAAGATCGTAGCACCTGTGTATTATTCGGCGATGGTGCCGGGGCAGTAGTGTTACAGGCTGCCAAAAGCGATCGCTTATTAGGATTTGCCCTTAAAAGTGATGGGACTCAAAACCATTACCTCAAGCTTGCTTATGCAGGTGCTTCCCAAGAACTGCTTAATGGTGTAGATGTCACCAAAGGCGCTTATCAACCGATTACTATGAACGGCAAAGAAGTCTATCGCTTTGCTGTCCAAAAAGTACCAGAAATTATAGATAAAGCATTGTTTCAAGCCAACCTCAGCATTGACCAAATAGATTGGCTAGTTCTCCATCAAGCTAATCAACGCATTATCGATGCTGTTGCCCAACGCCTAAACATCCCAGAACATAAAGTTATCAGTAATCTTGCCCAGTATGGCAATACCTCTGCTGCTTCCATCCCCTTAGCTTTAGATGAAGCAGTGCGACAAGGTAAAATTAAACCCAATCATATTATTGCTACATCCGGCTTTGGTGCCGGTCTTACTTGGGGCGCAGCAATTTTTCAATGGGGAAGGTGAAGAATTAGGAGTTAAGAGTTATGAGTTATGAGTTTTAACTCCTAACTCCTCACTCCTAACTCCTCACTCCTAACTCCTCACTCCTAACTCCTCACTCCTCACTCCTAACTTTTCACTTTTCACTTTTCTGACCAATGACTAAAACTGCATGGGTGTTTCCCGGACAAGGTTCTCAAGTACTAGGAATGGGAATAGACTTATTAGATATACCTGCCGCTAAAGATAAATTTGCCCAAGCTGAGGAAATTTTAGGCTGGTCTGTAACCGAAATCTGTCAAAAAGAAGAAGTAAAGTTATCACAGACGCTATATACTCAGCCAATTCTTTATGTGGTAGAAACCATTCTTGCTGACCTTCTTCGCGAACGAGGACACCAGCCAGATTTAGTTGCTGGTCACAGTTTGGGAGAATATTCTGCCCTTTATGTAGCAGGTGTCTTTGAGTGGTCGACTGGTTTATATCTAGTAAAGCGTCGTGCAGAACTGATGGATAGTGCCGTCGGTGGGATGATGGCGGCTTTGATGAATTTTGACCGTGAAGAGTTGGAAAAAGTCATTGCTCAAACGCCCGATGTGGTGTTAGCAAACGACAATAGTTCGGCTCAGGTGGTAATTTCCGGCACGACTGAGGCTGTACAAGCAGTGATGACTCAAGTGAAAGCCAAGCGTGCTATTCCCCTAAAAGTTTCTGGAGCATTTCATTCACATTTAATCGCACCAGCAGCTACGGAATTTCAAGACATTTTAGAATCTGTAGAATTTCAATCAGCTACTGTGCCAGTATTGTCTAATGTAGAGCCAATTCCGTCTATTGATGCTGAGATTTTAAAGCAACGTTTGAATAAACAAATGACTGGTTCTGTAAGATGGCGAGAAATTTCTCTGCAATTACCAGTTAATGGTATTCAGCGAGTAGTAGAAGTTGGCCCTGGTAAAGTCTTAACTGGTTTGATTAAACGTAGTAGCCCTGATTTAATATTAGAAAATATCCAGAGTGCTGCTCATTTACCTGTTTAATTTTTTTAGAACTTTATTTCAAAGAAAAATTCTGTATCCTCATCCATAACACAATACGCTTGGGTTAAGGATTTTTAGGAGAACTATTCCAAATTATCAAAACAGAATTCAGGAGTGATATCATGTCCGCCAAATTACTTACGATATGTCATTGCGAGCGCAACGAAGTGGAGCGAAGCAATCACCAGGACTCTGCGATTTCTTCACTCCGTTCGCAATGACAAGTGTTTAACCGGACATGATATGAGGAGTCAGAATTCATTCTGAATTCTGACCGAAAAAGTGGATGAATAAATGGGTTTAAGACCCCCACCAAATTTTCAATTTGGTGGTGCAACAATTCAGTCACGGGTCTGAATCCCCGACTGATAGCGCAGCGTAAAGCCTTCTCTACGAGACGCTGCGCGAACGGCATGGCTTCGCTTAAAGCGAGTTTGCGAGCGTCTTGATTCTGACTCCTGAATTCTTCTTCAATCTCTTTTTTTACTGTTTAATAGGTATTTGAATTATAAACTCAGTACCTTTTCCTAGAGAAGAATTGCACTCGATCGAACCAGCGTGTTTATCTATGACAATTTGACGAGCGATCGCAAGTCCTAATCCCGTCCCTTTACCCACGGATTTTGTAGTAAATAAATGGTCAAAAATCTTTTGTTTAACTTCTTCATTCATTCCTTGAGCGTTGTCAGTAATAGCAATTTTAACCCCTTTGTTTTCTAGGGATGTTTTAATGATAATTCGATTAGGATTAGACTTAATTCCCTGAAAACTTCGCCCAGTATTTGATTCTTCTAAAGCATCAATAGCATTAGCCAGAATATTCATAAATACCTGATTTAATTGCCCAGGAAAACATTCAATTTGTGGTAAATTACTATAATCCGTTATTACCTCAATTGCTGGGCGGTGTTCGTTTTCTTTGAGGCGATGTTTGAGAATTAAAATCGTACTATCGATACCTTCGTGAATATTAAATGGTACTTTGTAATCTTGATCGGCACGAGAAAAAGTTCTTAAACTATTGCTGATATTTTTGAGGCGATCGCATGCTATTACCATTGAATTAATCATCTTGGGTAGGTCTTTTAAGGTATAATCCAAGTCAATTTCTTCAGCATGGTTAATAATTTCATCCCCTGGATGGGGCAGACTTTCCTGATATAGTTTCAAGTGTTCAACAATATCAGCAATGCTGGGCTGAGTTTGTTTGAGACTAGCAGTAATAAAGCCCAAAGGATTATTCATTTCATGAGCTACCCCGGCAACTAGATTACCTAATGCAGACATTTTCTCACTCTGAACAATTTTTAATTGCGCTTGTTGTAAATCTTCTAAAGCTGTTCCAAGTGCTTGAGATTTTTCCGTTACCGCTTCTTCCGCATGTTTGCGATCGCTAATATTAATAGTTGTTCCAACTACGCGATAAACTTTGCCCGTCTCATCTTTTAATGGACTGAGTGTGGTTAACAACCAAATTTTCTGGTCATTAAATGTTAGACATTCTTCGTATGTGACGGGTTTCCCGGTTTGGAGACAATCCAGATATTTTTGCTCGATTGCTGCAATTTCATCAGGAGCCATTAATTCTTGCGGACTTTTACCCAGCACTTCTGAAGCAGGTATACCAATCACTAGTTCGCACGATTTACTCCATCCTGTGTACTCATACCTACCATTATCCCGGATATCAGTCACAAAAATAAGACAGCCGACACCTTCGTAAATACTACTGAGGAACTTTCCTCGCTCCTGGAGATGATTATATAATTGGGCATTTTCCAAAGAAATCGCCGCTTGAGTGCAGAGGAGATTTAACACAGAAAGGCGATCGCTAGTAAATACACCTTGAGTTAGTTGATTTTCGAGGTAGAGAATCCCCACCAAATGCCCTTGGTTAATAATTGGAGTACAAAATACACTTTGGGGCTGATGTTGCAACAGATATTCCCTAACTAAACCAGGAATATGTGTTTTGCAATTGTTTATCACAACTGTTTGCTTAGTATTTTTGACGTAATGGATAATGTTTACGGGAATATCTTGACAATTGTCTAATAATTGTGTTTCGAGGATGGTTTGTATTTCCTCATGCTCAATAAAGGTAATTGCTCGTACTTGCCAAGTGTCGTTTTGAGGAAGAATTAGTACAGATTTTTTTGCACCGGAATTTTCTAAGATAATCCGAGTGAGACTGACAATGAGTTCATCTAATTCCAGACAACTGGAGATAGCTTGAGCCGCTTTCATGACGGAGGTAAAATCTAGAATATTAGAAATACTGGTGCTGCCAGCACTAGAAGTCCGAGTAGAAGAGGAAGTCCCAGTAAAAGCAATAGTTTCTGAGGGATTGCGGTTGATTCGTTGCTGTTGTAGGATGGGTTGGAGTAACTGGGGATAGGTTTTTTCTAGGTGATTAATTTTGGCTTTTGCGCCCCAGTGAGCGTAGCAGTAGTAAGCATTTGTGATGTGAATTTGAGCAAATTGCTCTTTACCCCAGTCGAGGTAGAATTTAGCTGCCAGCTCATTGGCTAATGCTTCTTCATTGATAAATTGATTGGCTTTAGCAAGAGTAATTGCTCGGTCATAACAATCAATCGCTGCGGCTTTTTTCCCCAACACTCGATGCCGTTCAGCCTCCACTAGATACCATTTATGCAAGTGGTTCATCGGGGCATTCTGCGCCCATTGATGCAGAATAGTTTGATGGGTTCCGGCTTGGGCAAGCATTTCAATTTGCTCTGGTTCTGCTTGGGTGGGAAAGAGTGCCAGGTACGTTAGTGCAGCATACAAATGGAAAATGGAAATATTAACCAATCCCGATCCTGCCACCAAGCATGGCTCGGCTTGGGTGATGTGGTCGAGGGCAGCCTGATAATTGCCAAAGCAGTAAGCAAGCAGCAGTTTGTAGATGTAGACAAAAGCGATCGTCGTAAGATCATTATCCTGTTGGTGCTTCGGCAGCATCACGGTTTCATCGTAGAAAGTACCACTTAAGCGATCGGGTTGGCTCACCGTTTCCCGCAAATTCTGCAACACTTGCCGCGTCATGTCCAATAAAATCGTCGAATCTTGTGTTAACTGAGCTAGAGCAGTACTGTAAGCGACCAGTTCGGATTCTAACGTGTCTATTTCTACACCTGCGTAAAGCGCAATCCGGGTGTAAGTGACTATGCTGTAGCTAGCGTAGAGAACCTCACCAGTTTCCATGCCAGTCGTGTAGGCATCTTTCAGCGTCAGTAGGGTTGCCCTCAGTGCTTGCTGATGATGTTGAATGAAACACCCAAATAGGCCCAGAGTGATGGACTTCATTTCCTGAGCATTCAACCGTTCCAGCAACGAGAGCGCTAAGGAGCCAAACCTGTAGCCTGTTTTGACCTCGCCCAAAAAGGTACACAGCACCATACCATGAATCATATATCCGACGGTGGAGGCTGGGGCATTACCAAACTGGAACGATAACTTTACCATCGTCGCGCTCAACAGGGGCAGTAAATCTGGCATTCCCCGAAACACTGCTGAAAACAACATTCCTAACAGTTGCATGGCGGCTTGGGCAGTGCGATCGCTCATTACGGGTAGGTCAATCAACCCTGTAATCTCTCTGCCCTGGAGTTGGTGATTCAGGTCTTGTAAGGCTTCGCCAATCTTGGCTTTGTCTACTTCTACCGGGAGTTCTACCCCTAATTGGGCTAGAGCTTCTCTAGCAACTGCGATCGCCTCTAAGATTTGGCTGCGAGTTGTTCGTGCCGCAATTTGAATTGCGTAGATTTTCACCTTGTCGAAAATGGTCTGTGCCTGCTGTAATACTAATGCTGCTAGCTGTTCCATATTTTCAAAGTCACCATTCAAATAGGCAACTTCCGCAGCTGTAACATACAGATTTAGAGTCAACTCATAGGTGCATTGCCAGCAGTTTGTCTGTAATAGCTTAATCCCCGTTTGCAAATAAATCCTTGCTGCGGAGTAAGCTGTCGAATTTCTCGCCTTAACTCCAGCTTTGAAATTAAGTTGCGCTAAAACTTCCTGTTCGCTTGTTTGATTAATTAACTCTTTTCCTAAATTCAAATGTCCAACAATATCAAACAGTTTTTCATCTAGCTCAAGAACGGATAAATTTTGTCGAAGTAACCGTCCAATTTGGAGATGAGTTGCTATTTTTTGTTCATCGGGAATCAGGGAATAAGCCGCTTGCTGTACTCTGTCATGTAAAAACTTATATTTGGCTATTTGTCTACTGGTACAATTATTTTCCAGCACAGCTATATCATTATCCTCTCCCTGATAAAACTTATAAACATCACTAATTGGTAAAATCAACCCTGATTGCAATGCTTTCCATAAATCAGCAGCCGTTTCAAATTCTGATTCTTCCGAAACAATTGCCAAAGTTGCTAAATCAAATTGATTTCCAATACAGGCTGCTAACTGCAACACCTGTTGGGTTGATTGAGGCAGTCTTTGTAATTGAAATACCATGAACTTGACAACATCATCTGTAACTGCTTGCTGATTCACTTGTGCAATTTCGCATTGCCAACAGCCCAACTCAAAGTTAAATTGAATGAGCTTATCTTGATGTAATGCTTTGAGAAAGTGTGTAGCGAAAAACGGATTACCTTCAGTTTTCTGATATACTAATGTAGAGAGAGGTAAGGCTAAATTTTCTGAACACTTTAGCGCATCAGCAACTAAATGATTCACTTTTATTTGACTCAATGGTGCTAAAATAATTGTATTAACCGTTGCTTGTGTTTTTTCGATTTCACTCAAAGTCAACATTAACGGATGTACTGGGTTGACTTCGTTATCACGATATGCACCAATTACGAAAAGATGACCTGTATCAGTCATTAATAGCTGCATTAACTTCAGTGATGCCGAATCAGCCCATTGTAAATCATCTAAAAATATCACTAATGGATGTTCCGCACTGGTAAAGACTTGGATAAATTTTTGGAATAATAAATTAAATCTATTTTGTGCCGCAGTTCCTGATAATTCTGGTGCAGGTGGTTGTTGACCAAGAATTATTTCTAATTCGGGGATAACTTCCATAATTACCTGTCCATTTTCCCCAATAGCTGCTAATATCTGGCTTTTCCATTGCTGGATTTGAGCATCGCTTTCTGTTAACAATTGCCCCATTAAATCCCGGAATGCTTGTACAAATGCCGAAAAGGGAATATTCCTCTGAAATTGGTCATATTTCCCTTTGATAAAATAACCGCGTTGCAGAACAATGGGTTTATGAACTTCATTCACAACCGCAGTTTTACCAATACCGGAAAAACCTGCTACCAGTATCATTTCAGTTGCACCAAGACCAACTCTTTCAAATGCTTGGAGTAGAGTTTCTACTTCTGTTTCTCGTCCATAGAGTTTATCGGGGATAATGAACCTGTCGCACACATCCCGTTGGGCAATTTGAAAGTTCTCAATCTTACCAGTTTCTTGGAGTTGAGTTAAACAATTTTCTAAATCAAATTTCAGTCCTAATACACTTTGATAGCGGTCTTCAGCATTTTTAGCCATTAATTTGCTGACAAGATCACAGAGAACTTGGGGAATCTTTTCCTTATTCCTTAAAAGCGGTGGAAGTTTTGCAATATGACAATGCACCAATTCCATTGGATCATTTGACTGAAATGGTAATTCTTCTGTCAACAATTCGTATAAAGTGATACCTAGAGAATAAAAATCAGTTCGGTAATCAATTCCCCGATTCATTCTGCCAGTTTGTTCGGGAGAAATATAACTTAGTGTCCCTTCCAATACATTAGGATTCACTAATGTTTGAGTTTCCCGTGGTAGTAGAGATGCAATACTAAAGTCAATTAATTTAACTTGTTTGGTTTCTGGATTAATTAAAATATTGGCGGGTTTGATGTCTTTATGAATAATGCGAGCGCGGTAAAGTATATCTAAGGTATTGCACAGTGCGATCGCTATTTCTAAAAACTCTTGACCAGACGCGATATATCGCGCCTCTATATGGGTGAAATATTCTTTTAGAGAAATCCCTCCAAAGTCTTCCATCACCAGTGCATAGCCATTTTGATAGGGTTCCAGGTTATAGGTTTGGATGATTAGAGGTGAGTTAAGATTTTTGGCAATGGTGTACTGATTGCGAAACTGTACCAGTTCACTGAAACTCGGATAAGGATTTTTCAGCAGTTTAATCACTACAGGTTTTTGGTCAGCTTCTCGATACCCACGATAAACTAGGGTTCGAGAACCATTGTATAGTTCTTCACTAATGTGATATCCGGGAATAGTAACTAAAGTACTAACCATGCTGCTAAATCCTAAAGATTTCTAGATTTAGTATTCCCAGATAGGTAAAGCAATTAATTTCTACAGCTTTCTGACGTTTGATCTGAGACTGGCGATCGCGTATGCTAAATTCAGTTTGATTTGCATTATCTTCTGTGGACAAAAACCGCGAACCGTTCATTAGTCTGGCACTTTACCACGCTTTCAAATGGTCAGTCGTCAGCCCCATGCTTCACACTTACTTTCGGGGCCAGATTTATGGTGCGGAAAATGTTCCCCAATCAGGGCCTTTGTTGATAGTGAGTAATCACGCTAGTTACTTTGATCCGCCAATTGTCTCCAACTGTGTACGTCGTCCAGTGGCATACATGGCGAAAGAAGAGTTATTTAATATCCCCATTTTGGCGCAAGCGATTAAATTGTACGGTGCTTACCCAGTCAGTCGAGGCAATGCCGATCGCAATGCCATCCGTTCCGCTCTAGAATATCTCAATAACGGTTGGGCTGTCGGTGTTTTTTTGGAAGGGACTCGTACTCCAAATGGTCGAATTACAGACCCGAAAAGAGGCGCACTACTGCTAGCAGCCAAAGCAAAAGCCCCAATATTGCCAGTAAGTGTCTGGGGTACTGAGAAGATTTTACAAAAAGGATCGTCCCTACCTCGTGCAGTTCCCATCACTGTGAGAATTGGTAACTTGATTGATGCTCCCAGTTCCACTAATAAAGAAGAACTGGAAGCGTTGACGCAAAGGTGTGCCACAGTAATTAACGAAATGCATGATTTAGGACGATGAGTTAGACAAATTCACATATATGCTTTGAAGCTTTGTATTTAAATAGTCCGACAGAATTAATTACACAAAATTATTGCAAATGAAGCTTTCCCTACAGGAAGTCCGCTTCCTTGGACTAGGAAAACAAGGCGCTTAAGCGCCTTGTCTGAAACCCATGAATGTGGGTAAAGTTTCTTGTAGACGCGGTTTCTAACCGCTCTTTTAACTTAGACCTGAGTTGCTGACTGCAAAATTATAGACGACCGATGTTAGTCAGTCCTAAAACGATACCAATGCCGATAATATGACCAAAAGCCATCGCACCAATGAATGTTGGAATACTGACCGGCAGGATAGGCAACTTGGGGCCAACTAGGGGTTTTTCAATCCGAGTACTCAGTAAAAGCACTACCAAGCTGCTGATGCTGATAATGATCCCGACTGTGGGATTCCACGCAGGTGTTGCGGGAACAGATGCAGCTACTGCTAGTAAAATAGATGAAATCAAGCTTTTGTCTCCTAAATAGAAAAGTTAACGTAGACCTACAAGATTATAAAATTACCAAGGCCCAAAAGTTTTTTAGATAGTTTAGACTTTTCAGGTGATTAATTAATTTAAATAAATTTGTCAGGTTTTCATGCGTGTTAAGATTTGCGGCATCACTCAACCACAGCAGTCTATAGCGATCGCCTCTCTGGGCGCAACGGCACTAGGATTTATTTGTGTGCCAAACTCACCTCGCTACGTAACGACATCCCAAATTCGGGCAGCAGTGGCAGAACTCCCGCCAGATGTTGACACAATTGGGGTTTTTGCCAACGCTAGTATCCCTGAAATCAGCCAGATAGTTGTTGATTCTGGGTTGACAGGTGTTCAGTTACACGGAGATGAATCACCAGATTTTTGCTATCAATTACGTCAAGAGTTACCCAATGTCGAAATTATTAGAGCATTAAGAATTAAGAGTCTTGAGCATCTTGACACAGTAGTTGATTACACAAAATACGTGGATACTTTATTACTTGATGCCTATCATCCGCAACAACTAGGGGGTACAGGCAAAACTTTAGATTGGACGATGCTAGAAAAATTCTGCCCAAGTTGTCCTTGGTTTTTAGCAGGAGGACTAACAGCCGATAATATTCTGGAAGCTCTGAATCAGGTTAATCCTAGTGGCATTGATTTATCTAGTGGTGTAGAACGAACACCTGGAGACAAGGATTTAGATAAAGTAGCCAAGTTGTTTGAGAAATTAGGGAATAGGGAATAGGGAAGCCAATACTGCGTAGGTTTTGGAATTTCTTGGTTGAGGCAAGCTGTTCTTGAGCAGGGGGAGAAATGGAGGCAGGGGAAGAGTTTTCGCTTCATTGCTGTGTCCGCCCCAAATTATCCAATTCTTGTGGGGGAGAAATGGAAGCAGGGGAAGAGTTTTCGCTTCCCCTGCCTCCCCTGCCTCCCCTGCCTCCCCTGCCTCCCCTGCTTCCCCTGCTTTCCCTGCTGCCTCCCCTGCCTCCCCTGCTTATCCGAGCAGTATTGATAGGGAAGCAGAACTATTATTTCAATGCCCCATTCCCCATTTTTTAAAAGAATGCTGCTTGATGGCGAATCAAGTTAAAAAATTCTTCGCGGGTTTTATGCTCCTCTTGGAACACGCCAACCATTGCACTAGTGACAGTCCAAGAACCTGGTTTCTGCACGCCCCGCATCACCATACACATGTGGCTAGCTTCCATGACAACGGCTACACCTTGAGGTTCTAGAATGGTCTGAATTGCTTCGGCAATTTGGCGGGTTAACCTCTCCTGGACTTGCAAGCGACGGGAATACATCTCAACAATGCGGGCCAGTTTGCTCAGTCCGACAACTTTTTGGTTGGGGATATAAGCAACGTGCGCCCTACCCATAAATGGCAGCATATGATGTTCGCACAGACTAAAAAAATTAATATCTCTAACTAGTACCATCTCACTATGCCCTTCATCAAAGATGGCATCGTTAACGAGTTCTTCAAGAGATTGGTTGTAGCCACTGGTAAGAAACCGCATTGCTTCGGCCACTCGTTTGGGTGTTTTTAGGAGTCCTTCACGTTCAGGATCTTCACCAACGCCCAATATTATTGCCCGCACAGCGTCCTTCATTTCTTCCAGATGTTCCTCCTTTGGCGGGAACACATCTGCTTGTCGCCCGTTATGAGTATTGCGATCGGGTCTAGGAGTTATGGCTTCTGACAAATCGGGAATTAGAGGTGATTGAGAGCAATTAGAACCGCTGGAACTAGCAATAGTCATGATTCAGTCTTGGTTATGGTTTTAATTTAGTTAGGAGTTAGAAGTTATGAGTTAAAAATTATAATTCCTAACTCCTAACTCCTAACTTCGTAATTAGAGTGCGCCAGCACTGGGCATCAGGGTCAATTCGTCAATAACTGCCTGTTGTGGTAACAGAACTGTATAGAGAATTGACTGAGCAACAATTTCTGGGGTTAACATTTTGGAACGATCTAAGTTGACATGGACTGTGTCTGTGTCCCAAAGTTCGGTATTGACTGCGCCAGGAGAGATAGCTGTGACACGAATGCCGTGGATGCGTTCTTCTTGTGCCAGGGTTTGAGAGAGGGCAATCAAACCAGCTTTGCTGACGCTGTATGCTCCCCAACCGGCAAACGGTTGCTTGGCGGCTATTGAGGCGACATTAATAATTGTGCCTGTGCCCCGATCGCGCATTGAAGGTAAAATCCCTAAAATACACTGAAACACGCTAGTAAGATTTAAGTCTATTACCTGCTGCCAGTCTTCTAGGGGAGTTTCGCTCAAGTTGGCTGTATAGGCAATGCCAGCACTGTTTATCAGAATGTCTATATCACCAAAGTCAAGGGCGATCGCTTGGATCTTTTCTTTTACTTCCAAGAGCCGCGCCAAATCAACAGCGTAAGCTTTCGCTTCCACCCCCGTATGCTTTACAGCTTCTGCCACCGCCTCCAACTTATCCAAAGAACGGCTGACTAAGGCGACATCTATTCCGGCTTTTGCAAATGCTAAAGCCGTCGCTTTCCCAATTCCACTACTAGCCCCAGTAATCAGGGCGCGTCGTTTTTGCTCAACACTCATGGTGTATCCCAATTTTTTGGCAGTTCCCAAAGCCTATTACCACCCAATTATTCACCTTTATCGGTTTCGATAGATTAAAGGAATCTAAAAATCTAATGATTTCTATTAAGCAACTGCTATGATGCAGTGTAATAGTGGGCAAATTGTGGATTTTACCAGTGAAGACAACAAAATCATCGCCTGGAAAACCACGCCGTCCACTTAAATTAGATTGCTTAACAATGTAAGACTAACTCAATCAAGTTGAGTAGATTTATCAAACAAACAAATGCCTATGGCTAGATTGTTAAAAATCTTTAAGCACATAGGCAATTATAGCATTGCTGCTTGGCTAATCCATCATTATGTAGTGGTTTTAGTGGGCAACTTCTGTAAAAACACCAATTTTACGGAATTTTTCATAGCGCATTTGGCGACGTTCGGGAGCGGTTAAACGATTGAGTTCGTCTAAATTTTCTAGCAGCACTTGCTTGAGAGTGGTAGCGGCTTTTAAAGGATCGGAATGAGCGCCACCAGTGGGTTCAGGCAGTATTTGGTCGATAATTCCCAACTTTTTCAGGTCGTGGGAAATAATTTTCAGCGCAATGGCGGCTTGGGGAGCCTTACCAGCATCTTTCCAGAGAATGGCGGCACAGGCTTCGGGGGTGGCGACGGTATAAACGGAGTGTTCAAACATGAGTAGGCGATCGCCTACACCAATGCCGAGTGCGCCACCAGAACCACCTTCACCGATGACTGTGCAGATAATTGGCACATCTAGACAAAACATTTCTCGCAAGTTGTAAGCGATCGCTTCTCCTTGACCTTGGTGTTCTGCTTCTACCCCAGACCAAGCTCCTGGTGTGTCGATAAAAGTTAGTATGGGCATACTAAACTTGTTGGCGTGTTCCATCAACCGCATCGCTTTGCGGTAGCCGCCTGGGTAAGGCATTCCAAAGTTACGGGCAATATTGTCTTTGGTATCACGACCTTTTTGATGACCCAACATCACCACAGGTTGCCCACTCAGACGACCAACACCACCAACTAAAGCCGGATCGTCACCACCACAGCGATCGCCATGTAATTCCATCCATTCATCGCTAATGGCCTGAATGTAATCGAGAGTACTGGGGCGACGTGGATGACGAGCGACTTGCAATCGCTGGGACGGGGATAGACTCGTGAAAATTTCCTCACGCAGTTGCATGGCGCGTGCTTCTAGTTGACGAATTTGACCAGAAACATCTACACCATTTTCTTCTGCAAGTTGCCGAATTTGATCGATTCGGGTTGCGAGTTCTGCTAAGGGTTTTTCAAAATCTAACAGTAGCGGTTTACGCTCAGTAGTTGCCATCGTAGGGTTTATAGGTTACGAGTTATAGGTTTTTCAGAGTTAGGAGTGAGGAGTGAGGAGTGAGGAGTGAGGAGTTAAGTATTAGAAGATATCTTATGAAAATTGTTAACTCTTAACTTTTAACTCTTAACTTTTAACTCCTAACTCCTAACTTTTTGTTAAACCAGCAGTGGTCTAAATCCATGTTTTACTGATACCCGACCAATCTGCTCCATTTTGTCTACGGTAATCTGATTCCGCCCCCACGAAAAGTTCGTGTATAACTTCTCAAATTCCAGCAGCATTGATTCGGCAAAACAAGCAAACAATTGGCGGGCTGGCACGTCCATATTGACTATTTTCATAATTTTCCAGTCAATATCTAGAGAATGCTCTACAATTCCACCATTTAACACGTGTACGCCAGGATACTGAATTTTCGTTGCTAAGTTTTTCGGATAACCACCATCAATCAACAAACAGGGTTGTTTCAAAGTGGTGGGGTCAATTTCCACGCCTCTGGGCATACTAGCAACCCAAACTACAACATCAGCTAAGGGTAGTGCTTCTGTCAAACCCATAATTTTCCCGCGCCCCAGTTCGCCTTGCAACTCTTTGAGACGTTCTTGATCGCGGGCGATTAACAGAAGTTCTTTGACATCTGTTCTCCCATCTAGCCAGCGAGTAACTGCACTACCAATATCTCCAGTTGCTCCGCATATAGCAACAGTGGCATTCGATAGATCGATTCCCAGTTGTTTTGACGCTTCTTCTACCTGCTTACAAATAATGTATGCAGTATGCGTATTTCCCGTGGTGAAGCGTTCAAACTCTAGTTTGATGTTGCGGACTTGGCTAAACTGCTCTAACTTAAAGTTTTCAAAAATAATCGAGGAAAATCCGCCTAAAGCTGTGATATTAATGCCGTGCTTCTGTGCATGGGCCATGGCGTTGAGAACTTTACGCGTTGCGGCTTTGATGCGGCGACTAGCGAGCATTTCTGGCAAAAAGCAAGATTCTACATACCGTCCTTCAATTTGTTGCCCAGTTACACTGGTGACAATAATGCTATCGACAATTTGCGGCGGGGCGCTGCACCAAAAGTCTAGCCCTTGATCGGCATATTCTGGGTATCCCAATTCTTGGGCTACCGCTTGAGCGTGTTCTAAACTAGTCAGATGTCCAATTAGACCAAACATGTAGTGATTATTAGGCTTATGCTGTCTTGAGGCGGGGAAATTTAGTAGAGTTAGGAGTTGGGAGTTAGGAGTTAGTAGTTAGGAGTTAGGACTCATAATTTCTCACTGATTATTCCTGACTCCTAACTTTTTTAAGCGGCGATGAGTCCGTAAGCTGACATCCGCATAATATCGCGGGTTGTGAAACCGATGTTACTCAATGCTTCACCGTATTGAATCATAAAGTCTTCTACTAAAGCATCTTTTTCCATTGCCATTGTGTGAGCATCACCTTCTACTTGGTTGAGCATTTTCCAGACTATTGGTAGATTCTGGCGATTTGCAAGTTCAAGTTCAGCTTTGGATTCTGTGAAATGTTCTTTCAACCAAACTTCTCCAAAGTTGAGGTGACTATATTCTTCTTTGACTACTCCCTCAGTGATTTTACGGGCAAAATCGTCGGCGACGGGGATGTAAATGTTATATGCTGCGATCGCAAAACATTCAATAATTAAAGACTGAATCAACAGACATGTAACCACTTTTCCCGATGCTGCGGCTGTTTGGAAATTTTGGTGTAAACCGGAGAAAAACTCCTTAGCAAATGGCAAATCTGGGGTAACAGCCAAATTGCGCCCACAAGCCTCGAATCCTTTCTTATGACGACTTTCCATCTTGGATAGGCGAATCAATTCATCATGAGAGTCTGGCAGCAGGTCGGCTAGTGTGATGTAATTCTCATGGGCTTCTTGTTCCCCTTCAATGACGATCGCATTAATCCGACTATAAGCATCTTTGTATGTTTCGCTCTTGAAATCTAATTCTTTAGATTGGTCTGTAAGCTGCTGCATGATTATGTTTACTCCTGTAAACCTGAATTATTTGACACCAGGATTCAATTTACCTCATGAATTGAGGGTAATAATCACTGTGCTTTAATTTAACTTAACAAGTAACTATATTTATAGATTAACTGTTGCTGGGGACGATGCTCTAGTCCTAGCGAAACAAATGCTTTGCAGCTCAAGTTATGTCCAAACTAAACCCGAATCTGAAATCTGGCGATTTTTTGAGCCTAGTAGTCTTACTGCTAGGGGCATTTATCGTTTTACTACCTCTATTTGTGGTCTTTCTCACCTCCTTTGCATCGACAGTTACCAGTCCAGAAAATTTGTCCCAAAATAACTGGTCTTTAGCTAATTACCGCATTGCCTGGCAACAGGGAAAGTTTTTGCTGGCGTTTGCTAATTCTACCTTGGTAGCGATCGCTGTGACGGCGTTTCAGATTGTCACGTCTGCTTTGGCTGGTTATGCCCTAGCACGGCTGAAGTTTCGCGGACGGCAAGCACTGCTGTTGGTTGTTTTAGCAACTTTGGTGATTCCTTTTCAGTTATTAGTGATTCCCATCTTTTTGGTTTTAAAGTGGGGACACCTGATAAATACATACTGGGCGCTGATTTTACCCACTGCTGTCAACGGCTTTGGGATTTTTTTGTTACGTCAGTATTTCCAGACAATTCCGGTGGAGTTAGAAGAAGCCGCAGCTATAGACGGGGCGAACAGATTACAAATATTGTGGCGGGTAATGTTACCTTTAGCCCGTCCAGCCTTGGTAACGCTATTTTTGTTCACCTTCATCGGCGAATGGAATGATTTGTTTAAGCCTTTGGTATTTACAACCCGTCCCGAATTAAGAACAGTGCAACTGGCGTTGGCTGAGTTTCAAGAGCAATTTACCAATAATTGGCCTTTGATGATGGCGGCGGTAACAATAGCGACAGTTCCAGTAATGGGATTATTTCTCATTGGTCAACGTCAGTTTATTCAGGGCATTGCCACGACGGGGATTAAAAATTAGGTGTCAGTCCTAACTAGAGATTTTGGGAAGGCGCTAGTACAGTGCGGCGGAAATAAACCACCCATTCCAAATCAATGAAACCCTTATGCTGTATTCGTTTTTAATTTTTAATTTTTAATTTTTAATTCCGCCCTGCGGTACTAGGTCAGTAAAAGATTAAATTTTATAACACTAGGCATAATTCTTACTAGCCAACCTGAAGCAACATTGTAGACATCTGTAGGAAATGGAAACAGTTATGAACCCTGAAACATTACAGCAGTTACAAGACGAGATTCAACAGAAACTTCTTGAAAGCGTTCATAACGCTGACTTATACAGTGTGCTTGAAAAGTATGGAGTATTAGATGATAGAGCTTTGATTGTTCAGTGGCAGTGCAATCTCGACCCAAATAAAATCAAATCTGGTGATGCAGTTAATAAACAGCAACCTAATGAATTATTGCCAGCAACCCCAACAGAAGCAATTGTGCTAATGCAAAAATCATGGTGTATCCCTTGCCCTTCAACTGGTAGTCCTTTGGGTTGTAACTGCTAAATAATTTAGTCTTGGGACTGGAAAAAGTTTATTCTAGGGAGTATCAAAATGCGGAATTTTGCATTTACTAGCTAGGCTACAGAGATAATTTCAAGTATCACTATACCTAACTAGCAAAGAGCAGTATTTCAATATACTCTTATTTTCCGGGTGCAAGTTTGTCATGTCTCGATACCAAAGTAGTTGGTGCTGGGAGTTAGGAATAGTGAGTACTTTAACAATTGCTGGAGTTCTCACTTTCTTTGATAGTTTTGCCTTAGCCCAAATACAAAAGGATAGCACACTTGGATCTGAAAGTTCAATTATTACACCAAAGCTAATCGATGGTCAGCCTATAGACCAGATTGATGGCGGGGCAGTTCGTGGTACAAACTTGTTCCACAGCTTTGAACAGTTTTCTGTTTCTGCAGGAAGGACAGCCCACTTTAACAATGCAATAAATATTCAAAACATCATCAGTCGAGTAACAGGCAATTCGACTTCTAATATAAATGGCATTTTGAAAGCTAACGGCACAGCCAATCTGTTTTTGATTAATCCTAACGGTATTGTTTTTGGGCCCAATGCTTCTTTAAATATTGGCGGTTCATTTGTGGCAAGTACGGCGAGTAGTTTGAACTTTGCTGATGAGACAAAGTTTAGTGCTACATCTGGTCAAACTACACCCCTACTAACACTAAGTGTTCCCATTGGTTTACAATTTGGAGCAACTGCGGCTCCCATCCGCAATCAATCCCAAGCAAGTCCAGATGGCGCAGTTAATATTTTAGGACAAGGTGTTGGTCTAGAAGTGCAGCAAGGCAAAACACTGGCACTTATAGGTGGTGATATCACGCTAGAGGGCGGAAATATCACCGCAAAGGGAGGAAGAGTTGAATTAGGAAGCGTTGCTGATAATAGTCTAGTCAGTTTAAGCCCAACAAACCAAGGTTGGGTCTTGGGATATGATGGTGTTCAAAATTTTCACAATGTCGAACTAATTCAGTTAAATAAAATTCCATCTATTGTAGATACTCATGGAAAGAATGGTAGCAATATCCACCTGCAAGGGAGACTTGTGCGGGTAGCCGGCAGTTTACTAATTCTTGTTAATCCCTTGATAGTGCAATCAGCAGGGGATTTGACGTTGAACGCCTCAGACTCGGTAGTAATTGAACAAGATTCACAACTCTTTACTCAAAGTTTCTCCAATGCCAACTCTGGAAATATAAATGTCAATACTAAAAAGTTGGTAGTCAGAAGTGGGGCACAATTACAGGGACAATTGACTATAAACGCTTCAGATTCGGTGGAACTAATCGGTGGCACTTCCATTCCTGTGTTGCGAGATGGTACTGATTTAATATCCAGTGGATTATTTAGTGCAACTTATGGCAATCAAAACGCTGGCAACATCACAATTAATACTGGAAAGTTGCGTATCGAAGGAGGGGCAAGAATATCAACAAGTTCTGAGGGTATATATAGGTTTATTCTTAACCAACTGACACCAGCGACAGGAAATGCCGGAAATTTGACAGTGAATGCTTCCAAGTCGGTAGAACTAATTGGAACTTCACCAAATGGTTCAAGGCTCAGTGGCTTGTTTTCTGGAACTCAAGGGCCTGGAGATGGTGGAAACTTGACCCTAACTACAGGGCAATTGATTATCAAGGATGGGGCTGCAATAACTGTGAGCAGCCAAGCTCGAAAAAATGTAATCTATATCGGAAATCCAAATAATTTAGGGAAAGCAGGTGATTTAAATATAATCGCTCGCTCTATACTTCTGGACAATAAAGGAAAACTCATATCTAATAGTGAGTCAGGTAAAGGCGGGAATATTACCTTACAGGTGCAGAATTTATTATTGATGCGCGACGAAAGTCAAATAACCACTAATGCAGGTACAACAAGGCTTGGTGGAGATGGCGGTAATATTATCATCAATGCACCTAATGGCTTTCTTGTCGCGACTCCCTTCGGAAATAACGATATTACTGCCAATTCCTTCTCTGACTCTGGTGGTAAAGTGACAATCACCACTAAAAACATTTTTGGATTTGTGCCTCGCACTCGTGCAGATGTAGAGAAACTTGACCCAAAGAACATAAACCCGAATAATCTGCAAACAAGTGACATCACCGCATTTTCTCAGCAAAACCCTTCATTAAATGGCACTGTCCAAATCAACTCACTAAGTGTTAACCCCAGTCAAGGATTAGTGGAACTGCCCGTAAATCTGGTTGATGCTTCCCAGCAAATTGCTACTGGTTGTAGTTCTGGTGTAAAAATAGCCAGGAGTTCATTTATTGCTACTGGGCGTGGCGGACTAGCAGCCGATCCTACGCAGCCATTGATAGCTGATGATGCAGTGCTGGCAGATTGGATTACATTGGAGCCAGAGAGTCAGAATCGGGCTGAGGGTATTGATAACAGAGTGATTGTTTATAAGCAGAGAAACACAGAAGAACCACAGAAAGTTAATTCTGTCAATGAACCTACTCAAATTGTCGAAGCTCAAGGCTGGGTAGTGGATGCAAATGGTAACGTGGTTTTGGTTGCTCAAATACCCACTGCGTCGCCTCATAACTCTGCGCTCATTGCTACATCTTGCGCTGAGAATTAGAATTGCGCGATCGCTAATTCACTCTAACTTTTACAGAAGCGATCGCCCCTTCCATTAAACTTAGTTGTCAGTACAGCCTATCATTCGCGTAAAACTGTCAGTAGCCAGATTCATCAATGTTTTAATGAAATTCGGCAGAAATATATGAACTTTTGTTACATAATGCGTAATTATTACTAGCCAAACCGAAATCCTAATTATGGGAGTTCACAAGAGCTTTATAAACCTAATGCTTTCGTGCCCCTCTGGAATCTGTATACTTAATTCCTTTGTTACCAAGGTCTACTAATCGAAGTCACATTAGTTTAGTAGATTACAAGATCAGCTCACACATCCATCAGTCAGCAAAGAGAGGAAAATTCATGGAATCTCAAACAGTACAGCCAACAGTTATAGATGTCCAAACATTACAGCAATTAGAAGACGATATTAAAAATGAATTGAATAACATCCTGAAAAACTCTAATTTTGGCGAATTACTCGGAAAATACGGCTTATCAGGACAAAACATTTTAAAGGTTCAGTGCCTACTGGATTTAGCTCAAATCGAAGTTAGTGATGCTAATCATGATCAGCAAGTAGATAAATCTTTGTCAACAATTATTCAACAATCAAACACAACCCTTAGAACAGTTACTATAAGCGGTTTTTATAACCCTTGTCCAGTACCTGGCTATCCTGGTGGCTGCTGGGTAGCTTAGATATAACTAAAATCTCATCAAGTGATACTGGTGAGATAAACAAGGCAATAATTTTCATCAGCAAGTTTACAATGGTAAACAATGCTAGTACTTAGTCAAACTAATTTTGATTTTTTGTAGTAGGGACTTCAGTGATTAGAAAATAAGGACTAAAGTCCTTACTCCAAAATTTTTCATCATCAATTTAACCTTGAAAAACTACTAACAGAATTGTAAAGCTTTAACGTGAAACTCTTGCTTGATTCTTTGCTATTTTCAAAATTTGTACTACTAAATAACAATTGGTCGATACTTTAAATCAGTCAGTATTTCACTACTTAACCATTCTTTATAAGGTGCAAATTTTGTTATGACTCTAAAGAGCAAGGTTTGGTGCTGGCAGTTAAGTCTAATAAGTTTTTTAGCAATTACTGGAACATTCACCTTATCTGAGTATTGTGCCTTGGCGCAGATTAAAGAGGATCAAACTCTCGGTAGTAACAATTCAATCGTTACAGGCAAACTGAGTAATGGTCAACAGACTATTCAGATCGATGGTGGGGCAATTCACGGTAAAAACTTGTTCCATAGTTTTGAACAGTTTTCTGTTCTCACTGGCAATACAGCCTACTTTAATAATGCAGTAAATATTGAAAATATCATCACTCGCGTAACGGGCAAGTCCATTTCTAATATTAATGGCACACTTAAAGCTAATGGTACAGCCAACCTCTTTCTAATTAATCCCAACGGGATTATTTTTGGCCCCAATGCTTCTTTAAACATTGGTGGTTCATTTGTGGCAAGTACGGCGAGTAGTCTGAACTTTGCAGATGGTACTAAATTTAGCGCTACAGATCCCCAAACTACAACCCTTCTGACAGTCAGTGTTCCCATTGGCTTACAATTTGGAGCTACATCAGAAACCATCCGCAATCAATCCCAAGCAAGTCCAGGTGGCGCAATCAATAACCTACAAGCGCCTGTTGGTCTACAGGTACTGTCAGGTAAAACCTTGGCACTTGTCGGTGGCAATGTTGTGCTGGAGGGAGGAGATTTAACAGCAAAGGGAGGACAAATAGAGCTAGGAAGTGTTGCTGTTAATAGTCTAGTTAAAATGAACCAAACAGACCAAGGTTGGGACTTGGGATACGAAAATGTCAAGAATTTTCAGGACATCCAACTAATTTCGCGAACTGAAATTCCTTCTTATGTAGATGTCGGTGGCGAAGGTGGAGGTAATATCCTGGTACAAGGTAGACGCGTACTCATAACTGGTTCTTCACAGATTTTGGCTAATAGCCTAAGCAAGCAACTAGCAGCAAATTTGACCGTTAATGCCTCCGATACTGTAGAGTTAATCGGTGGTATTCCTTTGAAGGTTGGGAGCGATCGTACAGGAGGTGCTGGAAACTTAACGATCAACACTAGCAAGTTGATTCTCAGCAAGGGAGCACAAGTGTTACTTGATACTTCTCTCTCTAATTCGTTGGGACAATTGACTGTGAACGCCTCAGATTCTGTAGAACTAATCGGTGGTTCCGACTTTCCACCCTCCTCTTTTTTCCCAAATGGTATTTTTATACCTAGCGGATTGTTTAGCGCAACTTATGATGTGGGAAATGCTGGTAACATCACGATTAATACTCAGAGGTTAAGTATCCAGGGAGGGGCACAGGTGTCAACAAAGTCTGACGGACAAGTTATATTTGCTGATAACCAATATCAATTTAAACCCGCTACAGGAAATGGAGGGAATTTGACTGTGAACGCCTCCAAGTCCATAGAATTAACTGGAGCTTCACCAAATGGTACTAAGCTCAGTAACTTATCTGCTTCAACTACTGGTTCTGGATCTGCTGGAAATTTAGATATCACAACTGGGTTATTGATTATTCGCAATGGGGCTGCAATAAATGTGAGCAGTGAAGCTCAAAAGGATATCAATTATCAACCGGGTGTAACCAATTTAGGGAAAGCAGGTGAACTCAATATAACCACTCATTCCATACTTATGGATCAAGGAACACTTACATCTAATAGTGAGTCAGGAAAGGGCGGGAATATTGCCTTACAGGTGCAGGATTTATTACTGATGCGTCGCAACAGTAAAATATCCACTAACGCCAGGGGTGACGGAGATGGCGGCAATATCACTATCAAAGCACCTAATGGCTTCCTTGTGGCTACTCCCTTCGGAAATAACGATATCACCGCCAACGGCTTCTTTGGCTCTGGTGGTAAAATCACAATCACCGCTAAGAGCATCTTTGGTTTTGTGCCCCGCACCCGTGCAGACGTAGAGAGACTTGACCCAAAAGAAGTTAACCCGAATAACCTGCCAACAAGTGACATCACCGCATTTTCTCAGCAAAACCCTTCATTAAATGGCACTGTCCAAATCAACTCACCAGATGCTGACCCCAGTAAAAGATTAGTGGAATTGCCCGTAAATCCGGTTGATGCTTCCCAGCAAATTGCTGCTGGTTGTGGTTCTGGTGGAAAAATAGCCAGGAGTTCATTTATTGCTACTGGACGTGGTGGACTAATGGCCGATCCCACGCAGCCATTGATAGCTGATGATGCAGTGCTGGCAGATTGGATCGCATTAGAGCCAGAGAGTAAAAATCATGCTAACGGTATTCAGAAAAGAGTAGTTGCTCAGGCGCAGCAAAATATAGAAGAAAAATCACAGAAGGTTAATTCTGTCAATGAACCTACTCAAATTGTCGAAGCCCAAGGATGGGTAATTGATGCTAACGGGAACGTGGTTCTGGTTGCTCAAGTACCCACTGCGTCGCCTCATAATTTGTCACTCACCGCGACATCATGCGCTGCTCATTAGAATTTGAGATATGGCAGTTTTCCTACGGATGAGTAGAGCAACCAGGGCAATAGAATGATGCCTCCGGTGCGCGGCTTGGGCAACGCGGCTATACAAACAAAGTTCGCCTTTCCTACGGAACGCTACGCGAACGCGGACTAAGAAAAAATTGGGTTTTTGAAACCCACGGAGGTGGTTTTTGTCTGTGTAAACGCGGTTGCTAACCGCCCTTTTAACTCCTAATTCCCTAACTTGTCTCCTGAATTTGCAAACGAACAGTGTGTTCAGTCGCACCACTAAGTTGCAATTCCATAATTTCACCACCTAGAGGTTCTAAGCAAGTGAGGAGCGATCGCAAGTTGGGTGTACTTGCGCCAGTATCTACATATAATCGATCCGCCAAATTACCAATCCGTTTCCAAGTCATGTAGAGTTTAGCGATCGTTTGTTCAATCTGAGATGCTTGATTGACCAAATCAGCAGCTATGCTCAAACAGCCGACTCTTTGCGCCTCTTCTAAGGCTGTTTCAATATCAATATTTTCCTGCGTTAGCGCCTGAACTTGAGCCGCCCCTTTGAGATATTTGGCCAAGTTACGCGCTTCGGTAGTTACCTGTTTCAGGGTATCTACATCAGGATTGGCAGCAATTTCCTTCTGGATAAATTTTTGATGCGATTCTGGCAGTTTTTCCATTTCCTTCACCAGTGGGGCAATGTAGCGCGGGGGAAGGGTATTATCTGCGGCTTTTTCCTTGACTGATTCGGGTAATAAATCCGAGGACATAGCTGTCCATTCATCGCTGAGTTGACGCACTTCGCGCCTGGTGATGCGATCGCCTTTTTGGGCAGCTTCACTCACCATCTGTTGCACTTCTGGCGATGCTTTGGAGGTTTCAACAAAGGCCCGTTTACTGAAGTTATTCACAGAACCGGGATCGAGTTTACCGTCTTCAATTAGAGTATCGGCACTATTAGCCAGTTGAATCCAGGCATAAGCTTGACTTTTACTGATTTCCCGCTCTTTTAGCCATCGCAGAAAGCCAGTACCGCGCCCGTCACCGCCGACTTTTTCTCTGTCGCGGATCGCGCGTAAAATTCGCCCCCGCCAGATTTCGGTTTGCAAATCAAAGCGATCGCACACCTGCCAAGCTATTTCTAGCTGCTGTTGAAAATCTGACTCTAGAATCTGTTCATCTTCTGGATCGGGCAGTTCAAAGCTGATATCGGCTGGCTGCTGTAAAGCAGCAGCAAGGTCGTTGATGGAGTCGGTGTCTTGCACGATTGAGACTAACTAGGTGGATGCGATCGGCTTATTATGCCACAATCTGCGGACTCTCACTTAAGGGAGAGTACGGTATTTTGAGTTACAACAAATATAGTAGGAGGGGTAAACCGCCTCTGTGACTCAATTTGGGATTTTAGATTTTGCATTAAGCTATGTGGCATTAATGCATTGGCTTTCGAGCAAGAATTTTAGATTGGTTTTTGCGTTCAAATTCCCTTACTCTGAAACCTTTTTAAATTTTTGGTTGTGAATTATTGAATCCAAAATCCCTAATTTAAAATCTAAAATTCTGGGAAGTCTTTAATTAATTAGAGAGAATAAAAATAAAACGATGAACCAGGTAGACTACCTCCGCATTAGCTTAATCGATCGCTGCAACTTTCGTTGTCAATACTGTATGCCAGAGGGAGTAGAACTGGATTATATTCTCAAGCAACAGTTATTGACTGATGAGGAACTACTCAGCTTAATTCAAGAAGTATTTATTCCAGTAGGCTTTACCCGATTTCGTTTGACTGGCGGTGAACCATTATTACGTCCGCGGGTGGTGGATTTGGTCAGCGCGATCGCAACTTTACCCCAAACTCAAGACCTCTCAATGACTACCAACGGGTTTTTGCTGGCTCCGATGGCACAAAACCTCTACAATGCAGGTCTGCGAAGAATTAATATTAGTCTGGATTCTCTCGATCCCGATATTTTCGATCAAATTATTGGTAATCAGGGACGTTCTCGTTGGCAACAAGTTTGGCAGGGGATTCAAGCTGCCCATCACGTCGGATTCGACCCTTTGAAACTTAATGTGGTGGTGATTCCTGGCGTTAATGACCACGAAATTCTAGATTTAGCTGCCCTGACAATTGATAAACAGTGGCACGTTCGATTTATCGAATTTATGCCCATTGGTAATGTACATTTATTTGGCGATCGCGGTTGGGTTTCTTCAGCCAATTTACGAGAACGGATTCGCGATCGCTGGGGCTTGACAGAATCACAAGTTCGTGGTGCTGGCCCTGCTGATGTCTTTCAAATTCCTGGTGCGAAGGGGACACTAGGATTTATTAGTCAAATGTCAGAATGTTTTTGCGATCGTTGTAACCGGATGCGCCTAAGTGCAGATGGCTGGCTGCGTCCCTGTTTATTAAATGAAACTGGTCAAATAGATTTAAAAACTGCTCTGCGTTCTGGTGTTAGCACCACTCAATTACAAGAGCAAGTCAGGCATTTACTGCAAATAAAGCCAGAAATTAACTTTAAAGGGCGCGATTCTGGCGTTACGGGTACATATAGCCGCACCATGTCACAAATTGGCGGGTGAAAATAGTTATGAGTTAAAAGTGAGGAGTTAGGAATTATCGTCTTTCAACTCATAACTCATAACTCCTAACTCCTTACGCTTGTCGTGAGTAGTATTCCACCACAAGTAGTTCATTAACTTGTAGTGCCACCCATTCGCGTTCAATAACGCTGTTGACTTTACCAACCAACTTATTTTTGTCAAACTCCAAATGACTGGGGAGGTTGGCCAAACCGGGATATTGCAAGTTAGCTTCCACCAACTTCCGTGATTGTGCCCGATCTCTGACTGCAATTGTTTCACCAGGACGGCATTGATAGCTGGCAATATTCACCACACGACCGTTAACAGTTACGTGACCGTGGTTTACCAGTTGACGCGCTGCGGGGATAGTCGGGGCTATACCCAAGCGGAAAACGGTATTATCCAACCGCATTTCTAGCAATTGCAACAGCACTTGTCCGGTAGAACCGGTAACACGTCTAGCTTTCCGCACATAGCGGAGCAATTGTTTTTCAGTCAAACCGTAGTTGAAGCGCAGCTTTTGCTTTTCTTCTAAACGGATGGCATATTCAGAGCGTTTTTTACGGTTCTGACCATGCTGACCAGGTGGGTAAGCGCGTCTGGCGCTTTTACGAGTCAATCCTGGGAGGTCGCCTAAGCGACGGACAATTCTGAGGCGGGGCCCTCTATATCGGGACATGAGTTTCCTTAATCTAATCCTGTTTAAACTTTACCCAAACGTTCCATTTTGACATTCCCCCGATCCAAAAATTAGGGGATTCTTGGTTTTTTGAGGCTACTTGCTTTGGTATGACGTATCCTACCAAAATAGAGGCATCAAATTTTTCGCCAGTTGCTTTAAGCCGATAGAGCCAACACACTAGCTTCCAAGCCTGAATTCCGACCTGTCACGCCGTACTCGTGCCAATAAGTTTTTTGTGTTTATTTAGTTTCGTAGGCTACTCAATCATCAGATTGGTTTACGCAGTATTCTTACTCTGAAATACTTTTTGCGTTGCCTACTTATCTTTCAAACAGTTATATTAACACATTTTCCGGCATAATTAATTATGTCTATACCTTGCTCGTGCTGAAATTCTGTAATTGCAGAGGATTTTTTAAATATTTGAGTTAGCATAACTTTGGGTGTTTGGAGAATGGCAATGTTAATGAGCAATAAAGCGGTTAATAGAGGTAAGAACAAACAAGCCAGTTCCACCTCCAGAAGTTTAGTAGTACCAGTTTTGGCTATAGCTGGATGGTTGACAACGATCTTACCCAATCCAGCGATCGCTGCTTCCTACAGCAATGATTATAGTGTCTGTGCGGGTCGCCTCCTAAAAGTGGGTGTAACGGCAGAAGCAGCTTCACTTGGTTGTGCAGCAGCACTGCGTCCAAAGGATTTGGCTGCTTGTGTGGTTAGCATCAAAAATAAGACCCAAATTGCTGCGACAGATGCACTTTATACTTGTGGGAAGGCGCGCCGTCCTGAAGAGTTAGCTACCTGTGTAGTTGGTGTTAGCTTAAGTACTAAGGAAGAAGCTAATCCGGCAGTTTTAGATTACTGTGGACGTAGTTTGTTACCGGTGCGCTTTGGTCAGTGTGTAGTTGGCTTGCGTAGTCAAATAGACCTTCCCACTACCCAGGCGTTAGATACTTGTATCAGTGCTAGTGATAGTATTGTTGGCGCTTCATCTTCGTCTGCACCGTCAACGATAATTCCTGCGGGATCAAATCCAAGTAACGACACTATCCCATTTCCAACACAACCGATTGCTCCAGCACAGCCACGCACTAATTAAATTACCGTGCTTGGCAATTGACCTTATTTAGTGCTGAGTGCTGAGAATGAGTGGAGAATCTGAGTGCTTTACTCTAAGTTCTGCACTCAGCATTTTTAACCAGAACATCGCTTTTTCAATCAGGAGTCAGAATTAATTCTGACTCCTTAATTCTATTTCGATAAAAACTTGGCTGCACCCAACTTTTTTGCAATTAATCCAGATACGCAACCTCTCAAATAATTCTGGAATCTGTGAGTTGCAACTCTCACAAATCAAATCGGATTGCTATATCTACATAGGACTTACCCAAAATCGTCTCAAGAACCTGATTTGTCGTAGCGGTAATTCATGAATTACCGCTACTTCTTTTTACGTAAGTCCTGATACAATCTAATTGTCTACACATACAGAAATAAGTTTGCTGTAGTATTCAATTTTTGCATAGATGCTGATAATATTATCACCGACTGCAAAAAAAGTACCTTCTTGCTCATTTTTAGAAAATTGCAAATTTGGATATTTAGCAGCAGCTTCCTCAGCAGTCATGGCTTTTGCTTCTATTTGATATGGCAATAGTCCAATACAACCAATGTAGAATACCAAAGGAGATATCCGATCTTGATAGATATTCTCTATATGTTGTTCTAGCTGGGTATTCGCGGCTGTCAAAGCTACAACCATTTCCTCTTTGCTGATTTGCTTACCGGTTTGTTTATCCTGAAATAACTGCGCCAAACTATCAGCACCAACTTTCTTCAGAATATCTACAACTATACCATTTTGCTCAAGCCCAAGAAAATCATCAAAAATTGGTTTCATCAACTCATCAACTTTTGTAATCTTGGTGCGTGATGAGAGTAATCTGTGCCTTACAGCCAGATTATTGTTAAATACCATCTCAAAACTAGGCTTAATGATAATTTTTCCAGTGTTCTTGTCACAAAGACGATACATTCTATTCAAAAACTTGTTAGCAGAAGGTAACTTACTCAAGTTCAGAATATTTTGACTACCAATGTCGATTTTATAGCTCAATCTTGAGTCAAGAGTACCATTAGCAAGAGCTTCATGGATATCTGTATATTCGTTAGTAGTAGGAAAGTTGATGTAAGTATTCTTGGAAAGATAGTGCTTTTTAAACTCATCTAACTGTGGTGCTATAAATATATCTGATTCCTTTTTCAAGTGAGCAGAAATAATACTAGCAAGCACTTTAAGTTCTGCGAGTTGATTGAACAGTCCATCAATACTACTAAAACGACTATCAGAAGCAACAAGTGGCAAGTTATCTAGCTGGATGGAATATTCAGTATCGAAGTCAAAATAGTCTGCATCTAACACGCCTTTTTGCTTAAGCAAGTCAAAAGCTTTTTTCCTACTAATTTTGACTTGTAAGGATTTTATGTTGATCTTACCGTCACTTACAATCGTGTAATTATTAAAAGTATTGAGGTTATTTACCAGCAAACCTGCTACCTCAAGAGTGGGGGTTTTGTCTTCAGATTTGGCAAGCTTGACTTTCCGTTTAATCAGCATATTGATAGTAGCAGTATTGCGGTTAAACTGAAACTTGCCCATATCAACATACTCAGCATTATCTATATATTCTGTTCGTAACCAAGGTTGTAGGAGTTCCCCATTTTCATCTCTCACACCTTTAACCCGTTTGATACCTGTTCTTTGATAATTTTCTTGCAGATGGTTGATATTGACGATGATATTGTGGCGATATTCTGCAAGAATTTGGATGAGTTCTAGCAGAGAAATTTGATTATTTTTCATAGTTGTCATAATTCTCATTGCATCCTCTATAGTACAATTATACTATATAAATCCAAGTTGTGCAGGGGTAGTCCGTCGTAGACATTACCCCTGCATTGAAGTGTTTAGTCGCAATGATAGGTGTGTATGCAAAAATATTTATGTCATTACGAGCGGAATGAAATGTAGCAAAGCATAAGTCCTTCGGACACGCTTCGCGAACGCAAGGTCTTGGGATTGCTTCATTCCGCTTTGCTCCATTCGCAATGACAAATGTATATTTATTTTTGCATTACTACTTATTGTGTAATTGGTTGTCTTTTGACTCAGTACGCGCTAAATGCGCCGCTATGTATGTACAGCAATCATCATGCTCCGGGTTTGAAATAATCAAAAAGGCGATCGCCAGAATCAGCGCGAATCAATGCTACAACTACATCTGGTAAAGCAGCAAAACTGGGATAAACTAAATAACGTGGTTCCCAAGAGGGACGGAACTTCTCTTTGTAGGCGTGCAGTCCCTTGAAATTGTAGAAGCGATTCAAATGTCTGTAAAGATAGTGCAATACTTTCTCTAATCGGCGTGCTTCTGGGTTGTCTCCAACTCCCGCCAGTGCAGAAAGACCGAAATTAAAGCTGTCGTAACCACACTCTTTAAAATGCTGAAGCAGGGAAATAAATAGAAAGTCCATCGTCCCATTTTCTAGAGATGAACGATGTCGCATCATGTCAATGGTTGCTTCGTTAAGTTGGTACTCCCGAAGAATATTGGCAAAGGCGCTGATGTTACCTTCGGGAGTATGCACCACAGCAATCTCGCACTCTCGCAGATAAGCTTCGTCAAACCAACCCAAAGAAAATTGTTTTTCCGAACCTTGTACCATCTTTAGCCATTCATCACTCACAGGTTTGAGGAGGTGCAATAAATCATTGGTGATGGGTGGTTGGTAAAACTCGATTTGGTATCCTAGCTTAGTTAAACGATTGATTGATGGTCTAAAGTTTTTACCGGCTTTACCTTGTAAGGTAAAACTTTTCAAGTCAACGATCGCTTCTTCGCCAATCTTGAGTACCTTAAATCCCAATGACTTGTAAAGCGGAATATCATCGGGCAAAGTTTGATAAAAACCAGGATACCAGTCATTGCGCTGGCAAAACTGCTGGAAAGCAATAATTGTCTCCTTGCGGTCTTCAATCGGGCCGATGGGATCTCCTAATGCGATCGCACCCCTTCCTTTGGGAACATAAGCAATTACACTCTTACCAGTAGGACTAAAATAATAACTCTTGTCATTTAAGAGTGCGATCGCTGCTAAAGAAGAACATCCATATTGCTCGACAATTTCTCTAGCTCTTTTTCGCTCATTTGGCGTTGCTAGATTACGCCAAAACACAGGTTGCAATAGCATTATTATTGCATAAGTAATAGTAACTGCCGCAATAATATAGATAGAATTAGCAAAGAAATCTCCAAATTTTGTCTTGGGTTGCAGTCCCCAATTATCTTCTGTGAAGAACATCGCTAAAGTCTGAAGTATAGCTTCACGCCAATTAAAATTTTCCGAAAATTTGCCGTCTAACAAATAAAAGCCAATAGTTCCGTATGCTAGAGTAAATAGTAAAGCACCTATCAGCACTCTAACTCCCCGTGCAATTGAAGGACGGTCTGATCGCGCTGTGAAAAGATGGCGCATCAAGACTAATTGCACTAGCAAAACTCCAGAGAGGAGACTCTCTTCATAGTCCAGTCCCTTGAACAAGTGGCTGAAAATGGAAATCACTAGCAAGCTAGTGGTTAGTAACCAGGCTATTCTTTTTCGCCGTAATAAGTTAGTAGCAAGTGTAAGTAAAACAAACCCAGTTAGGGCTGCAAATATATGGCCGCTGAGACGAATTTCAAAAGGTAAAAATCCCTTCAACCAGTGATTTCGCCCATACAGGGTAGGTGTCACTGCTGACAACAAATTTACTACTCCGACTAAACCTGTAAGGAAAGCTACACTCCAAAGTCCAATCTGAGTTTTTAAATTATTAGTCATTAGTCTAAAAGTATTAATTAGAAGTTAGGAGAGACGCGATTCATCGCGTCTTTTAGGAGTGAAAAATATTGAAGAAGAAATCAGAATTCAGGAGTCATAATCTCCTAACTCCTGAATTCTGTTTTGAGAAATAAACCAGTTTTATCGGTTAGGTTCCTTATACATAAAAAAACTTTAATGTTTTGAATTTTATCCATAACACCTTAATTTTAATGCCTCATAGCAATTTTTTATTAAACTACACAATATCAGGCTTGGTAAGACTTGGGATTGAAGCCCATTGTTTTATGCAACTTCATTAGCTAATTGGTATTAGCAACAGAAGAGCAGTAAAACCTGAATTTTCAAATTTTAACTCCTAACCCCTAACTTTTAACTCCTAACTTTTTAAATTGTTCCCCTACGTAGGAAAGCGAATCTTTAAGATGCTTGTGGAAGTAGTTCCAGCCTACATTTGCACCAGACAAACCATGACCGCCTGGAAAGGCATAAAAGACGTGAGCAATGCCTAATTTATTTAAGGTTTCGTTGAAGGCTTTGGTAGAAGCAAGCAAATTAGTGTCGTTCAGACCTGCATCCAGGTAAACACGCAATTGCTTTCTATCTTCAGGTGGTAGCTGTTGCACGATTTGTTGGGGACTATTTTGTGAACCGCTATTATCGGTAAAGTAACCGCTATGGCTAAAGAGAATGTGGAAGTTGTTTAGATAGCGTAACCCAATATTAAATGCTCCCCATCCCCCAGAAGACAGACCTCCCAGCGCCCAAAACTGGGGTTCTTCTAAAGTGCGATAGCGTGACTTGACAACTTGCACTAATTCTGAGCCAATCAAAGTCCCTATTTTGCCATTGGGCCCATCAAAGTAATCGGGGTCGTATAAAGGACTGGAACCGCGATTATCATTACCATCAGGTGTAATCACAATCGATGGTGGTAATTTTCCACTTTGATAAAGTTCATGCAGTATGTCTAGGACTGCATATTTATCAGCATAAGCGCGGGCATCATCATGACCACCGTGTAGTAAGAAGATTACAGGATAGCGCTTTTGCTTATTTTTATAATAATTAGGCGGCAAAATCACACCGTAGTTGCGGACTGTACCCATCGCTTGGGAGTTGAAGGTGGCTAATTGAAGTTTTAGCCCAGTATCTGCCTTTTTTTTGGGTGGGTCTAGTTGGGGAGCGCCTAAGATGAATACATAATAATAACCAGCAGTAGTGAGGAGTGCGATCGCACCGACCAAACTAATTAAAAATTTAGAAATCTTCATATTTATTTAGGGTTGAAAAAAAATCACCTCCATTAGAACTTACTATAGTTAATCTGCTGAAAAATGGCAGCAGAGTTTTCCGCATTGATGTTTAAATATCAATGTTTAGCAAAATAGAATTATCTCTACTGGTAATTGCTAATAATTTTGAGTATTTTTATTATTAATCCCTAAATTAGTAGATGTGTGTTTATGTGCTATTTCAGCAGATTTAAATTGTTCGCCTACAAACGTCAAAGAATCAGCTAAATGTTCCCGCCAGTATTGCCAAGTATGACTACCAGGAAACTGACGAAACGAACTATAAACTTTGAGATTATTTAGTACTTTAGAAAAGTTTTTGGCTGCGTCGATTTCTTCAATATCTGATGTCCCAGAATCTAGGTAGATTCGCAACCTTTTTTTAGCTGGTGTGGGAATGCTTTTGATATAAGTTATTGGGCTATTTATCGGGCCACTTTTATCATAAAAATAACCACTATGACTAAATAAAATTGAGAAATGACTTAAGTTATGTAATCCCACATTCATTGCCCCCCAACCACCAGAAGATAAACCACCCATAGCCCAAAAATCTGGATTTGCCAGTGTCCGATAACGGCTTTGGACAACTTTTACTAACTCATTACCCACGGCTGTGGAGACTTTACCATTAGGGCCATCAATATATTGAGGATCCCAGTAAGGACTAGAGCCACGTTTATCATTGCCATCTGGTGTGATAATGATACTAGGTGGTAACTTACCTGTAGCATAAAGTTGTTCCACAGTCTTGAGAGCTTGTCCCTTGCCCTGAATAAACCAATCATTGGGTGTACCATGTCCGCCGTGAAGCAGAAAGATTACAGGATAGCTTTGTTTTGGGTGTTGCTCATAGCTAGGGGGTAAAGAAACGCCATAAGTGCGACTTGCACCCATTGCTTTACTCTCGTAGGTTTCAATTTTGTAGGTTAGGTGAGTAGGTGAGTCAACAGTATTAGACTGGGTTGGAGGTAGGGAAGGGGTTGTTGGTAAATCCTGTTGTTGGGGTGGGTTTGCTACGACATTTTGGGATAAATTACAGCCAACTAGAGTTAACACTGAAACTAGCAAAAGAATTTTTGATTGTTTGTAGTTCATTTTAAAGGGCATTGGGCAGTCGGTGCTGGCAGACATCAAGTTTATGCAAGTAATTTGTCAATGTTGTGTCAACAGGATGGAAACTTTACGACTTATTGTAAGTTAAAAGTGAAATTGACGATTTTTGATTTGTTCTGCCCATTAGGTACGAGGCATAAACTAGTACAGTGCGGCGGAAATAAACTACCCATTCCAAATCAATGAAACCCTCATGCTGTATTCGTTTTTAATTTTTAATTTTTAATTTTTAATTCCGCTCTGCGGTACTAGGCTGTTAACTTTGATGAAATTTAGGTTTTTTAGTTAATGCTATTTTTGTGTCATTGCGAGCGGAGTGAAGCAATCGCCTGGGATTGCAACGCTTTGCTCGCAATGACATATATTTTGCATGACTTTTTAACTGATAAAAAGGCAAAGAGTCAACAGCCTAGGCATAAGCTAAAAAAAATCTAAAATTGGCACAGTCAAGAGTTAGGATAAATTTATTCACGATGCTTAAAAAGCTACAACTCAATTTCAGTACACTGTTCGGCTTGTCGCTGCTGGTGCTTTCCGTGTGGGCGATCGCTAACGAACTGCAAGAGTATAATTATCGTGACATCCTCAACTCTTTAACTGCTATTCCCAAAAGTCGCTTAAGCTGGGCAATTTGGCTGACAGCCTTGGGCTATCTAGTGATGATTGGGTACGATATTTTGGGTTTTAGTTACATTAATCGTTCCCTAAGTTGGAACAAGATTGCTTTAACCAGCTTTATTAGCTCTGCCTTTAGTAATACTATCGGTTTTGCCTTATTGACTGGTAGTGCTATCCGTTATCGATTTTACTCCAGTTGGGGAGTGTCAGCAGTTGCGATCGCTCAAGTAATTGCTTTCGCTAATTTTACTTTTTGGTTGGGGATGTTTGCCGTTGCAGGTTGCTTATTCCTCATCAATCCCCTCAAAATTCCTACTCAACTACATTTACCTTTTGCCACTGTGCGTCCCATTGGGATAATTTTTCTGCTATTGGTTGCTGGTTATTTGGTAGGAAGTATTTTTATTAAGCAACCATTAATAATTCGGGGACAAGAATTTCGATTTCCTACTTTTAAGATATCCCTTGTCCAAATAGCAATTTCTGGTCTTGATTGGATTTTGGCAGCAGCAGTTCTTTATCCTCTGCTTCCCGGTAATATATCTTTGTCCTATCTGGACTTTTTGGGAATCTACTTACTAGCGATGTTTGCAGGTGTTGTTAGTAATGTCCCTGGTGGTTTGGGAGTATTTGAAACTGTAATTTTGCTGATTCTCTCATCTAAAATTTCGGCGGCAGCAATTTTAGGGTCAATGCTGGCTTATCGAGGAGTCTATTATTTTTTACCTTTGCTAGTAGCAGCTGGGTTATTAGGAATTTATGAAATTAGATTTAGAGCCAGTAAGTAAGTCAGCGTGAAAATTTCAATGTATGTCATTGCGAATGTAACGAAGTGGAATGAAGCATAAGTCCTTCGGACACGCTTCGCGAACACAAAGGTCTTGTAGATTTTACATTCTGTTACATGGTAAGGTCTATTTATACCGACTTACTTAATTTAAAAATATCAATAATAAACGCTGAAGTCCAGTTTCAGTATAACTACGAACAGTTAGATCCCCGACTTGTTTAAGAAGTCGGGGATCTAAGATTTTTGTTTATTTTAAATACGATATCTTCACAAATAGCGCATGAAAAGTCCTAATTTTTGCTGAGGCGATCGCTAATTCAACTCTATAACAATAGTAACAGTTAGTTGGAAGTTTTGAATTAGATTTCCATAAATCATCATCAAAGTTCCGTTTTACTATTTGAGGATAGAAAGAATCATGAAAAATAAAGTATTGTTTGGTGCTATATTTCTGACAACTTGGGTAGGAACATTAATTCCCGGTGCTTTAGCTGCCTCACCCTGTTCTGTAGGACAAAAGGCTGAGGTTCTTTGGAAGGAAAAATGGTATCCAGCAACGGTACTTAAGGTTAAGAATGATAATTGCTATATTACTTATGAAGGTTATAGTAGTTCCTGGAATGAATGGGTTGGCACTGAACGCTTTCGGGCATCATTTGGAGTTGGAGATGCAGTGAGAATTTTGTGGAAAGGGAAATGGTATAAAGGGCAGGTTTTAGAAGTTAATAACGATCTTTATAAAATTACTTATGATGGCTACGATAGCTCTTGGGATGAGTGGGTTGAACCTTCTAGAGTAAGTAGATAGAGAATATTTCGGTTTTATAAATTTAAGTTTAATACCAATTCTGTATGAAGATGCACATAATAATACCCCCCTGTAGTCCCCCCTTGGCAAGCTATGGTGTACACACAAGTCGAATCACCCCCCTTAATCCCCCCGATATATTGGGGGGAAACAAGAAATCTAGTTCCCTCCCCTTTATAAGGGGAGGGTTAGGGTGGGGTAAAGCCTCGGTTAATCAGCTATTTCAGACTTGTGTATACACCGTAGCCGATGCCTTGGGGGGACGGCGATAGCCGGGGGGTGAATTATATGCAGCTTCACAAATAAATGGTATAAGGGACGATTTCACTTGTTGGAGTCGTCCCTTAATTTTTGAGATGTCAATTCTGTTTGAGTTGTAAGGAGTGAACTACTCCGCCGTAAGACGGACGGAGCTTCCCAATTCATCGGGAACTGCCTCAAAAACTCCATAGTTCTATTGGTCTGACATTCCCTCCAAGGGCAGGAGTCCTGGTTCCCAAGACCCAAATCTTTTTCTTGCAACATATACCTATTAGCTTGGTTTTCGCTTATGGCATTGATGGTCAAGACCAAATAATTCTATCAGAAAATTCTGGCGATTCGTCATACATCTGATATTTGTTTTTGCAAGAGCAAAAACAAATATCAGATGCAATCCTTATCCCCCGCTCCCTATCCCCACCTTATGAGTACATTGAAGGTGGGGACTTCCGCGACACGTTAAGTACGTATGCAAAAAGATTTATGTCATTGCGAGCGGAATGAAATGTAGCGTTCGCGCAGCGTCTCTAAGAGTTGCAATCCCAAGACCTTGGGATTGCTTCATTCGCAATAACAGATGTATATTTAATTTTGCATTAATACTTATTGAATCGCCAAGCCGCCAAGAAAAGCAGGAAATAAGTTTACAAATTATTATTTGCTCTCCATGAATTATTGAGAGACTGTAGACTGAGAAGCATAAGGGTAATCTCGTATATTTTGGCAGAGTTATGGAGCCAGTATCACTGACAGCCGCTGCGATCGCAACTTTGGTAATCACCAAAGCCTTTGAAAAAACTGGTGAAATCTTGGGCGAAAACGTTTTAGAGCAAAGTGGTAAATTATTTTTACTGCTGAAGCGCAAAGCACCTAAGACGGCGAGTGCTATAGAACTGGCTCAAACACAACCGCTAAATTATGGACAAGCTTCTCTGGTTGAGCAGGTAGAAGAAGCAGCAAAAAAAGACCCTGAAATTGCTCAAGCTGTGGAAGCTATAGCGGATACTGTTAAATCTCAACCCTCTATTATTCAGAATTTTACGAACACAGTCGATAAAAATTATGGCGGGAATGTCGGGAATGTTGCTAATGACAACCGCAATCAAACTTTTAATTTCTGACTAAAGTCGTCCGAAGGGGAACGGGTAAAGTTAAATCCCCCGACTGGAACACCGCAAAATTTACCTCTGAGTGGGGTAGTGGAATTTGTTGGGCGTGAGGAAGAATTGCAAAAACTGCACCAACTTTTGCAGGATAATAAACAAGTAGCCATTGCTGCGATCGCTGGTATGGGTGGAGTTGGTAAAACAGAACTCGCCTTACAATATGCCATCAAACGCCGCGAAACATATAACGGTGGGCTTTGCTGGTTGCTAGCAAAAAATGGGGATGTGGGCATTCAAGTTGTGCAGTTTGCCAGAACGCAGCTTGATTTAAAGCCGCCAGAAGATTTTGATTTACTCGCCCAAGTGCAATATTGTTGGCGGCGTTGGCGTGAGGGTGATGTGCTGCTAGTGCTGGATGATGTCAGCGACTATGAGGAAGTCAAGCCTTATCTACCGTCGTCATCTTCTCGGTTTAAAGTGCTGATGACTACGCGCCAGAAGTTGGGACGCATGGCACAGTTATCTTTAGATGTGCTGCAACCAGAGGCGGCGCTGGAGTTATTAAAGTCTTTACTCAAAGAGACACCGGGGCGAATTGAAAAAGAATTAGCTTTAGCAAATCAGTTGTGTGAATGGCTGGGATATTTACCTTTGGGTGTGGAATTAGTAGGGCGCTATCTGGCGCGGAAACAGGATTTATCCCTAGCAGAAATGTTGCGGCGGTTGGAGAACAAGCGATTAGATGAGCGTTCCCTCTCTAAATCTAAGTCGGAAGCTGACATGACAGCACAACGAGGTGTGTTAGCCGCCTTTGAGTTGAGTTGGCAAGAATTAGAGGACAATGATAAGCAATTGGGTTGTTTATTGAGTTTATTTGCTGCCGCACCTATACATTGGAAGTTGGTGGAACAGTGTTTACCAGATGAAGATGCCGAAGATTTAGAGGAAATTAGAGACGATAGCTTGCTGAATTTGCATTTACTCCAGCGCAAAGGTGAGGGAGTTTATCAATTACATCCACTGCTGCGCGAGTTTTTCCAATACAAGTGTACAGGTTTAGATAAGGTAGAGGAATTTAAGCGATCGCTTTGTCGGGTAATGGTAGCAGTTGCTAAAGATATTCCTGAAGACCCTACCCTTAAGCAAATCACTGCTGTTTCCCCCGCCATATCTCATATAGCTGAAATAGCAAAGAATCTCATTCAATACATCAGCAATAATAATTTACTTTATCCTTTCGTTGGTAACGCTCGTTTTTACAGTGGTCAAGGGTTTTATGATAAAGCTTTACCTTGGTATCAGGATTGTCTAAAAGTTATCAAAGAACGCTTGGGAGAAGAACATCCATCTGTCGCCACTAGCCTCAACAACCTAGCGGGACTCTACGACTCCCAAGGCAGATACAGCGAAGCCGAACCCCTTTACATCCAAGCTTTAGCACTCAGGCGCAAGCTGCTGGGTGAAGAACATCAAGATGTCGGACAAAGCCTCAATAACCTAGCGTTACTCTACTACTCCCAAGGCAAATACAGCGAAGCTGAACCCCTTTACATCCAAGCTTTGGCACTCGCGCGTCAACTACTGGGTGATGAACATCGATTTGTCGCCACTAGCCTCAACAACCTAGCGGGACTCTACAACTCCCAAGGCAGATACAGCGAAGCCGAACCCCTTTACATCCAAGCTTTAGCACTCAGGCGCAAGCTGCTGGAAGAAGAACATCCATCTGTCGCCTCTAGCCTCAACAACCTAGCGCATCTCTACGGTTCCCAAGGGAGATACAGCGAAGCCGAACCCCTTTTAATCCAAGCTTTAGCACTCAGGCGCAAGCTGCTAGGAGAAGAACATCCAGATGTCGGACAAAGCCTCAACAACCTAGCGTATCTCTACAACTCCCAAGGGAGATACAGCGAAGCCGAACCCCTTTACATCCAAGCTTTAGCACTCTGGCGCAAGCTGTTGGGAGAAGAACATCCATCTGTCGCCCAAAGCCTCAACAACCTAGCGTTACTCTACGGTTCCCAAGGGAGATACAGCGAAGCCGAACCCCTTTACATCCAAGCTTTAGCACTCTGTCGCAAGCTGCTGGGAGAAGAACATCCAGATGTCGCCTCTAGCCTCAACAACCTAGCGTATCTCTACAACTCCCAAGGGAGATACAGCGAAGCCGAACCCCTTTACATCCAAGCTTTAGCACTCTGGCGCAAGCTGTTGGGAGAAGAACATCCATCTGTCGCCACTAGCCTCAACAACCTAGCGTTACTCTATAAATCCCAAGGCAGATACAGCGAAGCTGAACCCCTTTACATCCAAGCTTTAGCACTCAGGCGCAAGCTGCTGGGAGAAGAACATCCAGATGTCGCCCAAAGCCTCAACAACCTGGCGTTACTCTACAAATCCCAAGGCAAATACAGCGAAGCCGAACCCCTTTACATCCAAGCTTTGGATATTTGTGAGCGACGGTTAGGCGCAAATCATCCTAATACTGTTACTGTGCGTCAAAATTTAGCAGATTTGCGCGATCGCATCGCCTCAAATCAAGAATAGGCAAGTTTTGTGCAAAGCGTACCATGTTAAAAGTTAGATTTGCGATCGCCTAAACTCGGAGTTTCCTGTTCTAAACTCGGAGTTTTCTGTTCCAAACGAGAACGTTCCTGTTTTAAGTGAGAACGTTTTGGCTTCAAGTGAGAATGTTCCTGTTTTAAGTGAGAACATTTCTATTCCAAGTGAAAATGTTTTAGTTTCAAGTTCGACGTTTCGTGTTCTGAGGTGGAATGATGGTGTTGTGAAGGCGATCGCTCTTGTTCAGAGTGTAAAATGAGGTACGATGGCCTGTGAGAATTGAGAGATGAATATAATTGCGATCGCTTAGATATCCTGATTCTCGTGAAAAATATCTTCAAAATCTCGATATCCACTCAAAACCCTCTCCACTTGGATACCATTTTTAACTGGTCTGTAAAAAATGACTTGATTATCCACTGGCAAACTACGTAAATTGGGTGCTAGTTCCTCACGGCTACGCCCAAGTTCAGGAAAATCTGCTAATAAAAGACACTTTTCTTCAAAAGCATCAAGAAAACGACTAGCTGCACCTAAATTCAACCGACTTATATAGTTTTTTATATCTTTTAAGTCTTGCTTGGCAGCAGCACTCAAAATATATCTGCTCATCCTTAACTCTGCTGTGCTTGTTGAATTTCTTCTCGTAATTCTCTTAATACTTCTTCCCCATCAAAAACATCACCGCGATCTGATTGTTCAATTCCAATAGCAATTTCTTTGCGGAGTTCTTCTAATCGCACTAAACGTTTCGTCTCCCATTCCTCTAGCAATTGCAAGGCAGCGCAAACTACTTCAGAAGCAGATGAATATCTACCTTCCTTGACTGTTGATTGGATAAACTGCTCTAGTTCTGGAGTTAAAGATATATTCATAACATGGAAGACAATATTTTAATCAACATGACTACATTTTACTATAGCGATCGCTCGACTTAAATTGTAGAATCATGAGCAATTTTTCACAAAATCTCGATACTTACAAAGTATCCATCGGCTCAAGAGTCGGCTCCTTGTTGAGGTCAATATTATCAATTACTGGTAGAGAATATCCCAGCTTTAACCCAAGCAAAATCCAGTCTTCCAGCGTTGGGCGTAATTCATCTTCACACTCGCGCAAAGTTGATGCAAAGGCTATCACTCCTTTGCAAACAGGAATCCTACCTGTAAATGTATCATCTTCGAGCTTGTCATAAATTGCCTGAGCAACTGCTTGGTCAACATAATCGCTCAGAATAAACCTTATGGCCATGACTGTTGAAGAATACCTCCAAATGGAGGAACAGAGCAATATCAAGCATGAATATATAGACGGTTACATCTACGCAATGGCTGAAGCGCTTGAAGCACACGTCACAATTGCTCTTAACCTTGCCGCTCTCCTCCGTAATCATGTGCGCGGCTCTGGTTGCCGTGTTTACATCACTGACATGAAAGCCCAAATTGAATCTCTGAATCGCTTTTATTATCCCGATGTGATGGTTACTTGCGATCAACGAGATCGAGAAACGCCAGGTTATAAAAGATTTCCCTGTTTAATTGTCGAAGTTTTATCTAATTCTACAGAAGCCTTTGACCGCGGTGACAAATTCGCCGATTATCAAACACTGGAAAGTCTGCAAGAGTATATATTAATTAATACTAAACGTCAGCGAGTCGAGTGTTTTCGACGCAATGAACAAGGGTTCTGGGTTTTGCAATCTTACACAGCAGAACATCAATCATTTCGACTCAACAGCGTGGATTTTGAGGAAACAATGGCAGCACTTTACGAAGATATAGTTTTTGAATAAGTAGTTAAACAAAATTAATTACACAATGTCATTGCGAATGGAGCGTAAAGCCTTCGGCATAGCTTCGCTTAACGCGGTAGCGTCTCGTAGAGATAGCGAAATGAAGCATAAGTCCTTCGGACACGCTTCGCGAACGCGGGGGCTAGGATTGCAACTCTTGGAGACGCTGTTCGCGTTCGCTTCGCTTGCAATGACTGTAATTAATTCTGCATGGTTACTTAATACCGAATAAGAGGATTTTACCCAAAGTCTGACTAAGCCTTATTTTCATCAAGAATTGCTATAAGAGTACTCCAAGTAAAAAAATGCCCAATTGTCATTGCGAGCGAAGCGAAGCAATCCCAAGGGCTGTGATTGCTTCGCTTCGCTCGCAATGACGGGTTTTGGATCATTTATTTTTTGGAACACTCTAAAGGACTTCCAATTAAAAAATACTCAACCACTTTTTGCTAAGGCGGACAAGATGCCATTGGTATCGAGTTAAAGCTAAAGCCCAGATGTCAAATAACCTTGTGGCGTTGCGTCAATGTCAATTGTGATTTGAGCTTACCATCTTCCATCTCAACGATGCGATCGGCAATGTCTAGGATGCGGTTATCGTGAGTAACCATCAAGATAGTACAGCTTTGTTCTTTTGCCAGTTTTTGCATGAGATTGACTACATCTCGTCCCGATTGGCTGTCAAGGGCGGCGGTGGGTTCATCGGCCAGGATTATTTGAGGATGACTTACTAAGGCGCGAGCGATCGCTACTCTTTGTTTTTGTCCCCCAGACAGTTTATCAGGATAGTAATGCAAATGATTTCCTAATCCTACCTGTTCTAGCATCTGGACTGACCTCGCTAGCATCTTTTTTAACCCAAGATGTTTGTGCAATTCCAAAGCCATTTTGACGTTTTGGAGTGCTGTTAAACTACCATGCAAGTTATGTGATTGGAAAATATAACCGTTACGGCATCGCGCTTGCACTAATTGTTCAGGACTAGCACTACAAAGTTCTTGCCCTAACACTCGCAAACTACCCGATTGGACAGAACGCAATGCACCTACTAAGGTCAGCAAGGTAGTCTTTCCAGAACCAGAAGGCCCGGTCATAATAATAATTTCACCGACGTTAATCTCTAAGTCGATGTTAGATAATACTTGCTTACGAAGTGAACTTTCACCAAAGTGGTGGTCGAGATTCTGGATGGAGATGACGGGAAGCATATTTGAGCATTGGGCATTGAGCATTCCCATTTTTAAAACATATCAGCAGGGTCAGTGGCTTGGAGTTTGCGCGTGGCGATCGCACCGGAAATTGTACACATAATGATAGTTAGTACTAATACTTGCAATGCCCGAATCGCAGTCATGTACATGGGTAAATTTGTGACGCTGCGAGTCAGTTGGTAAAGTGCTAAGGACACTCCCAATCCGGGGAAGAAGCCCAATGCTGCCAATATCAACGATTCTTCAAGCACCACACCTAGCAGGTAGTAATTGCGATATCCCATTGCTTTGAAGGTGGCATATTCTCGAACGTGGGCATTAACATCGGTAGAAAGAACTTGATAGACGATAATTACGCCTACCACAAAGCCCATTGATACACCCAGGCTGAAAATAAACCCAATTGGGGAATTTGTTCTCCAGAAGTTATTTTCAAATTCAATAAATTCGGCGTGGGTTAAGACTTTGACATCATCTCTCAGGTAGGCTTTGAGCATTGCTGCTACTTTTTTCGGGTCATACCCTGGTTTAAGAACAATTAAACCTAGACTGACGCTGCTAGATTGTCGCCCAAATAGCCGCAAAAAGTTTTGATCGCTGGTAATCAGATTGCCATCAGAACCAAAGGAAGCCCCGACTTGAAATAAGCCACTAATGGTAATTGTGCGCCGTTCGATTTCGGTAGTTAGGGTTTTGCCTTGGTCAATTTGAGCGATCGCTTTTTGATAATCTCCTCTTGCGCCACGGTCGAACAAGACGGTATCTGGTAGCTTAATTGTCTGCAATTGCTGGTTAACATCTGGTAAGTCAAAGGCTGGCTGATCTGGGTTGAAGCCGATAACTAACACCCCTGTTTCACGGTGTGTTTGGGGATTTTTCCAGATTGTGTTGTTGAAATACATTGCTTGGGCCGACTTCACCCCTGGGATATCCATTGCTTGGTAAAGTCGCCGCCGAGAAAATGTAGACAAGCTTGGCAAATTACGGGCTTGAGGACTGGTTAAAACAATGTCTGCTTGCAAACTGCGATGTAGTCTAGTGTTACTGTCATACAGCGCAGTTTGAAAGCCCAACTGCATGAACATGAGAAGATCCGCAAAGGCAATGCCTGACAGTGCCACCAAAAGACGGCTTTTTTCATGATTCAGTTGCAGCCATCCTAAAGGGGTTCGTCGTTGCAGTTGTTTGATCAATCCCATGATAAGAAGTGGGGAGATGAGGGGGACAAGGGGGACAAGGAGAATAATCAATGCCCAATTCACAATTCACAATTCAATTACTGCCTTAACTTGCATATTGGTTAAGGTGGCAGCTTTTTGGCTGGAGGCTTCATCTAGTCGGATATGGACTTCTACTACTCTGTTGTCGATATTGCTGACGGGATCTGTGTTAATTACATTCTGCCGTCGCACTTGCAAGCTTTTGCGATCTACGATTCCCTGCAATTCAATGGGGAGGTAATCACCAAATACTCGCACTTGCTGACCGGAATGGACTTTGCCGATGTCGCTTTCGTAGACTTCGGCTATTACATACATCTGGCTGGTTTGTCCGATATCAGCAATGCCATCATTTGATACCAATTCGCCAGGATGGGTATGAATCTCAAATACCTGGCCATTTTGGGGCGATCGCACTTGGGCCTGTTTGAGATTGACTTTTGCTAAATTCATGGCTGCTACAGCCCGATTGACTTCTGCTTTGGCTGCTTCTACATCCACTCCTCGCACTTCAGCAATTTCATCAAGGGTTGCTGTGGCTTCTTTTACCTGCTGTTGGCTAGTTGATTGGCTACGATTTAACTGTGCTTGCGCTTCTTGGAGATTTTTCTGGGCAGTTTCCCAGTTTAAACGCTTACTATCCCGTTGGGAGGCGGAGATTGCACCCTGTTGATATAGTTGCTGATAGCGTTCGTCTTCTACTTGGGCGTTTTGCACTTCGGCTTGGAATCGCTCAATTGTGGCTGCTTGGGCATTAGTATTACCTTGACCTTCTGCTTCTAAACGAGCGATCGCAGCTTTTTGGGCGGCAATTACACCGCGTTTAGCCCCTGCTTGGGTACGATTTAGGTTTGCCTGGGCGACTTTCACTTGTTGCTGTGCCTCTTCTAATTCTGCTTGCAAGCGATCGCAGCTATTTAAAATTGCAATTACCTGTCCTGCTTTTACCCTATCCCCCTCCTTCACTAACAACTTTTCTACCCGACTTCCTTCAGCAGATACCGCAGCAGAGAGTTTAATTACCTTTCCCTGTGGTTCAATCCGCCCTAAAGCTGTTACAGTTTTTAACTGTGGCAATTGTGTTGCTGGCACTTGTGTCTCTGAATTTGCATAATTTTGCCAGCGTTTTAATATATAAAAACTTATTCCGCCAACCAATAAAGATGCAATTATACCTATAGCAACGGATTGACGCAGAATAAACTTAGGGAACGTTCTATACCCTAGCTTTGAGTTTCGCACCATAGATTACCTCTTAACTAGTGGCGCAGAAAAAAATAAATAGATTAATTTTTTCTCCTTACTTCTTTACTAACTTTTACTTCCTTTGTTAGTTATTGTTGATTTATCGATTCAGAGTTCATAGAAAAAACCGAAATTATTGAGAATTTACTAACCTACTGTAATTTAGGTGAATAGGATAACAGTAAGTCACTCTCCAGCATTAAGAGACTTATGTTATTGATGAATTAGTTCTATTTTTGGAAAGTACTCAGGTATAGTAGACGGTTTTAAAATCAAGGGTTGTAACAGTGCCAACAATCAGAGGTAAATTCAGTCAAAAGGATTTTTGTCATGAAAAACAAACAAATTACAATTAATAAAAAGTCTCTTTAACTTTGATAGTTTTATTATTTCTAATGATATATTTGACCACTAAAATTTATTTTTATAAATTTTCTTTTAAATTGACTAACCTATTTGTTACCAATAACTTTAATTGAAAGGGAGGTAATCAACTGCATCTACAAAAATAAAACCCGCCGAGGCGGGTTAAAAAACCTTAATTTTCTCTTAATAGCCGAATTTTTGAAACCCCATCCCCTATTCCCTATTCCCTTTTATCGCCAGTGTTGGGGGATGTTCAAATTTTCCGGTAGGATTGTTGTGCGATCGCCAATAGCCTCTTCAATCTGCTGTAATTCTAGGTTTTCACATCCACTCAAGTTTGCCCTAGCAAGGTTGGCTTCTTGGAAGTTAGCGTCTTGCAGATTAGCTGTACTGAGTAACACACCTTCTAAGTTGGCTCCAGCAAGTTTTGCTCTTTGCAGGTTACTGCCAATCAGGTTTGCATCTTGGAGGTTGCTACCCTCTAAGTTTATTTCAAAGAGGTTGGCATCACAAAGGATTGCTCCTTCTAGATTGGCATCACAAAGAATTGCCTCTGTCAAGTTAGCATCACAAAGGATTGCCCCTTCTAAGTTGGCATCATAAAGAATTGCCTTTGAGAGGTTTGCTTTTCTGAGGACTACTCCTTGCAAATTGGCTTCTGGAAGGATTGCCTTTGAGAGATTTGCTTCATAGAAGATTGATCCACAAAGATCGGTTACTGATAAGTCTGCCTCTGAGAGATTTGCTCGTGTGAAATTAACCCATTGTAAGTTAGCTCCTACGAGGATTGCCCTAGAGAGGTTAGCTTCCGTTAAGTCTGCATTACTGAGGTCTGTATTGCGTAAATCCAGTTTCTGATTTACCGGATCTTTATATGAATCGCGTCGTCCAATAACAGTTAAGGCTGTTTGAATATCTGTAGGGAGTTTTGATGACTCTTGTAAATTGTTCTCATATTCATGATTCATCGGGGAATTCTCACGGATAAAAGCAGCGAGAATTTCCATAATTGTCCAATGGTCTTTGTGAGAATCCTTAGCAATTCGTTCTAAAGCATAAATGGCGGCAAATCGCGTTTCAATCTTTTCATTTCCCAGTTGTTCAATTGCTTTACAAAAACGTTCGGGAGCAATTTCTTCTGGAGTTGCTTGGGTGTTATTGATGCCAGTTCCGATATTCTTATCCCAAGCTAGTGTCCCAGCTAGGAGTTGCGTTAACAAACTCTGATTCTCATCTAGTGAAAGTTTGGAAGTATAGTAAGCATTAGTAATTAATGCCAATCCTCCAATGATGATGGCAAGAGTTGTTAATGCTTGATTAATATATTCTATTTTTTCTTGAGTTGAAAATCCTTCAATACTTTCAAATAACGAGAAAATGAGAGTTACTGATAAAATAAATATAATTGAAATAAATACTAACAAAGTCGTGATTCCATTTGTCTTTATGAAAGATATGTCATAAGTCTTCATATCTGACTCCTTACGGAAATAAATTTAGGTTGATTTTAAGAGTATCTGTAAATATCTGATAGCGTACAAATACGGAAGTACTTGATAGGTACTTGAATCTACTTAATAGAAATCATCTATGAAATCCATAAGAATTTATTTTTCAAATATGTTGTGAACTAAGGCAATACGGTTCAGATAAGACTAAAATTCTCATCTAGCGGATAGTGCAGAGAAGTACAATTTCGCGTCTCTACAGCTTTATGGTTCTCCCAAAAATCCTTAACCCAAGCGTATTGCTTTATAAAGTTGAAGAGCTTTTTAACAAACATCTAAGCACATCTGACTAAATTGGAAATCGCGGTAAGCAATTCCTCGTTCCGTTAGCATCGCTTGCGCTAGCTCTGTATCTAACACGCTATCTTCCAAAAGCAGGAAACGGAGGACATTCATTAGTCGCTCTCCTGTTGAGGATTAGGGGCTGGAGGTAGAGCGCCAACAGGAGGCTGATTAATCACTGCCCAAAACAGGCCAACACCCTTAATCGAATCGACAAAATCATGGTAATCCACTGGCTTAACAACATAAGCATTTACCCCTAACTCATAGCATCGAACTAAATCCGGCGATATGGCGAAATGGTGCGCGCAAGCTGTTCGCTAATGTCACTGATTAATGCCGCATACCCTTCAACGCTCCCCTGTTTATTAAATTGGGGAACACAAATAGCATGAATGTAGCGTGTACCACCATCTTTGGAGTTAAAAGGTTCAAGTTTGAGTATTTAAGGGTGAAACTTTAGCTTACCAACATTCGGGGAATTGAAGATTTTCCGGTAGGATGGTTGTGCGATCGCCTTTTGCTAATTCAATCTGGTGTTGTTCTAGGTTTTTGACTCCCCTGAGTATTGCCCCTTGCAGGTTAGCTTCCCTGATGATTGCCTCTTGTAAGTTGGCTTCCGTGAGGTCTGCTCCCTGAAGATTGGCTCCCATAAGAAATGCCTTTTGTAAATTGGCTTTCTCAAAGAATGCCTCTCGTAAATTGGCTCTCATGAGAAATACTTCTTCTAGGTTGGCTTTCTCAAGGAATACCTCTCGTAAATTGCTTCCATTAAGGTTTGCCCCTCGCAAGTTGCTTTGCCTAAGGTTTGCTCCTTGCAGATTGGACTCTCTGAGAAATACCTCTTGCAGATTAGCTAGTATAAGGTCTGCTCCTTGCAGGTTGGCGAACTCAAGGTTTGCCTTTCGCAGATTGATGCCAATTAGTTTTGCTCCTTCAAGGTTAGCTTGCCTGAGGTTTGCCTCTTGCAGGTTAGCACCAAAGATATCTGCCCCTTGGAGATTGGCTTTGGTGAGTTCTGCCCCTTGTAGGTTGGCTTCCCTGAGGTCTGCCTTTTGCAATTTGGCTTCCCTAAGGTCTGCTCCTCTAATATCGATATTACATAAATCTAGTCTCTGATTTTCTGGGTCATTCTCAGACTTGCGCCGTCCAATTACGGTAAGGGCTGCTTGAATATCCGTCTGAAGTTTTGGTTCTTGCTCTATCTCCTTTGGTTTTTGATAATTCCAAGTATTGACTATTATTAATGAGTCTGAATTTCCTGTATTTTTCTCGGAAAAATCCATCAAAGGTGCATTCTCTCGCACAAAAGCCGTCAGGACTTCCATGATTGTCCAGTGATCATCTTTGGAATCTTTGGCGATTCGTTCTAGAGTATAAATTGCACCTAATCGCACTTCAATCTTTTCATTCCCAAGCTGTTCAATCGCCTTCGCAAAGCGTTCTGTGATTTGCTTGTCTTGTGCTGCTTCTGCATTTCTTAAAGCAGCTTCAGCACTTTTATTGGCAGCCTCAGCACTTTTATCCATAGCTTCCGCACGTTTGGCTGCATAGTAAGCATTGATAAACACTGCAATTGCGCCGAAAATTGTCGCAGTAGTTTTTAGCGCTTCCGTTTCATTTTTTACTCGTTCATCTATTAGAGGTATATGCCAGACAAAGCAACCGACTATAACGGATGAAATAATAAACAATACAATAAATAAAATTAGAACTATAAACGAATTTCTGGGTGTGTCTGTCTTGTTATCAGACATAAATTAAATTTCTTCCTCATCTCCCAAATTACTACGGAGACTTTTGGTAAAAACTATAGCATTAAGTGAAAACGGTAGAATACGCCCAAATAACTAATGATGCTGTGATAACTTAACCTGATTGTCGCCAATCTGTCGGTGCTTCGATATAATCAGGTAGACGAGTGGTGCGATCGCCAAGTGCCTTTCTAATCTGGTGCAACTCTAAGTTTTTAGCCCCTGTTAAAATTGTCCCTTCCAGTTTGACATCACTGAGGTCAGCTTCTAAAAAGTTAGCTCCCATCAGGTTAGCCTGAGTCAGGTTAGCTTGATAAAAGGTCGCTCTATGCAGGTTAGCTCCAATCAGGTTAGCCTGATGCAGGTCAGCTTCCGTTAAACTGGCTTCTGAAAGATTGGCAAAATAGATTTCTGTTTGGTGGAGTTTGGCTGCATTCAAGTTAGCCCCAGAAAGGTTTGCTCCATTTAGGTTAGCCCCTGAGAGGTTAGCACCAATCAAACCCGCTAGATGGAGGTTGGCTTTCCCCAGTTTTGCACCTTGCAAGTTAGCTAAAAACAGCTTTGCTCCAGACAGGTTGGCGACTTTCAAGGTCGCTTGTTGCAAGTTAGCTTTATAAAGGTTTGCTCCTTGGAGATTAGCTATACGCAGACTTGCTCCAGAGAGATTAGCTGAACGCAGGTTCGCCCCAGAGAGATTAGCCCGGTTGAGATTAGCCCAACACAGATTAGCTCCACAGAGGCTAGCGTTTAGTAACTTGGTTTCATAGAGAATAGACCTGACGAGTTTAGCGCCATTAAGGTCAGCCTCGCTCAAGTCGGCTCCCCGCAGGTCAGCCCCACTCAGGTCAGAACCACGTAAATCCGCTTGTTGCAGGTTAACTCCTAGTAGGTCTGCTCGTCTGATGTCGATATGACGTAAATCAAGTTTCTGGTCTTTTGGGTCTTCCAGTAAATTCCGCCTACCGATGACAGTTAGGGCTGCTTGAATATCGGTGCGGATTATTGGCAATTCTTCATTGAGGTTTTGCTCCAATGGCTGTGTCGGACGCGACCCACCTCTACGCCTACCTGAGTAAGCATCTGGTGAATATTCCGGCTTTTGTTGCTCTATCTTCATCGGCTGGATAGGTGCATTTTCACGCACAAAGGCAGTGACGATTTCCATGATTGTCCAGTGTTCTTTCGGAAAATCCTGAGCAACTCTTTCTAATGCATAAATTGCACCTGTTCGGGTTTCAATTTTATCATGACCAAGTTGGGCAATTGCCCCCATAAAACGTTCTGAAGTTAATCTGTCTTGATTCAGTTTGGCATTCTGAATGCCAATTTCGAGGTTTTTCTCGGCTGCGATCGCATTTTTATGCATCGCCTGGGCCCGCTTTGCTGCATAATATGTATTAAAGATTGCTGCCGATGCCAGAAAAACTATTGCAGTAGTTGTTAAAGCTTGGTTTCTATACTGAATTTTTTCCTGAATTGACAATTCTTTAATACTAGACAAAGCAAAGAAAATTACAGTCAATGAGCAGCCAAATATAACTATTATAGTTATGAACCAATTCAACAGAGTGTCTGTCTTTTTAGAAGACATGGTAAAGATTTTCCTTACAACCTAGAATTATTACTTAGATGTTTGGAAAAAATAGTATACCATTTAGCAGAAAATTATCATAGGTGTCAAAAGCCCTATTTAATTAGGTAATAATATCGAATATAATCGTAAATTAGGGCGAAAATAGGACAATTATTGTAAATTGTAAAAAAGTCTGCTCTCGAAGCTTTTTTACTGGTGTTTTACTCAGATAATTTAGCTTCTCTGAGGTTTGCCCCATCAAGTATGGCATCATCAAGAATTGCCCCATACAATTCAGCTAGATATAAGCTTGCATAATGCAGGTTAGCACCTTTTAAGTTAGCACCTTTTAAGTTAGCTGCACTCAGGATTGCCCCTTCGAGGTTAGCTAAATATAAGTCAGCGCCTTCGAGGTTAGCTGCACTGAGAATTGCTCCTGCAAGATTAGCTTCTGTAAGGTTCGCCCCAGCAAGATTAACTTGATAAAGGTTTGTCTGTTGTAGATTTGCCCTATTTAGGTTTGCTCCTCTCATATCGATATGACTCAAATCAAGCTGCTCATTTTCTGGGTCTTTATTTACATCTCTTCTTGCAATAACAGTCAGCGCTGCTTGAATATCTAGACGAACTTTTGCTAACAAATTAATCGTTACTTTTTCTTGAGATATATAAACAGTATTTTTTCGGATAAAAGTAGTAAGAATGTTCATAATTATCCAGTGGTACTGTGGGTGATTTTTGGCAATTTGCTCTAAATCGGTAATTACAGCTAGACTGGTTTCCATTGTGTTATTTTCTAGTTTTTCAATTGCTATTATTAAACTTTGTTTTGGTGACTTATCCTGAATTTTATTAGTTTTTTCTTGACAAGAGTATATCTCTCGATATATTTTTGACAACTGACTATTATTTATGGAAAAAATATTTTTTATAGCATGAAAATAATTAGTAATTACTGTCAACATACGATAGTTAAAGACTTAGTGCTAATTGGTGGCGGTCACAGCCATGCAATTGCCCTGAAAATGTTTGGAATGAAGCCGTTAACCGGAGTGCGTTTGACGTTGATTACTGCAAATCAAAAGACAGCCTACTCTGGAATGTTACCAGGACACATTGCTGGATTTTACACCCATGAAGAATGCCATATTGATTTGAAACCATTGGCTAACTTTGCTCAAGCAAATTTGTATATTGACAGAGTAGTTGCTCTAGACTTGGAAAACAACAAAGTTCTCTGTGCTAACGGACTTGTGGTAGATTTTGATGTGCTGTCTATTGATATTGGCAGCACTCCGGCCAGAATGTCTGTATCAGGTGCGGCAGAATATGCGATCGCAGCTAAACCAGTATCGCAGCTATTGGAACATTGGGATGAACTAATTGCGGCTGTAGGTAAAAATCCTCAAGAACTGATTAGGATTGCGATCGCAGGTGGTGGTGCTGGCGGTGTAGAATTGGCGTTGGCGATACAATCTCATTTACATCAGATTCAACAAATTCCCAATCTGGAAATGCATTTATTTCATCGTCAGATGGAACTGATGCCTAATTACCATCAATCAGTACGGCATCAAATTCAGCAAATTCTCACCGAGCGAGGTATAAAGCTACATTTAGGAGAAAATGTGTGTAATATCGTACCTAAAAACCACAAGAAAACTCAAGAAATATTTGAGATTAAGTGCGAATCTGGGTTGACAGTAGAGTGTAATAAAATTTTTTGGGTGACACAAGCTTCAGCACCCGAATGGTTAAAAATTGCGGGACTAGGAACTGATGAACAAGGTTTTATTCTGGTAGAAGACACATTGCAATCTCAAACACACCCGCAAGTATTTGCATCTGGTGACATCGCCACAATGGTAAATTATCCGCGTCCAAAAGCTGGAGTGTTTGCAGTTAGACAAGGTAAACCTTTATTTGAGAATTTGCAGCGAATTTTATTAGGTAAGTCGCTCAAACCTTATAAGCCACAAAAGCAATATTTAAGTTTAATTGGTACAGGAGACGGACAGGCAATCTTAACCAAAGGCATTTTCACTTTACCACCTCACAAACTCTTATGGCATTACAAAGATTGCATTGACCGCCGCTTCATGGAACGCTTTCATTTTCAAAAAAACGAGTGATATTATGTCGCTTGAACCTTATTAAACCTGGAAAACCCCACCCCGCCAAAGCTGTGCTTTGTCTCCCCTTCCCGCAGACTAAAGGTGTACACACAAGTCAATTACCCCCCTTAATCCCCCCTTATAAAGGCTACGGTGTACACACATCTCTGTAGAAACCCAAAATCGTTGGAGATCCCCTAAATCCCCCTTAAAAAGGGGGACTTTAAGAGACTTTTGCCCCCCTTTTTAAGGGGGGTTGGGGGGATCAAAAGCCTATGAAGCCACTCTCAAAGACTTGTGTGTACACCGTAGCTTATAAAGGGGGGAAACAAGATTTCCGGTTCCCTCCCCTTTACAAGGGGAGGGTTAGGGTGGGGTAAAACATTGGTTAATCGGCTATTTCAGACTTATGTGTACACCGTAGCCTTTATAAGGGGAGGGTTAGGGTGGGGTAAAACCTTGGTTAATCACATATTTTAGACTTGTGTGTACACAGGTGGGGTTCTTTTATCGAATCTTTTCAATAAGCTCAATAATTTGTTGATAATACTGAACATTTCCCTCTTGGTAATACAAGTCTGCGGATTTCTGGAAATCCGCAATTGCTCTTTGAGAATCACCCAGATTTTGGTAAACATCTGCTCGAAGAATGTAAGCTGAAGCCCAATGAGGCTGGAGTTGTAAAGCTTGGTTTAAGTCTGTAAGCGCTCCCTGTAAATCTCTCAATAGAGAACGGCTACGACCCCGATTGTACCAGTCTTCAGCAAAGCTAGAGTCGATCGCGATCGCTCGACTATAATCTTCTATTGCCCCTTGATAATCTTCTAGGGCATAGCGAGCATTAGCGCGATCGCTGTAAAATGCAGCAGATTGGGGATTTATTTGCAAAGCTTGGGTGTAATCTGCGATCGCACTTTCGTATTCTTCTAAAGCATAATGGGTTGAACCTCGGTTGTAATATGCTTCAATTAAATCAGGATTAATTTCCAATGCTTGATTATAATCTGCGATCGCTCCTTGTTCATCACCCAAAAGCCGACGAGCATTTCCTCTATTACAATACGCTTGCGAAAATTCAGGAACCAACTCTATTGCTTGGGTGTTATCATCAATTGAACCCTGTAAATCTTGCAGGGCTTCACGGGCAATCCCGCGACCATAATAAGCTGCGGCTAAGTTATCATTAATCTGTAATGCCCGATCGTAATCTTTAATTGCTCCTTTATGATCTCCTAAAGAACGACGAGCCGCCGCGCGATCGCAATATCCTTCAGCTAAACTAGGATTGAGTTGTAATAAGCGATTGCTATCTTCTATTGCGCTTTGATAATCTCCCAGTCGGCGCAGAGCATTGGCCCGAAAGCCATATACTAAAGCTAAAGTCGGATTTTCTTGTAAGGCTTGGTCATAATCTGCGATCGCACCCTTATAGTCTTCAAGGGTACTACGAACAAGACCTCTTTCACAATAGGCTTGTACATCATCAGGATTGAACTTTAGCGCTTGGTTAAAATCCTCAATTGCTCGGTGATATTCTTTGAGATGAGCAAGAACCAAACCTCGATTGTAATATGCTCCGGCAAACCTGGGGTTTATTTCTAAAGCGCGGTTGTAATCTGCGATCGCACTTTGATATTCTGCTAAAGAGTAGTGGGCATTACCTCGATTATGATAAGCCTCCGCCAACTTCGGATCTAATTGTAATGCTCGGTCATGATCTGCGATCGCTTCGTGAAAATTTCCTAAGATATGGTGAATATTACCCCGATTGCTGTATGCTGCGGCAAAATTGGGATGCCATTGTAAAGCTTGTTGAAAATCTGCGATGGCTCCTTGACGATCGCCCTTTTCAAAACAAGCCACACCCCGATTATGATAAGCATTGGCAATATCAATATTGATATTATCAGCTAACTGGGTACTATTTTCTATTGTTTGGATATAATCAGCGATCGCTTTGTCGTATTTTTCTAAAGCAAAGTAGGCATTACCCCGACTGTGGTAAGATTGGGCGAGATTGGGATCGATTTGTAATGCTTGATTATGATCTGCGATCGCTCCTTGATAATTGGCTAAAAAGTAACGAGCATTACCTCGGTGATAGTAGGCTATGGCGAAATTGGGATTAATTTCTATAGCATGGTTGAAAGAAGCGATCGCACTATGATAATCCCCTTGTAAACTATGGTTTAATCCTTGGTTTAATAATTCTTCAGCATTCATGTAATTTTCCTAGATTTCGACATTCCCTAGCTTAAAGGCAACGGGATTCTTAACGATATGTTTTGACAATCGTTCCAGCTTATTGTGCCTCTTGCTAAGATTTTAATTCCTGATTTTCTGTGAAATTATATCAGTGCGACGATTCTCAGGCGACTTAAACAGCAGCAAGCACCGCAAACAAGAACGGTGCGTGACTAACTCGCCGCTTTTTACTGAGGTAGCTATAGTAGCAGATAACACATTAGCTAAGTGCGATCGTATCTACTATCAATATGGACAAAGAATCTGAAAATCGGCTTAAACACTTCGTTGCACTAAAATCTAAATATCAAGCCACTAATTATCAAGAATCATCACCCTCTAGCCTTCTTTATCTCATCCTGCGAAAAGTTGACCTAGAAATTGAACTCAGCGAATTAGAATTCAATTGGTTGCAAGAACATGAGCTTTTTGAAACCCTTGAAATTATATGGCTACAACAATTTAGAATGGGAGAATCCAAAAGATTAGAAGCTGAGTTTTCTCATCTGAAAGCTAAGTATAAAGTTGCTAAAAATTGGGAATCATCATTAAGCAGTGTTTTGTATCCGATACTTTGGAAACTTGAATCAGGAAATAGCTTGACTGATTCAGAAGTCAAATTATTGCAAGACAATAATCTGGTTCAAACGATTGCACTTGTTCAAGATATAAAAAACTTTGCTAATCTAAAGCAGAAATATCAAGCCACGAAATATCAAGATTCATATCCTGATAGCCCACTGTATAAAATACTAAAAAAGCTAGAGACAGAAACAAGTTTAAGTGATGATGAATATGAGTGGTTGCTAAATCATGAACTTTTTGAAGCTATAGAAACTTTTGAGAAACAAGAGTCTGCAAGACGAGCTAAAGTTACCCAGCTAAAGAGTAAGTATCAAGCAAGCCAGCACCCAGATACATCCTTATCAGGTCAACTATATCAGATATTGCAAAAACTTGATACTAACAAAAAATTAATTTATTCAGAAATTTACTGGTTAGAACAGCAAGGACTTAACGAAACAATTGCTATTGCTGATGAACTTGAAAGAAAACGAGAATTTATTGCATTGCAGATAAAGTATCAGGCTAGCCAATATCAAGATTTACCACCTAATAACTATCTATACACTATCCTTAATAAGCTTGATTCGGAAGCTTATTTAAATGAGCAAGATATTAACCTTCTAAGACAACTTAAACTACCTGAAACAATTAAAATTGCTAATGATAAATATGCGTCTGTTCTGAAGTCAAAGATAGTATCTGGAGTAGTTTTAAGTGATGTAGAAATTGACTGGCTGAGGAATAATGAATATGAAGATATAATTATTTTAGCCCAACATAACCACTTTGCAGCACTCAAGAGAAAGTATGGATTGATAGATCCTTCACTTCCTCTAGAGCCACTTTATGCGATCATGCTTAAACTAGAGAAAAAAGAACGGCTAGATCCTAAGTTGGTTTTGCAGCTTATAGAAGAGGAACTATTATCTCGTGGCGGAAAAATTGCTCTTGCATATTACAGGCTAGAGGCAGAGTTTTATGAACAAGAACTTAACCGTACTCGACATAAATGGCATATCCCTACAGCTAGTGGTTATTGGCGCAAAGCAAATGAACCTGAACAGGCATTAAAACTTACTAATATTGACTTAAATAGAGTTAACGACAGTAATCTAAAATCAGCTATTTTAGTTACTAGAGGTGCAGCATTTAGAGATATGGACAACTTAGCTGAGGCAGAAAATTGTGCGAGAAAAGATATGGAATATCAGCCTGATAGTCATCAACCTTACACCTTAATAGGTGCTATATGTTATGACAGACGTGAGTATGAAGAAGGTGATTATTGGTTTGAACAAGCCATTGAACGTGGTGCTGAAACTGAAGATATAGATGCTGAAAGAAAACGAGTAATCAGGAGTACGAAGGATGATAATAAGCGACATGAGGCAGCAGAATATTTACTGAAAAAAGATCCACAACGATATGCTTGGGCTAAATCTTATCTCAAAAAATCGTCAGACAACGGTAAATAAACTGGTTTGCATCACCAAACTATCAACACATGACCAGATTTATTCACGACCAATTTGCCAAAGACTATCTTGAACAATTACTCACTCCTTACGGCGAAGTCCAAGCAGCTAGACGAGTTGCAGGAGAAGTTAGACAAATTGACGTTTATTTTATCCCCAAACCACAACCAAGTAAAATACCACAAACACTCGGATTATTAGGTCAACTTGTCACTACGCCTTGTCTACTTGAACCATTTCGTAACGCAGCTTCAGTTACAGAAATTTGCGATTGCCTCTTAAAATTATTAGAGGTACGTGGCGATTTCCAGCGACAAGCAAATCGAAATAAAACACGCATTCTAGAATCTGATTTACCAAAATTATGGATTCTTACCCCCACAGCATCAGCGCAACTCTTATCAGGATTTGGTGCTAACCCAAAAGACGACTACTTGCCTGGGATACACTTTATGCCAGAATATTTACGCACCGCAATAGTAGCAATTCATCAGTTACCTTCCATATCAGAAACCTTATGGCTGAGAATCATCGGTAGAGGGAACGTTCAAAAGCAAGCAATTGACGAACTAGAAGCACTGACTCCTGATAATCCTTTCCGAAAAGCAGCGTTAGAATTGCTGTACAACTTGCAGCAAAACTTACAAGTCACTCAAAATCAAGATGAGGAAGATAGGGAATTACTTATGCGATTAGCACCACTTTACCAACAAGACCGAGAACAGGCGATGCAAGAAGGTGAACAACGAGGACTTGAAACAGGAATTCAGCAGGGAGAACGCTTAGTGGTGGAAAACTTGCTCAAATTTCGTTTTGGTGAAATAGATAATGAGCTTCAAGCAATTATTGAACCCTTATTGACGTTATCACCAGAAGAGTTTACGCCTTTGCTATTGCAGTTATCCCGTGAAGAATTAATTAATCGATTTCACTAGCGTCAATCATATATTTTTTCATGATTAGGCTAAGGCTTAAAGAAGAAGGGAAAAGATTTAAAATTTTTCCCTTTTTCCACTTTCTAGGTCACGTTTCAATGTAAAACCGAAGACATTAATCCAGTATTATGAATTATACTGACGCAAAACTACATCGTTAGTGGTTGTTTGAAAAGTAGTTAGGTGTGATTTTAGGCACTCGTTGATCCCCCCTAACCCCCCTTAAAAAGGGGGGAACCGGAATCAAAGTCCCCCTTTTTAAGGGGGATTTAGGGGGATATCCAAGGGTTAGGCGTATAAAAAAACTTTTCAAACAACCTCTTAGAGGCAATTCATGAATTGCTCCTACCTAAAAATCAGTATTGTGATTATGTTTGCGTAAGTTTTAATGAAAATGAATGAGTCTCTAAAAATTTTAACCAATAGAAACTTTATCTTATAGGTTTACATAAATGGATTTTCTGACAATTCTAGGATTAGCTGCTGCCACACTAACCACGACTGCATTTTTACCACAAATGTTTAAAACTTGGCAAACAAAATCAGCAAAAGATGTTTCGTTCGTCATGTTAATTACATTTATGAGTGGTCTTTTTTTGTGGTTAATCTACGGAATTTATCTACAATCATTGCCAATTATTCTCGCTAATAGCGTAACATTGTTTTTTAACCTAATAATTCTATGGCTTAAAATTAAATATAGATAACCCTATTCATAATTAAAACCTCTGACCCAATAATAAGGATATATTCTGTGAATAACAGGAAAACCAATTGTAAACTACCTGTATATAGCCTTTATGTAACTGTATTAATTACGAATTATCATGACTTCATCTGTATTTGAATCTGAACGCCTCCTATTCACCCCTACCACCCCAGACACCAACGCTATCCCCATAATCTTCGCCTTTCCCAATGAATATAGCGTAGGTATCACTAGCCTTGGCTATCAGGTAGTTTGGGCAACTTTGGCAATGCGTGATGATGTGCAGGTGAGTCGCCTGTTTACAGATACTCACGAACAACTCCCCAGAACACCAGAAATTGTGGGATTTTCAATTTCTTGGGAACTGGATTATGTGAATATTTTAAATTTACTGGAATCTTTAGAAATTCCCATTCAAGCAACTTCTCGTGATGATTCTCATCCGATAATTTTTGGTGGTGGCCCGGTTCTCACAGCTAACCCCGAACCTTTTGCAGATTTTTTTGATGTAATTTTATTGGGGGATGGCGAAAACCTACTAGGAAATTTCATTGAGGCGTACAAAGAAGTCAGAAATGCTTCTAGACAAACTCAACTAAAAAGACTTGCACAAGTCCCAGGAATTTATATTCCTAGTTTGTATGAAGTCGAATATCACACAAAAGATGGTGCAGTCAAGTCAATTAAACCGATTTATCCAGAAATTCCCGCAGTGGTGCAAAAGCAGACTTATCGGGGAAACACTCTATCTGCTTCGACTGTAGTCACCGAAAAAGCCGCATGGGAAAATATCTATATGGTGGAAGTGGTGAGAAGTTGTCCAGAAATGTGCCGTTTTTGTTTGGCGAGTTATCTCACACTGCCTTTTAGAACAGCCAGTCTGGAAGATTCTTTAATTCCGGCGATCGCAAAAGGTTTAGAAGTCACAAATCGGCTAGGATTATTAGGGGCTTCTGTAACTCAGCATCCAGAGTTTGAAGATTTGCTAGATTATATAAGTCAACCAAAGTACGATGATGTCCGTCTCAGTATTGCCTCAGTGCGAACCAATACCGTAACAGTCCAGCTAGCAGAAACTTTGGCAAAACGAGACACGCGATCGCTTACCATTGCAGTAGAGAGTGGTTCTGAGAAAATCCGCCAAATCGTCAACAAAAAGCTGCATAACGACGAAATTATCCAAGCAGCGATAAATGCCAAAGCTGGCGGATTAAAAAGCTTGAAACTCTACGGAATGGCAGGAATTCCCGGTGAAGAAGCAGAGGATTTAGAGCAAACTGTGACGATGATGCGTAATATCAAAAAAGCTGCACCAGGATTACGCTTAACATTTGGATGCAGCACCTTCGTACCCAAAGCACACACACCGTTTCAATGGTTTGGGGTGAATCGTCAAGCAGAAAAGCGGTTACAGTTTTTGCAAAAACAGCTAAAACCGCAGGGGATAGAGTTTCGCCCAGAAAGCTATAATTGGTCGATTATACAAGCTTTGTTGTCGAGAGGCGATCGCAGACTCTCTCAACTTCTGCAACTTACCCGTGACTTTGGCGACTCCTTGGGTAGCTACAAACGTGCTTTCAAACAACTAAAAGGACAAATTCCCGATTTAGATTTCTACGTCCACGCCGAATGGTCAACAGAGCAAATATTACCCTGGAGCCACTTGCAAGGGCCTCTGCCACAGTCTACACTACTAAAGCATTTGGCCGATGCTAAGAGTTATATCGACCCATCTCCAAAAGAACTACAGCCGTTACTGGGGGCTAGGGACTAGGGACTGGGGACTGGGGATTTAGGACTAAGAGGATGAATGAACAAGTATTTCACTGTGATTTTAGGTACTTTTAGATCCCCCCTAACCCCCCTTAAAAAGGGGGGAAGCGGAGTCAAAGTCCCCCTTTTTAAGGGGGATTTAGGGGGATATCAAACTTTTGATACCGACGAGAGGACTTGTTCATTCAACCTCTAAGATTAAAATTTAATATCCAATTCCCAATGCCCAATTCCCAATGCCCAATTCCCAATCCTAAAAACTTGATGCAAAACACAGCTGAGTATTACTGCGCCTATTGCGGCGAACCGAACTTAACTTTTATTGATTTGAGTGCTGGAGGACAGCAATCTTATGTAGAAGATTGCCAAGTTTGTTGTAACCCAAATATTTTGTATGTGCGGGTTGATGAAGATACCCTAGATATCGAGATTGATACAGAATCCGAAAGTTGAATTTTAGGTTTTTCTTTCCATGCTGCACTTTAAACATTCCTCAGTAATTAATGCCTCACCAGAAGTAGTTTGGAAATTTCACGAAAGGCCAGATATTTTGCAAATGTTGAATCCACCTTGGCAACCAGTCCAAATAGTTCGTCGTGAGGGAGGGCTAAACGTAGGCGCTATCACAGAATTTCGTCTGTTTCTCGGCCCATTACCATTAACTTGGTTAGCGCGTCATACTGAATGCGACAAATATCGCCTGTTTACCGACGAACAGATATCTGGCCCTTTTGAGTCTTGGGTACATCGACATGAATTTGAATCGGAAGCTGGCAAAACTAGGCTGACTGATGCTATTTCCTTCTCTATGCCTGGTGGAGGGACAGTTGAATTTGTCAGTGGTTGGTTAGTGCAAGCGCAACTAGAAGCAATGTTTCGCTATCGCCACTATGTGACTAAACGAGAATGTGAGTCACGATAGCAAAATGTGCTGAACAATAAAGTTATCTCAAAATTCCAAAAACAAGAAAAAAGCCCTAGACGTTTATAAGATTTACGCAAAACCACATACTGTAGGGGCAATTCATGAATTCCCCCTACCTGAAAATAAGGGTTTTGACCATTGTTGGCGTAAGTCCTATTTGATTCTCTCCAAATCTGTACCAATATAAAAGGCTACTTTTTCTAACGAGAAAATGTCTTTAGTCCGAAATTTGGAACGTTCGCATGACTATGGTAAGTTTCAGTACTTACCCAAATTGTCGCTTTAAAAGCTACGGCAAAAACAGGAAGTTACTTAACTTAATTCCCTGCTTTTACCGCTAATTATTATATAACCGCCTATTTTTAAGGCTTCATCTATTAAGAAATTACCAAATAGAAACACTGTTTTCTGTAAGCGCTAAAATTATTGGCGTTGTTATTTATACTTTTTACCTCTCAACCGAAAACAGTTTTGGGTATAGCGCTTGTATGTGTAATAATAGTTAAAGTATCTTTACGTTTGTACATACTATTAGAGTATTGGCACTGTCCAATCCAAAACACTGACCACTAATGGAGTTTTCTGAATGGTGGTTAGTGCTTTTTGTCGTGACTATATTTTAGGAATTTTCATCTGAATACTAGGCGGAGTAAAAGCGTGATTCAATTAGAACAACCACCCAATCATCAAACAAAACTGATCGCAGTAGTGAAAAATAAATCTCAGTTTAAGGGACTTTTCATTGCTATTCTCATTGTTACTGCATGGGTCATTAGCCTGAGTTTATTACTTTCCCTTGACATCTCCAAGTTAACATTTTGGATTCTATTGCCTACCATACTTTGGCAAACATTTTTATATACAGGGTTATTTATTACATCTCATGATGCTATGCATGGGGTAGTATTTCCCCAGAATACCAAGATTAATAATTTTATTGGGACATTAACCTTATCTCTATATGGCCTTTTACCATATAAAAAATTATTAAAAAAACATTGGATACACCACCACAATCCAGCAAGTCAAATAGACCCAGATTTTCATAATGGGAAATACAAAAATTTCTTCGCGTGGTATTTTCATTTTATGAAGGGTTACTGGAGTTGGGGACAAATCATTGCCTTGACTACTATCTATCACTTTAATAATCACGTCCTCCATATACCATCTCATAATCTAACTTACTTTTGGGTGATTCCTTCGCTTTTAAGTTCATTCCAACTATTTTACTTTGGTACTTTCCTACCTCATAGTGAACCCATAGGAGGTTATATTCAGCCCCATCGTTCCCAAACGATTAATCGTCCAATTTGGTGGTCATTTATTACGTGCTATCATTTTGGCTATCATGAAGAACATCACGAGTATCCCCATGTTCCTTGGTGGCATTTACCAGAAATTTACAAAACCAAATAGTTCTTATTTATAAAAATCATGGCAACAATAGTCATACAGTAATCTATATAGTTTGAGCAAGGCATTCTTTGAGATTATCCTGCTTATGCCAATTAATAATTCTCGTCTTGTAACCTATAGCCCTGCTTATACCATCGTCCCAACTTATGAGTGCTTTAATCGGTGTAGTTACTGCAACTTTCGTAGTGAACCTGGTAAAAGTCCCTGGATGAGTCTTTCAGATGCAGAAACTATTTTAAAATCACTTCCAAGCGAAAAAGTCTGTGAAATACTTATACTAAGCGGTGAAGTTCATCCAAATTCACCAAGGCGTGAGGCGTGGTTTGGGCGAATTTATGATTTGTGCAAATTAGCGCTTGCAATGGGATTTTTACCACACACTAATGTGGGGCCATTGAGCTTTGATGAAATGCAAAAGCTTAAGGGTGTGAATGTTTCGATGGGGCTGATGTTGGAACAGCTAACGCCAACATTGTTAAATAGTGTACATCGGCACGCACCGAGTAAATTACCAGAAATTCGTTTACAACAATTGCAGTGGGCGGGAGAGTTACAGATTCCCTTTACAACTGGGTTACTTTTGGGAATTGGAGAAACCGATAATGATTGGTGGGAAACTTTAGAAGCTATATCTAACTTGCACCAACGTTACCATCACATTCAAGAGGTTATCCTACAACCTCATAGCCCAGGAAATCAGCAAACTTTTGATGCACCAGCTTTTAATCCTCATCAATTACCAGAAGTAATTGCTAAAGCCCGTGAGATTTTACCGCCAGATATTACTATTCAAATTCCGCCGAATTTAGTTAACGATGACTGCTGGTTACTCGCTTGTATCGAAGCTGGTGCTAGGGATTTGGGCGGAATTGGGCCAAAAGATGAAGTGAATCCTGATTATCCCCATATTCAGGAACAGGCTTTGAGAAATATTTTACAACCTGCTGGGTGGGAATTGGTGGCGCGATCGCCAGTTTATCCCCAATTTGATAGCTGGTTATCGAGGGAATTACAAACAGCAGTGAAGCGCTGGCGCAAGATTCTAACCCCAGTTTCTCTTTTGTAAAAATAGGGAAGTAGAGATTTTCCCATCTCGTAGTAGTTTTTGTAGTTTTTTGCTGACGAGTATTTGAACTGGATAAATCCACCTTTGAACTCCGTTGACGAGTATTTGAACTGGATGAATCCACCTCTGAACTCCGTTGACGAGTCTTTGAACTGGATAAATCCACCTTTGAACTCCGTTGACGAGTATTTGAACTGGATGAATCCACCTCTGAACTCCGTTGACGAGTCTTTGAACTGGATGAATCCACCTCTGAACTCCGTTAACGAGTGTTTGAACTGAATGCATCCACCTCTGAACTCCGTTAACGAGTCTTTAAGGTGCGTTCATCCACCTAAATTCTCTATAATCTCGATTATTATAAGCATCATTGCTATATTTTTTACCTATGCTTAATAGTCCTGATTTACTCGCAAACCTCTACAATGCCTTCAACCCCTTTGAACCCTTACCCGCAGGTGATCCAAAATATGTAGATTGTCAAGATGTGCGGGGAGATGCGGATATTTTGCAAGAATTGGGAAATCGGATGCAATTGGCAAATACAAATACTTGCCAATTGTATTCGGGTCATCGGGGTGCGGGAAAGTCTACAGAATTACTCAGATTAAAGAAATATTTAGAAAATCGGAAATTTTATGTTGTCTATTTTGCGGCTGATGAAGAGGATATCGATTCTGAAGATGCCCAATATACAGATATTCTCCTCGCCTGTACCCGCCGTTTGCTCAAAGATTTAAAAGGAATTGCTAGTCCTCGCCCGATACTCGACTGGTTGAAAGATCGTTGGGAAGATTTAAAAGATTTGGCACAGACTCCCATAGAATTTGAGAAGATGGCTGTAGAAGTGCAGCTTGCTCAATTTGCAAAGTTAACCGCAAATTTAAGGGCTGTTCCTGAATTACGCCAACAGATTCGCCAAAGAATTGATCCCTACACCGTCACTTTGATTCAGGTGTTAAATGAGTTTCTGGTGGATGCAAAACAGCACTTACCTAATGGCGACAATAAACTGGCGGTAATTGTCGATAATTTAGACCGGATGGTGTTAGTTAAAGACGGAGAACGTACCAACTACGAGGAAGTTTTTTTAGACCGTAGCGAACAACTCCAAGCTTTAGATTGCCATTTGATTTACACTGTCCCCATTTCAATGGTCTATTCTACCAGGGCAACAGACCTCAGAGATATCTACGGCGACCCCCAAATTTTGCCGATGATTATGGTAAACACTCTCAAAGGAGACATTTATCAACCAGGACTCAAGAAAGTTAAAGAAGTCATTAAGAAGCGAGTCCGGCAAATTGCACCAGAACTATCACTAGAAACAGAAATTTTCGACAGTCCCCAAACCTTAGACAGACTTTGTTTAATGAGTGGAGGTCATGTGAGAAATTTGCTATTGTTAACTCAAGACGCTATTGGACGCAGTGAGGAATTACCTGTTTCAGAAAAGGCGGTGCGACGAGCAATTACTCAAGCCAGAGATACTTATCGCCGCGCTGTGGAAAATCATCAATGGGATCTGTTAGCGAAAGTCTCTTGTTCTAAGCGGATTATTAATGATGACTTGTATCGGAGTTTGATGTATAACCGTTGTCTTTTAGAATACCGATATTTTGATGATGATGGAGAGATGCAGCGTTGGTATGATATTCATCCATTGATTCAAGGAATTCCAGAATTTAAAGAAGCCGTAGCGAAACTTTCATGAACCCAAATTTAAGTGATTGGGATGATGATTTACCCCCAGAACCAGAAGAAGCTTATCAAGACTTGCTTCGCGCACTGAAGCGAAAATCAGGATTTGGTTTGTTTTTCGTGCAATGTACACCTGTGGAAGCAGACAAGTTTATTGTTAAACTTCCCCAGGAAATCCCGCAGAAGAAGATTGCAGTTTTGCGCTTTGTTGAGGCGATTGATAATTTATATCAGCCAGTAGCAGAGTTTGTTAAAGACAAGCAAATTGATATTTTATTGATTAAAGGTCTGGAATATTCTTTATATAAATATGAAAAAAGAAGTTTTGGGGAAATTACCGAAGGGCAATTTAGCAATTTAACCAGTGTTCCGCATATTTTAAATCACTTAAATCAACAGCGAGAACGCTTTAGAGATGATTTTCCCATTAGCTTTGTTTTTCTTTTGCGTTCATTTTCGATAAACTATTTTATTCATCGCGCCCCAGATTTTTTTGATTGGCGTTCTGGGGTGTTTGAATTACCCACAACGCCAGAAGTAGTAGAGCAAGAATCAAATCGTCTGTTGCGGGAAGGAAACTATGATAAATATTTGAAACTCACCCATCAACAAAAAATTGAGAGAGTTATAGAATTTCAAGACTTGTTGAGAGAAAAACATCAGACAGATAATCGTAAGGTCAATTTATTATTTGAACTGGGAAATTTATTATCTGCGACTAAGGAATATGAAGCAGCGATCACATTCCGCAGCCAAGCGCTGAAAATTAAAGCTGATGATCACGAAGCTTGGAACAATCAAGGCTATGCGCTATTTAAATTAGGACGCAATGAAGAAGCGATCGCAGCCTTCGACCAAGCACTGAAAATTAAAGCTGATAATCACGAAACTTGGAACAATCGGGGTATTGCACTGGGCTATCTAAAACGCTACGAGGAGGAAATAGCATCTTACGACAAAGCGATAGAAATTAAACCAGATTATCAGGATGCTTGGTATCACCGAGGTATCGGGCTTAAGGACTTAGGTAAATGGAAAGAAGCTCTCGCTAGCTGGAAAAAAGCGATAGAAATTCAACCTAATGACGACTCAAGCTGGGACTGGCAAGGAAATGCTTTAAATAATCTAGGTCAATCTGAAGAAGGAATAATCTGTTATGACCAAGCCATTGCCCTTAATCCAAAACATCCTCATGCTTGGTATAACCGGGGTATTACGCTAGGCAATTTAGGACGGTATGAAGAAGCGATCACATCCTACGACCAAGCACTAAAAATTCAACCAGATGACTATGAATCTTGGTACTTACGAGGCAATGCGTTATCTAATTTAGTACGGTATGAGGAAGCGATCGCATCCTACGACCAAGCACTGAAATGTAAACCAGATGACTATACAGCATGGTACAGCCGAGGGGGTGCATTAATAAAATTAGGTCGCTGGAGAGAAGGAAATCATAGTATTAGCAAGGCTATTGAAATTAATCCATCTTTTGGAAAAGCTCTGCTTGATATACAAAAGAAACACATTATCAGTTGGTTTCAGCAAAAATTGTGTTTAAAAAAGTTAGTTCAAATTTGGATAAGTTTCTTGAGGCTGATTGGATTTAGGCGTTGATTGAGCGACCTTGCCATGAGTGTTGATATAGAATTACACATAACAATATGAAAATCCTAACTAACAGTTATGCAAAATGAATTGACTACTCTGACTTATGAAATTGAACTAAAACCAGGGGAGAAATTGAATCTCCCAGAATCAATACTGGAAAATATAACTACAGGATGCTGGGTAATCACCATCCAACAAAAAGCGGAAGAATCCCAAAGCACCCGCAACCATGACGCTTTTTTGAACGGCTACGCACCAGAAGACGAGGGACTTTATGACGACTATCCAAGCAGGTGAGTTTTGGGTAGCAGATATTTCATTCACTAGTGATGGCGGTTCCAAAAAACGCCCCGTACTTGTGTTGTGGATAGATGCAAGTGATGTTGTAGTAGCAGTAGTCACATCTGCAAAACCACGCACACAAACTGATGTACCTTTAAATGATTGGGCTGCAAGTGGTTTGCGTGTTGCTTCAACTGTGCGTCTGTCTCGATTGGATAGCCTAGAACAGTTTTTATTGCTGGCTAAAATAGGGCAAATTTCCGAATCAGATGCAAAGCGTTTAAAAGAAGTATGGGATTTGCATATAAAGCCTCAATTTTAAGCAACTGAAATTAAAAGCGATGCTTATGTAGCGATCGCCTTCACACTTCCAGTTAAAATAACTGATTAAATTTGTTCCTTCACCCACTCCCGAAAATTTCGCGTCATTTTCATCACGCCAATTCTTGGACTTTCTTCTAAAAATCGAGCAATTTCAATTAAAGGCAATTGTGCAAAAATTAGCGAATTATTACACTCTATATATTGCCCTTGTCGCAGTTGGTAAATATACAGCACACCTTCCTCATAACGCCAAAGTTCCATAACACCTAAAGACGCATAAATATCAAATTTATTCAGCGAAGAACTCGTTAAATCTATTTCTACTACTAAATCCGGTGCTGGGTCACAGTTCAAATCAATTTCTGATTTGTTCCTCACCAACGCCTCATTGCCAATATAGTAACTGCTATCTGGTTCCGCACCACGCCGCAAATCTTCCCGTTTCAAAGTCGTTGAACCTGTAGGAAAAATCTCTAAATTCAACTCTTCACCCAAAACGAAAATGAGCATTTTCAACAAGCAATTCCAATATTCATGCGGCATCAGTGGAGTCATAATTTCTAGCATTCCTTGGTCATAGGTGATGCGAGAGGCTCTATCCTCTCCCATCTCAGCTAGCATGGTTTCAAAAGTCTGCCAGCTGATATTTCTCAATACAGCCCTTTGTTCTGAGGCGGCGCGTGTTGTTACCATTGCTCGATTTGTGAGTTACTACCACCAAAATAGCGTCAAATAAATACCCACCGTGAACTAATCCCCAACGCATCCCTTAAAGGAGATAGATAGGAGCCTAAACCCTGTTGTAAAATAGACATATAAGGATTGGGGGGCCATTTACTGGTCATAAACGCCTATAGAAACTATCTTCGGAAATCTCCAAGGTTTAAAGTCCAGCCAGCTGAAACAACTACAGCGGCTGTATCACCAGCGTATACCAGGCGATCGCATCACCACGCCTGAGTTTTCCCAGCGTCTGGCAGCAATTAGCACAGAAGTCAATCAGCCTGTATGCGCCTACATCAACCGTCGCGGACAAGTTATTCGCGTCGGAGTAGGCACACCGCGACAAACGCAAATACCACCGATGGAATTGCCCCGTTACGGTGCAGAACGACTCAGTGGTATTCGTTGCATCGCCACCCATCTAAAGCCAGAACCGCCAAATGAAGCGGCACTTACGGCTATGGCACTGCAACGCTTAGATGCTCTAGTTGTCCTAAATATTACCGGAACAGGATTTACACGGCGGGGAGGCGGTGCAACTGGATATGTCAAAGAAGCTTATCTAGCTCATCTCATACCCCAAGAATCTCGCACCCTGATTACTAGTCCTGCTGCTTTTAAAGTAGGGGAAAGCCAAATTCAAACCCCAAGTTGGAATATATCGCCACCTATGGATTTGGATGATTTGGCAGACCAGGATTTAGTAGACTTGGTAGAAAATCTGGAAGCGGAATTCCAGCGCGAATTTGTCGCCCAAGAAGTAGATGCTGACCACGATCGCGTCCTAATTGTCGGGCTAATGACCAGTGAGACAACTCCCCTACAATTCCAAGACACCCTATTAGAATTGGCGCGTTTAGTTGATACTGCTGGGGGAGATGTATTACAGACAATCCAACAAAAGCGATCGCGTGTTCATCCCCAAACAGTAGTTGGTGAAGGTAAAGTGCAAGAAATTGCCCTAACTGCCCAAACACTAGGAGTCAATCTCGTCGTCTTTGACCGCGACCTCTCACCCTCCCAAGTCCGCAACTTAGAAGTGCAAATTGGAATTCGGGTAGTTGACCGCACCGAAGTAATTTTGGATATCTTTGCTCAACGCGCTCAATCTCGTGCCGGTAAATTGCAAGTAGAACTAGCACAGCTAGAATATATGCAGCCACGACTAGCTGGTAGAGGGCGCACCATGTCCCGATTGGGTGGTGGTATAGGGACTCGTGGTCCTGGTGAAACAAAACTAGAAACTGAACGCCGTGCCATTGGGCAGCGCATTTCCCGACTGCAAAAAGAAGTAACCCAGTTACAAGCCCATCGTTCGCGGTTACGGCAGCGACGGCAACATCGGGAAGTTCCCTCAGTGGCTTTGGTTGGATATACCAATGCTGGTAAGTCCACCCTGTTGAATGCTCTCACTAATGCAGAAGTTTATACAGCCGACCAACTATTTGCTACTCTCGATCCCACCACGCGCCGCTTAGTGATTCCTTATGGCGAAACAAATGAACATCAGGAAATTCTGATTACAGATACGGTAGGTTTCATACACGAACTACCTGCATCATTAATGGATGCCTTTCGCGCCACCTTGGAGGAAGTCACAGAAGCTGATGCCCTACTCCACTTGGTAGATTTATCTCACCCAGCTTGGTTGCGTCATATTCGCTCAGTCAGAGAAATCTTGGCACAAATGCCGATAACTCCTGGCCCGGCGCTAGTTATTTTTAACAAGATTGATCAAGCAAATAGTGAGACACTAGCTTTAGCTAGAGAAGAATTCCCCCTAGCCGTATTTATTTCAGCTAGTCAGCGCTTGGGATTAGAAACCCTACGCCACCGCCTTGCTCAACTAATTGAATATGCCGTTGACAGTAGGTAAATGTTGAGTAACTACTTCAGTGTTAGCACTTTATATTGGTGTCGTGAATATTTAACTTTGGGGAAGGCGATAAATTGCCTTCCCTTATTTATTGCATTGTTATAGGGAAGAGTAGAAAAATTGAATTATGCTTTTAAACTTTAATTTTCCAGAGACTTTTAATGCACCATTTTAGCATTGCCACACCAGTCCAGTGGTTTTATATGAATATTTTAAATAAAACCCTGATAAAGCTGATTTTTCACACTCAGTATGTTTTAAAGCATCAAATTGGAGTCCTATATTTAATTTAGCTCATGTACTTAGTGAAAGATTAAAACATCTACTCGTGTAGATTGGGATGAAATACCTATTGCAGCCTAGCTTTCTACAAGGTGACACTGCGCTCTATGCAACCTACAACTCTTACTCATGGAATAATCAATATCTCCTACAAATCTGTTGATTAAGTAATAACATCGAGAAACCAAATATTGATTATTCAATGTGGATATATACAATTTTAATTTAAAAAAATATATCAAGTGTAAATACTGAAAATCTCCATTAATTCATAAAAACTATATTGATAATTCCAAATTTAAATTTTTAGCTAACCTCGATAAATAACGTAGACAATTTGTATTTTTTTGTGTCAATTTAGACATTGGCAACTTCCATAAAAGAGTTATTTTGAGAGGTCTTAAATATCCTCAATAAAAAGAAAAGGAGTTTTAATCGCGTGTCTCAACCATATTCCAAGAAAATAGCGGGTTATGCAGTCTGTTGTATATCAGCATTAGCTGTGGTGACAGTTTCACAGATATCCCAAGCAGATGCAGCCTCTATGACTTTCTCAGTCACAGGAACTAACTTACTATCGAATAATGCTCTGGCATCATCAGTTGTCTTTGATGACTTACTCAATCCAGGTAAGTTGACAGTGACCCTGACGAACATGAAAAATGTCTCAGTTCCTTCTGATGTCCTCACATCAGTCTTTTGGGACTATGCTGGATCTCCCTTAAATTTATCTTTAATTTCAGCAACAGCCCCAACGGTCACTCAAAACAACCCCTCTACTACTACAAATAATGTAAATCTTCTTAATACTCCTAATAATGGCAAAGAATGGGCATTTGCATCTACGACCAATTCCGCAGGACTTACTATTGGAGTAACCCAAGACTACGGTTTAGGTACTGCCGGCTTGGGTATTTTTCAAGGTATTGGTGGACAGCAGCAATTTAATTACGGCATTATTGACGGCTACAATGCTAATGCAAATTCACAAATTAAAGGGGGAAGTTTTATTGACAATTCTGCCACGTTTGTTTTGTCAGGACTACCCACTAACTTTGATATAAGTAAAATTGGCAGTGTTCGCTTCCAATATGGCACTACTTTAATTGAGCCTAGTATTATAAAAGCACAAGGCACTTATTATAGTCCTCCGCCTCCTGCACCTAAAAAAGTACCTGAACCTGCGACGACAGCCGCCCTTGGTTTATTTGCAATGGGTGCATTGAAAGTGATGAGGAAAAAGTCTTTAGCAGTAGCCTAAATGACAGTATTCTAGTAGTAAACACTGGCAAAGACCGGATACTTAGCTAAGAGAAAATACCGTTTTTTTAGAAAGTTAAGTGTGTATCACCTAAACTTTGTAAAAATTGATCAAGTAAAATATGTGTAAATAGACCTTTACCGTTGAAAAGCTCACATTATTTATAGGCTTTTCAACGATTTTTCTTTTTGCATAGTTCTGCAAAAAAGCAAGCTAGCTAGGTGTAGCGGAAGTGGATCTCTAAGGAACTCAGCGATACCAAATAACTGAATTTAGTTAGCCACTTTTGAAAGTAAAGTCAAAACGGCATAGAACACCTATAGCCAGTGGCAAGGTTCTAAAATTAAGAGGTATTAAATCAAGTTGAGGACATTATGGCCGCAAAAGTAGAAATTTACACCTGGAGGACTTGCCCGTTTTGTGTCCGTGCCAAAAGTTTGCTGAAAAACAAGGGCGTTGAATTTATTGAATACAGCATCGACGGAGATGAGGCAGCCAGAAATAAAATGGCTCAAAGAGCAAATGGACGGCGTTCTTTACCGCAAATTTTCATCAATGATGACCATATTGGTGGTTGTGATGATATCCACGCTTTAGACAGTCAAGGCAAGCTGGATGAGCTACTAACTTCCGTGTAAGTTTAGAAGATATTGCGATTGCTAGCGACAAGCCGCTGCAAATTACACGGCAGTCGCTACAACTCTGTTTACAAACTTTTTTCTCGCCAAAGCGATATCTGTCAGCCTCAAAATTGGACTTAGCAGTACAAATGTACATCAATTGGTGAGAGCAGCAAGAGATAATAATTGAATAACCATTTAATTTCTTGGTGATTGAGGTATAAAGGGTGAAACTGGCTTTTATCATTGATCCCATCCATCTGCTTGACCCGTGTCATGATACCAGTGTTGCCCTGATCGAAGCAGCGCAAATCCTGGGGCACGAAGTTTGGGTAACTCAAGCAAATCTGCTGAGTGTAGTGGAGGGCAAAGCTTGGGCTGTCTTACAGCGAGTCGAACTTGTACCAGTACAGTTGGTGGAGGGACGCTGGATAGCAGCGAATCCTTGGTATAAATTGAGCGATTCCTCCTTAACTTCTTTAGAGACAATGGATGCCGTATTTATGCGGACAGATCCACCTGTCAATGATTCTTACCTTTATGCCACGTATATTCTGGATTACATTGACCAAAAGAAAACCCTACTGATTAACAGTCCTAGCGGCATCCGAGGGGCAAATGAAAAAATGTATGCCCTCCAGTTTACTAAGGCGATTCCAGAAACGATTGTCAGTGCTGATAAGCAGCTTATTCGGCAATTTCTCGAAGCTAAGGGAACTGCAATTCTCAAACCACTGGGTAATAAAGCTGGGGAAGGAATTTTGTTTTTGCAATCAGGCGATCGCAATTTTAACTCCATTGTTGAACTCAGTACCCTCCAAGGTCGAGTGCCAGTAATGGTACAAACCTATCTACCGGAGGCAAAAGCAGGAGATAAGCGAATTATCTTGCTCAATGGTGAACCGATTGGTGCGCTGAATCGCCTCTCTAGCGGAACTGATTTTCGCAATAATATGGCAACTGGTGGTACAGTTGCTCAAACCGAAATTACCCCAAGAGAAAATGAAATTTGTACCCAAGTAGCCGAACGCTTACGCCAAGACGGTTTAATTTTTGTGGGGATTGATGTTATTGGTGGCTACCTAACTGAAGTTAACGTCACCAGTCCTACAGGAATTCGTGAGATTGATCGTCTAGATGGTACTCATCTTGGTTATCAGGTTATTCAATGGATTGAACACTCACTAAAAACCAAAACATCAATGTAAATTATTTTTTGGTTAGTATTCTGGTGTTGCTGATTGCGGTATGAAAACAATTGTGCATTGCAGTGAAAAATCCTTGTAGAGACGTAAAATTTTACGTCTCTACATTCAAGTTCGGTCTATTTACCTGAAAATAGCTGTAACTGAACCATATTGGAATATAAGCTTACTTGATCGCGGAGGTAGATGTAGCAATTACATTTGTAGTCGGGCAGGTTTTCCGATTTTTCATTCCAAAAGCACAGCTGGACATTTGAGCCAGCAGACTCCTGCCCAAGTTCATTTTATAAGTAGAGCTAACGAGTTTTTTTACCAATTAGCAAAATTAGGGATGGCAACAGATTGCTTATCCCTGCTTTTGGTAAAACCCTGAAACTAACAGATTTTATACAGCACTCAGCCTAACCTGAGACTGCTAATTTAATCTAAAATCTCAAATCCAAAATCTTTTAATTTCGTGGTGTTCGTCGGTTTTTCAGAAAGTCAGGTATATCCAATCCAATTTTTTCTTTTGGTTCTGGAATTGGAGTTGGAGTTGGAGTTGCACTTGGGGTTGAGGTTGGGGGATTAACTGCGGGTTGTTGTGTTGTTGGTCGCTTGGAGGTATTAGGTGCTACTCGAACGCTAGCTACGCTTTGTTGTACCGCAGCTTGGACTTCACCTGTAAACCCGGTGGCAATTACAGTAATTCTTACCTCACCCTGGAGTCTGTCATCAATTACAGCCCCAAAAATAATATTGGCGTTGGGATCAACTACTTCATAGATTGCTTCTGCGGCTGCATTCACTTCATGCAAAGTTAGGTCAGTACCACCTGTAATATTAAAGACAACTCCTCTCGCACCTTCAATAGAACATTCTAGCAATGGTGAAGAAATAGCTGCGATCGCAGCTTCTCTGGCTCTAGATTTTCCAGAACTCACTCCAATACCCATCAATGCCGATCCCGCATCTGCCATCACAGCCCGAACATCAGCAAAGTCAACATTTACCAATCCGGGGATCGTGATGATATCAGAAATACCTTGCACCCCTTGACGTAGCACATCATCTGCATAGCGAAAAGCTTCTTGCACAGGTGTTTGTTCGGGGATCACTTCCAACAATTTGTTATTGGGGATAATGATCAGTGTATCTACTCTACTTTTTAGTCCTTCAATACCTTGTTCCGCCTGGCTAGTGCGACGGCGGCCTTCAAACACAAATGGACGTGTGACTACCCCAACAGTGAGAGCGCCCATTTCTTTGGCTACTTCTGCCACAATTGGGGCTGCACCTGTTCCAGTACCACCGCCCATACCAGCCGTGATAAATACTAGGTCTGCACCCTCCAAAGCCGTAGCAATTTCGTCTCGTGATTCTTCAGCTGCCTTTTGACCAATAGCAGGATTACCACCTGCTCCTAAACCCCGCGTTAGTTTTTGGCCAATTTGCAATCTACTGGGAGCACCTGCCAAAGTTAAAGCTTGAGCATCAGTATTAATTGACCAAAACTCTACACCAGAGACATCAGATTCGATCATGCGGTTAACGGCATTGCCACCACCGCCACCGACACCAATCACTTTGATGTTGGCAACCCGACCAGGAACAATCTCTCCAATTCGGCTATTTTCCGTAAAAATCTTCTTATTATCGTGATTTTGTCCGAAGTTCATTCCAGAATTATTAAAGGGATTAGTTGAGTTAACTGCCAGAGAGAACCCCGGCTGTCCCGGAGATTGGGAATTTTTATAGGTAAGTCCTTGGTTATTATCAAGTGTCATTGGATTTGTGAAAGGGTAGATAAACGACTTTTTCAGGTGCTATTCACCTAAGAGTCAACTATAGTTTGACACTGCCACAATACTATGGCACTGTTTTTTATTGTTTTCACTACTGCCAAGCCTAACAGAATTGGCAGTGCGAAAATTTGCTATGGGATAAGCTTTTAACGCAGCCGATCGCACAGTCAATTCTAGAGAAGTATACCTATATTTATCTAAAAATGACCTGTATAACTTCAACCAGACATCAATCTCTTCATTCTTCTGGGCAGAGAGCATAACTTGTAAAGACACACTACAGCGCATCTTATCTGCCTCAATAATATTGTTAATAGGTTTAACCATTGGAGATAACTGCAACTTTAGGCACAAAACTTACCTTATACTTACTTATCCTTAAGATTGAAGGAAGCAAGAATTTACTTGTCAGACTATACCTGATTAATTTGTTGTTTGGGGGTCTTAATGGACACTTTGTTGGGGGAATAGTCTATCTTACGAGAACCCTCACTGATGTGGTCAAAAAATCAAGATTTTCCTAGAGGTTTTGTAACTCAATATGAATTACAGCATAAAATAGTCCAAACTGATTGCCCAGAAGCAATGGTTACGCAACCTTTGGCAGCATTATTCCTTTACACATTCAAACTTCGATCAACTGTCTTTGGAAGTATCCTCAACAGACCAAAGTTAGAGCGTTTTTGGCTCGGCACTTGGATGGCGGTGTAAACCATTCTCATCAGTGCCCTCTGCTTCTGAGTCTGAATCTTAATGAAAAACTCAAGCATTTTTCTGTTTCCCCCACTGGGTTTAGTCAAAAGAGGCAGGGGAGCGGGGAGCAGGGGGAGGATTGGAAGGAGCTTGTACTCCGACCAATCGAGAACGCCCTTCCAGGGCGGGGCTTGATACCCATGTTCCGCTCCGCTTCACGGCTTCGGGACTCTTCTATTGCTCCCCCTGCTCCCTGCCCCCTGCCCCTCCGCCTCTTCGGTCAAATAATGTATGGGCAGAAGGCATTTTGCATACCATAGACCATCATTAAATTGTCCGACATCTTGCACCCTATTTAGATATTAGGGTAGCAATTGAGGGTCTTTTACTTGTAACAGAGACTTTATGATCGATCTTCTCATTTTAATTTAGAAGTTAATGCCGATTTTCGTGCAGTTTGCTGGAAAACTGAAAATAATAAATCTATTTATCAGCATAAAGCTTCTTAATTTACCAAGAGCTATCAATACATTAAACACGCTAGATGTTTTTAGGGGTTTTGGGAGTTAGTTTTTGGTCTTTTTGGTTCATTTGTACTAAGGGAAATTCGGGATTTTTCAGATCAATATACTCTATTTGCTCGGAATTGAGTTTTGCTGATAAATGGCGCATTTGGGCGAGTACCTTAATTTGTTCAGGTAACTGGGAACCTAAAACGCCGAGATGCACCTTTCCTAGTTCTGTTTTCAAAACTAAATTCGCTGGATTTTGGCAATCAATTTCTATAATTTTGATGGGACTTTGGCTAATAGCTTGATGAAGTTGAGTCCAATAGGGGCAGTATTGTTTGGGCACTCCCATGACTCTGAGGCTGGGTAATTTTCTAGTGGGATGTAATGATGTATATTTTTCTAAAGGTATCCAGGCTCCACTTGCATCTAGTAAGCCGATCGTGATTTTTTTGTTGCCAGTGTCCTGATTTTGCCCACTTGCTGTTTGAGTCACTGCAACAGGGACTCTTTCTTGGATTTCGATATTTAATCCAGGAGGAAATAGGCGACGTCTAACGATCGCTTGAGCAATAGTTGGTTGTTTTTTCAAAGAGTTAGCGATCGCTTCCGGTTCTATCCGCCACAGAGATTGAGGGTAAGATAGCGCCAACAGTGATTTAGCTGTCTCATCCGAGAGTAATTGATTGCCTGATTTCATCACTACTTGTTTGGGAGTTTTTAGCACCCACACTGGTTGAACTGCCACCCACAGCAATCCACCGGCAAAACCGGTAATTGCAAAAGTTCGCCAAATAGCTTGAATAATTTTCATCTGCCTCTGCCGACGTAATTTCTTACGACGCTGGGCTAGATCGGTGCGAGAAACTGATATTATGCCAGCCATTCAAACCTCTTTCTGCTTACAGTCCAAATTCCTTGACAAAGTTGAGTGAAGAAAAACATTCTGTACTGATGTACTTAGTACAAGCCCCACTGTTTTGTTGCTCAACTTGGGGTTTCCCAGTATAAAGCAAGTGGTATAGCGATTTTTTAACTCAGCACTCTTCATCCGATGGGATCGTTATTAATTTCAGTAAACACTGTTACCGTCCCTTAGCCCCTCTCCTCAAGACTTTTTTTATTTTTAGTAACACTTTACAGTAACTACACAACGAACGTGGCGCTAGTCATCCTTCCTATTAAAGTTTCCGGTGTCCATTCTTAACTCACCGTTGTCTTTTTGACAAGCGATCGTCAAATGTTCTTTCTCTAAAAATTACAAAACACGCTGAATAAGTAGTCAGACAGAATTAATTACACAATGTTATTGCGAATGGAGGGAAGCGGAATGTTCGCGGAGCGTTCCTGTCAGGAGAAGGGTAGCAATCGCTTGGGCTGGGATTGCAACTCTTGGAGACGCTGTGCGATCGCTCGCAATGACTGTAAATATTTTTGTCCGACTACTGATGAATTAAGTATTGAAACCCTTGTGGGATCAGAGGCGCTTCTAATTCACATCAGGCGTAAAATATTGATTTAAATATTTCTGATGTTATTTTATTGACAAATAGAATGTGAAGTGATAAACAAGTATTTCTTAATCTCTGTATCAATTGCTATAATTCATACCAGTCCTGCATCATCAACTATTCAAACTGGGAACTATACAATGTAGTAGCTTTTTTTACTTAATTAACTCAGCCATCAAGGTTTGTGCCAAGTCAAAAAAAGCTAGAGATTGTCAAAACCTCAATGGCAAGTGTAAAAAGGACAGATATGCTTAAGCTTATTAGGGTCAATTAAATCTCTACCATACTACTGACAGCGATTCTGTAATAAGTGCTGTCTTTTGCAAGATACAACCAACTTGCGAATTAATCGTGTGCCTATTATCTAGGCTAGAGATTATTGGTATAAAAAATACGAATTAAACTGCATCTACATACACCTTTACATACATGAAAACGACATTAAATTTATCACGTTTTTATAAAGCATGTAACCCAAGTTACACGCTTAATATAAGTAACGTGCTAGATCGCCAGTACTACATAGATTTTGCTGATGTCCGTGGTTGCAAGATTGTCGAAGAATTGCAACGGACTATAGTTCGGATTTCTCCTGATGAACCAACCTGTCAGTTATTTACGGGTCACATTGGCTGCGGTAAGTCAACAGAATTGCAGCGCCTCAAGACAGAACTCGAATCAGCCGGATTTCATGTAGTTTATTTTGAGTCAAGTCAAGATTTAGATATGGCGGATATTGATATCAGCGATATTTTGCTGAGTGTAGCCCGTCAAGTCAGTGCTAGTTTAGAAGGGATTAACATCAAACTCAAAGGTGGTTACTTTACCAATTTGTTTAAAGAAGTAGGCGACTTTTTGCAAAGCCCCATAGAGCTTTCTGGACAAGCAGAGTTATCCTTGGGAATTGCCAAAATTACTGCCAAAACTAAAGACAGCACCCAAATGCGGAATCAACTGAGGCAATATTTGGAACCACGTACCAATAGTATTTTGCAAGCGATTAACGAAGAAATTTTAGAAAAAGCTGTTGAACAGTTAAAGCTGCGAGGTCAAAAAGGACTGGTAGTGATCGTAGATAATTTGGATCGAGTAGATATGCGTCCCTTAGCATCAGGGCGATCGCAACCAGAATATCTTTTTATCGACCGAGGCGAACAGTTACGCCGACTCAAATGCCACCTAGTTTACACTATTCCCCTAACCTTAATTTTCTCCAATGAGTACGAGACACTAAAAAATCGCCTGGGGGGAGGGATTGCGCCAAAAGTACTGCCGATGGTATTAGTACGACAAAGAGATGGCAGTGACTACGAACCAGGAATGTCACTGGTGCGCCAGTTAGTCTTAGCAAGAGCTTTTCCAGAAGTTCCCTTAAATGAAAGGCTTTCATTAATTACAGAATTATTTGATGATTCCCAAACCTTGGATCGGATATGTCGCGTTAGTGGTGGTCACATTCGTAACTTATTGGGTTTACTCTATAGCTGTCTGCAACGACAAGATCCGCCTTTTTCTAGGGACTGCTTAGAAGCCGTGATTAAGGACTACCGCGACGATCTGCTATTAGCTATTGATGAATCCCAGTGGGAATTATTGTTTGAAGTAGTGCAGCAGCAGAGAGTTAAAGGTGAGTCTGATTACCAGAGCTTACTACGAAGCATGTATCTGTTTGAATATCGCGATCCTATAGGACGCTGGTTTGGCATCAGTCCAGCATTAGGAGAAACAGAAAAAGTTTTAGCTTGGCAACAAAAGAAGTAGCAGTGCTGGGTAAGTTAATTGTCATTAGTCATTAGTCCTTTATGCTTTCTCATTGAACTAATCACTAATGCCCCATGCCCAATGCCCCATGCCCAATGCCCAATAACCAATGACTAATGACAATCAGTTACGCGTCTACACCAAAGAAAATCAGCATACTTTGCAAAGACTGATTAGAGCGATCGCACTTTCCGAAGGCCAATTTGCTCTAATTTTAGTTCGATGTAACTATAGGCAATTACGCGAGCAAATGTTAGAGAACATTCGCTCCATCACCAAAGACATCAATTTCAGAGAAGTAGTTATCAATCCATCAACTACTTCCTTACACAACACCATAATTTCAGACCTATCTTTAGATAATCCTGCCGTGCTTACAGACTCTTTACCATCGGCTGTGATGGTTTTCGGTATTGAGTCAGCTATCGACCTGGAAAACTTACTAACAGGCATCAACCAAGCACGAGATATCTATGCTGCAACTTTTCCATTTCCAGTAGTGTTGTGGTTACAAGATGAAGTGGCATCATTGCTGTCCAGATTAGCACCTGATTTTAAAAGTTGGGCTGCAACCACTATTAAGTTTGAAATGGCAAAAGTAGATTTAATTGCCTTAATCCACCAAGAGGCAGAATCTCTATTTGCCAAAGTTTTAGAAGCAGGTGCTGAAACATTTTTATCTAATGCTTCCTTAGATTTAGATCCCAAATCTCAACACCGCCACGAAATAGAATCAGCCCGGAATGATTTGCTGCGTCTCTATGGTCTTCAATTAACACCAGGATTAGAAGCTAGTTTAGAATTTGTGTTAGGGCGAGATAAATACGCCAACGATCAAATTAATGGTGCTTTAGCTAATTATCAAAGAAGCCTAGCGTTATGGCAGCAGGAAAACAAGAGAGTTGGAGAATGGGAGAGTCATTCTTCTTTTCCCCTGCCATTTTCTCACACTACTCCTTCCTCGCCTTTACTTAAGCAAGCAATAGTACTATTCCATTTGGGACTGTGTTATCACCGAATGGCAGACCTATACCACAATAGTAATAGTAGGTATTGCGAACATGCTCTCTTCTGGTTTAAACAATGCCTGGAGGTATTAGAGGGGGTAGAAAGAGAAGACTTAGTTGCTAAATTTATTTTACCTGCTTGTGAAATGCTGCAACGTTTGCAAGCTTGGGATGACTTAAAAAAATTAGCTCAAAAGTCATTACATCTACATAAAATCTATGGAACCCCGGCACAAGTTGCTCAAAATTATGGTTTTTTGGCAAATGTGGCAGCTTCTGAGTCAAATTGGCTATTGGCTCATGAATTAGCGAATACAGCACTTTCTATCTCCGAAGAAGCAACAGAAGTTTCTCTGCGAGATGCTTTGCGAACGCGACGACAAGAAAGTTGGTATCTGCTCTTGCTTGCACGTACACAGAGGCATCTAGGTGAATCAGAGGAAGCTATCAATAACCTGGAATGGGCGAAGGTAGTTTGTGAGCTACAACATCAGCCATCACTTTATTTAGAGATTTTAGAGGAACTGCGATCGCTTTACTTTTTTGAGCGCCGTGACTATACAGAAGCCTTTAAGCTCAAGCAAGAAAAAATTCAAATAGAACATCAGTATGGCTTTCGTGCCTTCATTGGCGCAAGTCAATTGCAGCCGCAACGCCCTCGAATTAACCCAGTACTAGAACCTCACAAAATACCCTATATTCCTGAAGAAATCGCTCCAGAAATATCTGCTTCTGGACGGCAACAAGATGTCAATCGTTTGATTGAAAGAATTACTCGTGCTGACTACAAACTCACAGTTATTTATGGGCCATCCGGTGTGGGTAAAAGTTCAATTCTCAAAGCTGGTTTAGTCCCAGCACTAAAAGGAAAAGTTATCGGTGAACGCATTCCTATACCTATTGTTCTGTCTGTTTATACTGATTGGCTCACAGTCTTGACCAGTAGTATAAACCAAGCGCTGGCATACACAGGAATATCGGTTAATCTTGAATCTACATCCACTATACTACTAGAAAAAATTCGGCTAGCGACCGAGCGAAATTATACAATAATTATTATCTTAGACCAGTTTGAAGAATTTTTCTTTATTAGTAATCCTCCCACGCAACGAATAGAGTTTTACCAGTTTTTTAGTGAATGTTTAAATATTTCATTCGTCAAAATTATTCTTTCACTCAGAGAAGATTATTTACATCATTTGTTAGAATTTGAACGTTTGAGCCAAAAAAATAGTATTGGACTATATGATTTAGGCGTAATTAATAAAAATATTCTCGATAAAGACATTCGCTACTATCTGGGAAAATTCTCTAGCCAGGATGCTAAAGCCATAATTCACAGTCTGACTCAACGTTCACATTATGAACTGAGTGATGAATTAATTAACCGATTAGTCCAAGATTTGACAGGAGAACTAGACGAAGTACATCCAATTGAATTACAAATAGTTGGCGCTCAACTCCAAATAGAAAACATTACTACCCTTGGACAATACAAGCTTTGTGGCGGCTCGGCAAAATTGGTCGAACGCTGGCTTGGAGAAGTCATCAAAGACTGCGGTCAGGAGCATGAAGAATTAAGTTGGAAATTATTATTTGAGCTAACTGATGAAAAAGGCACGCGACCTTTAAAAACCAAAACTGATTTAGCGGCTGCATTAGTTAATAATCATGATATAGATACAATATCAATCTTTGACACAGTTGGCGAACTGATTTTAGAAATATTGGTTGGTTCAGGGTTAGTGTTGCGAGTCAGAGAAGAATTAGGCGATCGCTATCAGCTAGTTCACGATTATTTAGTTGAACCAATCCGCCAAAAAAACAACTATGGGATGCTCGCTGAATTTGAAAAAATCAAACTTGAAAAAACTAAAGCAGAAGTCGCCCAACAACTTAGTCAAAAGCAACTTAATTTGGTATTGCAACGGCGACTGCGAGAAGCACGGATAGTCGGCGCAATGTTGGCAATCATGGGGGGAACAATAGCAGCATTGTGGTGGCAAGCTGACTTGCAAAAAAGAGCCGCAATTAGCCAAACTCTAAGAGCTGAACACGGTGAAACTAACTTGAGGATTAGTGGAATAACTGCTGCTAGTGAAGCTCTATTTGCATCTCATAAACAGTTTGATGCTCTATTAGAAAGTTTGCGCGCTTGGAGAGAACTTAAACAGGCAGATGTGGTAGAACCAGACACCCGAATGCGGGTAGTGACAGCCCTCCAACAGGCAGTTTATGGAGTAACGGAAGTTAACCGCCTAGAAGGGCACACTGATATTGTCTGGGGAGTAACTTTTAGCCCAGATGGTCAAACTCTAGCATCAGGTAGCCAAGATCAGACGATAAAAATTTGGCGTTCTGACGGTACCTTACTCCAAACCCTCAGAGGTCATACTGATGCTGTCACCTGTGTAAGTTTCAGCCTTGATGGTCAAAGCCTAGCGTCTGCCAGCGTCGATAAAACAGTGCAAATCTGGCACAAAAACCCGGTTACAGGTAAATTTGACCCTAAGCCAGATAAGATTCTTAAAGGGCACGGAGATTCTGTTTATAGTGTTAATTTCAGTCCCGATGGCGAATTGTTAGCTACAGGCAGTAAGGATGCAACCATAAAACTCTGGCGCAAAGATGGCAGCTTAGTAAAAGTACTGAGGGGACATCGAGGGTCGGTTAACTGGGTAAACTTCAGTCCCGATAGCCAATTAATTGCCTCAGCCAGCGATGATAAGACATTGAAAATCTGGCGACGGGATGGGAGCCTCGTTACAAGTTTGCAGGGACATCAACAGGCTGTAAATATAGCTGTTTTCAGCCCTGACGGGAAGTTTTTGGCCTCAGCAGGTCGAGATAAGATAGTGAAAGTTTGGCGCTGGAAAAGTAACAGTACTAAAGACGGTTTTGATTTTCGTCCTTACAAAACTTTACGGCAGCATAAAAAGACAATATGGAGTTTGAGCTTTAGTTCAGATAGTAAAATGTTAGCTTCGGCAAGTCAAGACAAAACCATAAACCTCTGGAGTATCACTGGCACTTTACTCAAAACTTTTAAAGGACACAGCGCTGCTGTCGCCGGTATCGCTTTCAGTCCAAATAACAAATTGCTAGCATCAGGAAGTTTTGACAAAAGCGTGAAACTGTGGAGTTTAAATGCCCCAACACCGTCTATTCTTCAAGGACATCAGAAGCGAGTTTTGAGCGTTGCTTGGAGTCCTGACGGTCAGATGCTAGCTTCTGGTAGTAGCGATCGCACCATAAAACTCTGGCAACGGTACACCAATAATGGCCAGGTTAAAACTCGACTTTACAAAACTTTAGTGGGACACAAAAATCAAGTTCCTAGTGTCAGTTTTGACCCAAAAGGTGAAATGTTGGCTTCAGGAAGTTATGACAAAACTGTGAAACTTTGGCGGCTTGACGGTACTTTAATCATGACTCTCCACGGACATAGCGATAGTGTGATGAGCGTGACTTTTAGCCCCGATGGTCAGTTTTTGGCATCAGCTAGCAAAGATAAAACGGTGAAACTTTGGAACCGTCAGGGGAAGTTGCTCAAAACCTTAGTCGGGCATCAGAATTGGGTCAATAGCGTCAATTTTAGTCCTGATAGTCAAATATTAGCCTCAGCCAGCGATGACCAAACTGTGAAACTGTGGAGTCGGGATGGTACTTTGCTCAAAACTTTCTCGCCCCATAACAGTTGGGTGTTAGGTGTCAGCTTTAGTCCCACTGATGAGTTGCTGGCTTCTGCCAGTTGGGATAACACCGTAAGATTGTGGCGACGGGATGGTACTTTGTTAAAAACCTTGTTAAAAGGGTACAGCGATAGCGTCAATGCTGTCACTTTCAGTCCTAATGGCGAATTGCTTGCCGCCGCTAATTGGGATGGTACAGTGAAACTCTGGAGCCGTGAAGGTAAATTAATTAAAAGTCTTAATGAGCATCGCGCTGCCGTATTAAGTGTGAGTTTTAGCCCAGATGGTCAAACATTAGCATCAGCTAGTGATGACAACACGATAATTCTCTGGAATTTAAATCTTGAGGATCTGCTTGTTCGTGGTTGCGACTGGGTAGGTGATTACCTCAAACACAACCGCAATCTTGAAGAGCGCGATCGCCTTCTTTGTCATGGTATAACCAGTAAAAACCGTTTTTAATTACGAATTAAATTAAAGCCTCAATCCTCAACCGCTCTTGGTTTAGCGGTTGATGAGGCAAGTTATAGATGATTAATTCATTAATTCAGAACTAGAAAATAATTTTCTAGCTCATCAGCCGAAGGAGCGATCGCTCTCCAAAACTTCGTGGTTATTTTCTTCGGGAGCCTCTGGTGGAAAATTTGCTAAAAAGGCTTGTAGTCTCATCCGCTCAATGTAAGGCCAGCCTCCCTCAGACTCCATATCTTTCAGCAGCGAGTACAGTTGCCGACGGTTAACAGGCAAACTCTCTTGAAAAACCCCATCCCGAATCTCTCGATGTAACAGTTCCAATTGCCGCAGCAAAGCTAAAAGGGCTATTGTATCACCTTCACAACCCTGAACTGCATCATAGACAACAGTTGCGATCGCTTGCACCTTATAAGACAATTCCCCTGATTCCAGATTTTTGTTACCGTTCATGCCAACCTTTCCGTATAAATGAGGTCAACTCAAATTTACCGGAGATTTTTAATTTTCCCTAGTTTGCCAGTCGTTACTCTAGACAAGGAGTAAAGAAAATCAACATTCTGGAGGCTTCTAGATGGATTTTTCTGGACTCACCTCGTTTCCCCATCGCCTCACTGCCTAAGTAAGGGGTGAATATAACTAGATTTGTATCATTATTAAAAGCAATTGCGATCGCTCCCAAAAGAGCATAGTAACCTTTAGCATAGCTTCCCCAGCAGCTAGATGCGATCGAGACAAGACTTTCTTGGATTTTGAGTCCTTTGATTTTGAGTTAAAAAAAATCGTATGATCTGGCTAATTTACCCATCAAACAATGGGCTGTATGTAGTAGCGTCACATACATGATACAAAAAGACTTGGGCGATGCCGCTTTTGCAATTGGCAAAAGCCAAGTGCGAACCAAAAACCCCTCTTCGCACTCTTTGAGACAAGCACTTGTAGCGCTTACTCATTCACCCGCCCAACTCTAACAAATGCTACCAACAGTAAAACTGCTGGTTTTTTACTCCCCTAGCTACACCCATCCAACATGGATAGAGTGTGCTACTTAGTCTAGGGTTTACACCCCAACGACACGTTTAACTACGTTTAGCAGAGAAAAGTTTGAGTGGCGAATTCCAACCTCATACACCCGGACACTTCTTTCAACTCTGGCAATCAGAGTAACGCAGTGTGCGATCGAGGATGGCTTCTCGTCAATAAATCAAAGCTTCGATGCAGTTTTACAACTTAGATATTAATTTTTGAGATTGAGGTTGACCATGAGGTATCGCGCTTTAATTGTTGCATTCTTGGCTTTGTGCCTGGGGTTAATAACTGCTTGTAGTGATGCTCCTGCTACTAGTAGTAGAGATGTACTCACTTACGATCAAATTCGTGGGACTGGCTTGGCAAACAAATGCCCCCAACTAGCAGAAACAAGCCGTGGCTCTATTCCCATTGATGCTAGCCAGTCTTATGCCATCAAAGAACTTTGCTTAGAACCAACTAGCTTCTTCATCAAAGAAGAACCTGCTAATAAACGCCAAGAAGCAGAATTTGTTGCTGGTAAATTGTTGACCAGATACACTTCTACCATTGACCAGGTGCAAGGCAACCTAAAAATCAACCCAGATAATAGCCTGACCTTTGAAGAAACTGATGGTCTTGACTTTCAAGCCATCACTGTGCAACTTCCTGGTGGTGAACGAGTACCTTTCCTCTTCACCATCAAAAACTTAGTTGCTCAAACCCAACCCAGTTTGAGCAGTATTAACACCTCTACGGACTTTGAAGGCACCTTTAAAGTTCCTTCCTATCGTGGTGCTGCTTTCCTAGATCCTAAAGGTCGTGGTGTTGTTAGTGGCTACGATAATGCTGTAGCTCTCCCCGCCCAAGCGGATGATGAAGAACTTACCCGCACTAACGTCAAGCGTGCTGAAAATCTTAATGGTAAGATTTCTCTGCAAATCGCTAAAATAGACAGCTCTAGTGGTGAAATTGCTGGTACTTTCGAGAGCGAACAGCCATCTGATACAGATTTAGGTGCTGGCGAACCGAAAGAAGTCAAGATTCGCGGTCTATTTTTTGCACGGGTTGAACCAAATCGTGGCTAAATTCTCTGGAGTTAGATAACTGACTGGCATTCAGAACTACAATTCTGTAAGCATCAGGTTTCATCACAAAAGTTAACTTATTTGCCCCCATTTTCAGGGCTGTTTCATTCCTATAGAAGCCTTACAAAGATGAAAAGAGACAAGAGAAAAATTTTTTCTTCCCTTGTCCCCAGCTTTTCAGGAGGCTTTGAAAGAATGAAACAGCCCTGCCTTTTTTCAGGGGGGTAGATAGCTTTTTTAGAAATAGGGGGAAAGTTTAAAGCTTACAGCTTACAGCAGTTTTCATGTATTTGAACCACATCTGTCGTAGGGGCAATTCATGAATTGCCCCTACGGTGTGGTCTATATTACCTGAAAATAGCTGTAATATCCTTGGGTTTGTGATGTTTTGCCCTGCAAGACCTCTTCAGTAGAACAAAGGGCGAGATTTCCCTTTGTTCTACTGGCTTATGTAAATATACATACTATTCTCTAAATATTATTAGTAATTTTTAACTATTGGATGAATCTTAGTTGAATTGACACGTAATTTTACTGGAAATCAAGCTTTTGTTATTCAATATAATTCCGACTAATGTTGTTTTGTCTATAGAAATTAGCTTCACCATTAATTAATTAAATTTAAGTACAATCTCGGTTTGATATTTAGTGATTAATTTTATATTTTATTTCTATGTAGTCCTAAAAACAGCTACAGATTATCCCCAAGATAAATAACAAACTAAATACCAATTTCGCCCATTTAAATTTTGCTCGATTCCCAAGCAATTCTATGGAGTTTTTTTTGAGAAAAAATGCTCTTATTTTCCATAGTATTTGCTATTACGTATAGCGCAATATTGTTTTTAATATCGTGCGATCGCAGTTGAATTTAAAAGTGAGTAGTTGATTGTTAATTTACTCAATAAACACGGTGCTATGACTACCACGGCCACCAATGAACTAAAGCATGAAATTTGGCAGTTGTTGCGAGAATATCAGCAATCTCGGTCAGAAAATATTCGCAATCAACTGGTAAAACTCAATTTTGGACTTGTGAGAAAAGAAGCTCACTACTGGACGAATCAATGTCATGAAACCTACGATGATTTGATCCAGGTTGGATGTTTGGGTTTAATCAGAGCAATTGAAAAATTTGAACTTTCTAAGGGACATGCCTTTAGTTCCTATGCTCTTCCCTATATCCGGGGTGAAATTCAACACTATCTCCGAGATAAAGGTGTCACCGTGCGAATTCCTCGGAAGTGGTTAGCACTGCAACAGCAAGCAATCGGAGTGTCACGTTCTTGGCGTGAAAAGCATAATCGTCAACCAACAGACTCCGAATTAGCAACAGCACTAGAAATTTCTGCAACCGAGTGGCAAGAAATTAAATTAGCGTGGATAAATCGCGCTCCCTTGAGTCTGGATGTGCCAATCCAAGATGGAGAAGAAGGCTCTACCTGTTTGGGTGAATTGGTTCCAGACCCTCACTATCGTAGCTTTCAATTGGCACAAGAAGACCAACTTCGCTTGCAACAAGCATTGCTTCAGCTCGAAGAACGCACCCGCGATGTGCTGGAATGCGTGTTTTTACAAGATTTAACACAAAAACAAGTTGCAGAACATCTTGGAATCAGTGTCGTAACAGTTTCTCGGAGAGTCAAGAAAGGTCTAGATTTGATGAAACAGCTTATGGGTGTAGCAGAGGATTAACTACAAAACACCAAGCCGCAATTATGCTGGGTTGTTAGTGCTAAAAATAACCCTTGAAATATAAAAAATTAGGTTATAAAGGGAACATACTTTGCCTTTGATACAAATTTTAGGCTCGTAGATTTCCACTTTTCAATTTTCCAATGGCTTTTGAGAACAGCTCATGGGCAGAAATTCAACAATTACAATTGCAGCTATTTTAACCTTAGCGATCGCAGGATGTGCTTCTGAAGATACACCACAAGCCATCAATCCTGCGCCGATTCCCAAAATAGCCGCAAAGTCGCCATCGGCGGCTCAATCCTTTAAGAATCCAGTGATACCTGCCAAAGAGGTTTCACAAGTTACCCCTGCATCTGCTAGCTTGATTCAATCCACTAATGCTACAGAGCGGGAACGGTTAATTCAGATATCAAAAACCCGCACTGACCCGTTTGCACAAGTTTTAGGGCAGACGGTTCCCGGAGTTTCTACAACGCCTGGAAGACCTGTTCCTGTATTGCCTAAACTACCGACTCCATCAATAGCAATACGGAAACTTCCAACACCCAACGTAGCTTTAAATCAGAAGAAAAATAACATTGCTTCTGTACCCAAAAAAGTCAATCTGACTTTTACTTCAGTCTTACCCAAGGTTTTGCCTCAAGTTGTTCCCAACCCTACTTTAGTATCTGTATTGCCACCACCAGCCCAACCTGAGTTAGCAAGAGCAGTTATTGTGACTGGTGTAGTTCTGATTAGTAAGGAACCACAGGCAATTATCAAAGTACCTGATGAGCCGACGAGTCGCTATGTGCAAGCGGGACAGCGATTAGCCAATGGTGTACTAATTAAACGGATTGAAATGAATGGAGGTTCCAACCCGATTGTAATTCTTGAACAATTTGGTATCGAAGTTGCCAAAATGGTAGGGGAAGGGCCTGTAAACTCAACGCCGTCAGCTGCATCTGCTACCGGCAGTCCTGTTTCAGTGACAACGCCCCCATTGAATCCTTTAAGTGTTGGAGCTTCATAAAGATGGAGACTAAAGAAAAAATTCAATTTCCTGGTTTGCCTTTAGCTGTCTATAGAGAGATAGCAGCTCATTTACGTCAAGTGGAAGGGGTAGACGTGGATTTAATTCCCCAGTCATCCCAACAGTTTGATTACAATCAAAGTCAAATTGGTAGCTTGTCCATCTCGTGGACAGCAAATTCTGGTTCAGAAAGTCGGCAGCGAGTTAACCAAATTTTGGCTTACTATCAAAATCGCTATATGAATCCTATTTGATTTGTGAAAATTGAAGCCTCAGATTCCCGATTTCTCAGAGAAGTCGGGAATTTTGTTTTTGGATGAACCAACTGTAGGACTAGACCTAGGCTGTTGACTCTATGCCTTTTTAGGAGTTAAAAAGTCATGTAAAATATATGTCATTGCGAGCGAAGCGAAGCAATCCCACCTTCGGGAATTAAAAATGCAAAATTAAAAATTAAAAATTTCAGAGAATCCCCTCAATTTTTAATTAATAATTTTTAATTTTTAATTGGAGCGAAGCGACTTGACGATGTTACTGACGACCCATTATATGGATGAGGTCGAATTTTTGTGCGATGCTTTTGGCTCTACCAAGCCAGGATGCATCGGTATTATGGATAGCGGTAAGCTGATTTCTTTGGGAACTTTACAACAGCTCCGTTCTGTTCACGGTGAAGGTTTGGTGATGAAGCAATTGGGTGTGTCTGAAGTGGGAAGTGATGGCGCTCGTAGCTGGGAATATTTGTTTTTCCCATCCTTGGAAGCAGCGAATATCTACTTGAATGAACAGCCTGATAAAACCGGAATGATGGTGCGTCCCTCTAATCTGGAAGATATTTTTGTAGAATTAACGGGACACCAGTTAGATTAACTTCATCCTCCTAACTGCCGCAGCATCGCTTCTACTCTATCTACTCCTTGTGAGTCATTGCGCCGCTTGTATAAGTCGCGGGCTTTCTGAAGTAAGCTGTTGGCTTGTTTGGTTTGTCGTCGCTGTTTATACATCGAACCCATCAATTCATAAGTCTGGGCGTTGTTCTTATCCAGGTCGATTGCTTGTTGATATGCCCAGGTAGCTGCACTGTAGTCTCCTAGACGAGATTGTGTTACAGCCAATCCTAAATAGGCGTTAACGTTGTTACGGTTTAGCTGTATGGCCCGACGGTAGCCTTCTTTTGCTCCTGCGGTGTCTCCCAAGTTCGCTTTGATGTAACCCACGGCGTAGTAAAAATCACTGTTGTTCGGGTTGATGGCGATCGCTCGACGATAAGCTGTTAATGCTGCCTGGTAATTTCCCTGTTGAGCATATAAGTAGCCGATACCTGAATGGATTTTAGCATTTTTGGGATCTAGGCTTGCTGCTCGCTGATAAACTGCGATCGCACCACCATAATCAGAGGCATCCACTAACCTTCGTCCTTCCTCCAGTAGTTGTTTTAACTCTGGATTTTTGCCTTGTGCTACTAATACCTGAGCCTGGGCTACTGAAGGTATGGTGAAGGTAAAACATCCTAGTAACACCACACTAAACACGAATGATGTCGGCTTGTACACAGTAAATTTCCTGAAATCTTAGAGAACTTTTTTCTTGTACATTAAAACAAAAATATGGACTTTTGAAAACTGTATTTATTCGTATTAATTAAGATATTAATAGTTCATTCACCTCTCCTTCACAATCAGCATTACATAACAGGGTTTTTACTGAATAATAAAGTGTCAACTATCAATCTGTAAATGGAGTTACCCTCCAGATAAATCAGTATAAATGTAAAACAAACCATTTTTTTGTTCAGTAGTTACACGTGTTATCCGCAAAAATACTACAGGTATTTGACTTAATCCTAGACATTGAGTTGCCAAGCTTCCAGGGTTTGATATTCATTCCTATTTTTATTCCATTTAAGAACTATTTTTTAGTCTTTGATACTACCATTTGAAAAGTTATCATCTCTACATTCACATTCTTTTTTGGTCGTTATACGGTAAGATAAGTTTAATCAGCAAAATGTTCCTTTAAGTCGTAGTTTCTATTGAGGACAATATTAAAATTCAAGGAGCAATTGCCAATTGTGTGAGAGGCTTTTTATCAGAATTATATTCTGTAATCAAATTTACAATTGCTCAAGGATTCTGATAAATATAAACATATATCCTATCTAAGAGGTTAATTTATGATTATAACTACTACTGATGTAATTCAAGGAGCCGTGATTGACTCATATTTAGGTATCGTGACAGCAGAAGTAGTTTACGGCAGCAATTTCTTACGGGATTTTTTAGCTGGTATTCGCGATATTATCGGTGGACGCACTGGTAGCTATGAGCGTCTATTTGAGCAGGGTCAACGCAAGGCACTAGAAGAATTAGAACAACGGGCACAACGTTTAGGAGCAAATGCTGTAATTGGGATTGAAATTGATACTGGCACAATCAATCTTGACCAGTCAGGAGTTCTTTTGCTGATTACTGCCACTGGCACTGCTGTAAGGATGCGTTAATTTTAATTTTAATTATTTTTGATAATCATTATAAAGAAGGTAGTTGATTGTAGCTAGCTAATAGTTATATTTTTATTTTAGAATTTTTATATGGATAATTTAGAAAAAATTATTAGGATATAAATAAATACTAAATTGGATTACAAATTATTAACTACATATATTTTTTATGACTAAAGATGAAACATTAACTATTTCTATTGATAGAGATAAAGCAGATGATTTAGTTATTTAATTTGAAGTATAAGCATGAATATACCTGAACATAAGCTTTGCTGAAATAGCACTGGAGAATATAAGCTATGTCATACGTAAATCGCGCAGGGAATGACGTTATTCCTACTGAGAGTGTAATAGCAGGTCGAGTAGCCGAATATCACGATCTTGTTCGCTGGGGGCCGATTATTGCTGGTTTGTTGGTTTCTTTAGCTACACAATTAATTTTGAGTTCTATAATTGGTGCGATCGCAGCTGGTGCAGTTGAAGGTTCAGGTGCGCCCAGATCAATTGCTCCTAATGCTGCTGGTAGTGCGGGGCTTTGGTCAACTATCGCTTTGTTGATTTCTCTATTTACCGGTGGTTGGGTGACAGCCCGTGCTTGTGGGCCAATGAACCGCAATACAGCCCTTCTCAACGGCGCAATTCTTTGGGCAACGACTTTGGCAGTTAGCTCATGGCTATTTGCAAGTGGAGTATCCGGTGCTTTTGGTGTTGCTGCTTCCAACGCTGGGGAAGTGATAAATCAGGTACAACAACAAGGTGGTCTTAATGTACCGCGAACAAACGTCACTGCTCAAGAAGCTCGTCAACTGGCAGCAAATGTACGTTCGGGATTGTGGTGGTTTGTGTTTGGTTCTTTGTTGAGTTTAGTAGCGGCAATGATGGGAGCTGTAGCTGGTGTTCGCAGTCCTCGGACTAACAATTACAATCCTTAAATAATTGAACTGTCTGAAAAATCAAATGTTATTTATTCTAAATAGAAGCATCTTGAAAAAGGTGCTTTTTTTATTTAGTAAATTTACTAAATAATCGCGATATTTTTGATGGTTATTTTTATAAGTAAATGAAACGAAAATTTTAATGCCACAGATCACCACTTCAGATATGAAGCTTCTATTCCCTGTTCACGGCGAATTTTGCCATCTTTTTCAAACCAAGCAATTACTTGCGGCGCTGTCAAATCTTCAATAGCAACACCGTATACTTGCGCGATATGCTTCAACAGCTTAAGTGATGAAATTGTCAATCTTGTTAAAAACTTTTCTGGGGAAGACAACAAAGCCGCGTCTACTTTTGCCGACTCTTCCAGAGTTAAAAATTGTGCTGAGGGTTGCTGTGGTGGTACGTCCATAAACGCGATCTCAAATTTAGTTGATTATTAGGGGTGGGGAGTGGGGAGTAGTTTTCACAAAATAATTAATGACGAATTTGTACCAAATAGCCACAACGATGTTCGCCATCAATAATCCAGTGGGTGCGTTCTACGGTACAATCTGGTAGTACGGCTGCAAACATTTCTAATTCGTGACCACAAATGCTGGGAAAAGACTCGGCAACGTTGGAAATGGCGCAATTATGCTCCATTAAGATAAAGCGATCGCACTCAAAAGAGTCACTCACCTCAACTGGGTGATATTCAGCCATGAAGCCTTCCGCTTTTCTCAATTCTACTAAGTTCGCTACCCGTTCTCGCAGTGAACCGTTACCAACGCGATCGCGATATTCTAATGCTTTGCGCTCCCACTGTTTCTGTAAAATTGATGTAAATTGGTCGTGTCCTACCGTTTCAGCTAAGGTGTCTAGCAGCGAAACCGCAAAATTTCCGTGGCCATCACCAAAGCGATCGCTCATTGTTCGATGCAAGCGATCGCGTCCTTGACGACTCAGTTCATAAAGATGCTGTGGCCGCCCCATCCCCGCCGCCTGTACTGATGTCGAATACAAAACTAGCTCCTCCGTCTCCAAATCTTTCAGATGGCGACGAATGGCTTGGGGGGTAACTTCTAAAACTTCAGCTAGCTCTAAAGCCGTTGCTTTTTCATGTTTGTGCAGATACTCAAGGATATCTTGCTTGGTTGAGGACTGGTGAGTAGTCGCCATCTTCATTTGGTGCAAGACGTTCAGCGAACGTCCCAAAAATTTCTGGGAAAATTTGACTTTGACAACATTGTTGTTGTTAATCTAGCGTAAAATGAAGATAGGTTAAACAACAATGAAGTTGTTTTAGTCTCCACCACTATTCTAGCAGCCGTGCAACCATTCCGTAACCTGATATGGGAATCGGTTAGCCGCAGCCCGTCTCCCATCCTAAAAGAGTTCTGAACACGAGAGATTATTACTGATGAGTGCCACTGTCAAAACCTTAGTCAACCAACCCTACAAGTACGGCTTTGTTACCGATATTGAAGCTGACACAATTGAGCGTGGACTAGACGAGGACGTTATCCGCTTGATCTCCTCTAAGAAGAACGAGCCGCAGTTCATGCTGGACTTTCGCCTCAGAGCTTATCGCCAGTGGCAAAAAATGACGGAACCAACTTGGCCGAATGTCAAGTATCCGCCAATCAATTATCAGGATATCATTTATTATTCAGCGCCAAAACAAAAGAAAAAAAAGCTGAACAGCTTGGATGAAGTTGATCCAACCCTGTTAGAAACCTTTGAAAAGTTAGGCATTTCCCTATCTGAACAGAAGCGACTCGCAAATGTCGCCGTCGATGCGATTTTCGATAGCGTCTCTGTTGCTACTACATTTAAAGAAAAGTTAGCGGAAGATGGTGTTATTTTCTGCTCCTTTTCGGAAGCGTTACAAGAACACCCAGAATTAATTAAAAAATATCTGGGTAGTGTCGTTCCCATCGCTGACAATTATTTTGCCGCCTTGAACGCCGCGGTATTTAGCGATGGTTCTTTTGTCTATATTCCTAAAGGCGTAAAATGCCCAATGGAACTGTCTACCTACTTCCGCATCAACTCTGGTGATACGGGACAATTTGAGCGGACTTTGATTGTCGCCGAAGAAGGTAGTTATGTTTCTTACCTTGAAGGTTGCACCGCACCAATGTATGACAGCAACCAGTTGCACGCCGCCGTTGTGGAACTTGTCGCCCTCGACAATGCCGAAATTAAATACTCTACTGTGCAAAACTGGTACGCTGGCGATGCAAACGGTAAAGGCGGTATTTACAACTTTGTCACCAAGCGCGGTTTGTGTCAGGGTGTAAATTCCAAGATTTCCTGGACTCAAGTAGAAACAGGTTCGGCAATTACTTGGAAATATCCTAGCTGTGTGTTGGTGGGTGATAACTCTGTGGGTGAGTTTTACTCGGTGGCGCTGACAAATCATCAGCAGCAAGCTGATACTGGCAGTAAGATGATTCACGTAGGTAAGAATACCCGCAGTACAATTATTTCTAAGGGAATCTCCGCAGGTAAATCTAGCAATAGCTACCGGGGTTTGGTGAAAGTTAACCCGACGGCTAAAGGGGCGAGAAATTATTCTCAGTGCGACTCGATGCTAATTGGGGATAATGCCCATGCGAATACTTTCCCTTATATTCAGGTGCAGAATAATACTGCGAAGGTGGAGCATGAAGCTTCTACTTCTAAGATTGGGGAAGATCAGTTATTTTACTTTGCTCAACGGGGTATTTCTTCGGAAGATGCTATTTCGATGATGATTAGCGGCTTCTGTAAGGATGTTTTTAATCAGCTACCGATGGAGTTTGCTGTGGAAGCTGATAAGTTGTTGAGTTTGAAGTTGGAAGGTAGTGTTGGATAAGTGGAAGGAAGGATAAACACAGGGACATCCGCGTTCTGTGTTTATCTTTTGGAAGAATGACGAACCGCGAAGACGCTAAGAGCGCGAAGAGAGAAAGGAGAGAAGATGATTATTGAAAATAGTGAAGTTGTGCTGTCGGTACGGAATCTGACGGCTAATGTTGATGGGACACCGATTTTGAAAGGTGTGAATCTGGAGGTGCGATCGGGTGAAATTCATGCGATTATGGGGCCGAATGGTTCTGGTAAGAGTACTTTTTCTAAGGTGTTGGCTGGGCATCCGGCTTATGAGGTGACTGGCGGTGAGGTGATTTTTCAGGGGCAAAATCTGCTGGAGTTGGAACCGGAGGAACGAGCCAGAAGTGGTGTGTTTTTGGCGTTTCAGTATCCGTTAGAAATTCCGGGTGTGAGCAATTTGGATTTCTTGCGGGTGGCGTACAATTCTCGTCGTAAGGCGCAAGGTTTAGAGGAAATTGACGCTTTTGATTTTGACGATTTGATTGAGGAAAAGCTGGATGTGGTGAAGATGAATCCCAGTTTTCTCAGTCGGAGTTTGAATGAAGGGTTTTCTGGTGGTGAGAAGAAGCGGAATGAAATTCTGCAAATGGCTCTGCTGGAACCAAAGTTGGGAATTTTGGATGAGACTGATTCGGGTTTGGATATTGACGCGCTCAGAATTGTAGCGAATGGGGTAAATCAACTGGCAAGTCCAGAAAATTCTACGATTTTGATTACTCATTATCAACGATTACTTGATTATATTGTGCCTGATTTTGTACATGTGATGGCACAGGGGCAGATTATTACTAGCGGTGGTAAAGAACTGGCGTTGGAGTTAGAGTCTCGCGGTTATGACTGGGTACTAGAAGAATTTGCTGCTGGGGTGGGTGTGTAATGAGTATTCAAGTATCTCCTAGTCCAATTCCTAATTCAAATGCAGTCAGTTTGACATCGACTCTGTTAGATAGAGATGATTATCTGACTGGGTTGTTAAATCTAGTAACAGAAACGAAAACAGCAGGTTGGTTGCAGGAATTACGCCAAGGTGCTGCTAATTGGGTACGTCATTCGATTATCCCAACTACCCGCGAGGAAGAATGGCGGTTTACTGATTTGTCGTCTCTGCGAAAGGTGCAATTTAATAATGTAGAGACGCGAAAATTCGCGTCTTTGCAATTTGATATTTTGCCAGAGGCGGCTAATAGTCGTTTGGTTTTTGTTAATGGCGTTTTTGCGCCGGAGTTATCCGCAGTTTCAGATTTACCATCTGGAGTTGTGGTGAGTAATTTGGCTGGTTTGTCTACGGTTGAGCAGGAGGGTGTACGGCAGTATTTAGCTCAAGCTGAGGGAGCGCAGGAAGTTTTTACTGCTCTCAATACGGCTGGGATAACTGATGCTGCTGTGGTGTGGGTGAAGAAGAATGTGGTGGTAGAAACGCTAATTCATTTGGTGTTTATTTCTGGTGAGACGCTGACGATTTCGCAGCCGCGTTGTTTGGTGGTGGCGGAAAGTGGTTCGCAGGTGAGGTTGGTTGAGGAGTATACGAACCGCCAAGGCGCAGAGAGCGCGGAGGAAGAGGGAGTATATTTTACTAATGCGGTTACGGAAGTTTGGGTTGGTGACAATGCCCAGGTGAGTCATACTAGGGTTGAGCGGGAAGGTGCAGAGGCTTTTCATATTGGGAAAACTGCGATCGCACAGGCTCGTGATAGTCGATATACTTGTCATGCCATAAGTTTAGGGGCGAAGTTTTCACGGCACAATTTGGAAGTTTTGCAAACTGGTGAGCAGACGGAAACTACTCTCAATGGGTTGACGGTAATTTCTGGTAAGCAGTTGTCTGATACTCACAGTGCGATCGCACTTAACTATCCTCATGGTACAAGCGATCAATTGCATAAATGTATTGTAGGCGATCGCGCTCATGCGGTGTTCAATGGTAAAGTTTTTGTACCCAAACCAGCACAGTTGACTAATGCAGCCCAGTTGAATCGCAATTTGCTGCTGTCATCGAAAGCCAGAGTTGATACCAAACCCCAATTAGAAATTACAGCAGATAATGTCAAATGCGCTCACGGTGCTACCGTTAGCCAATTGGAAGATGACGAAATATTCTATCTGCAAAGTCGGGGTATTGATGCAAACGATGCTCGCAAGTTGTTAATTAACGCCTTCGCTGCTGAAGTCATCAACAAAATACCTGTTCCTTCTCTGCGAGAAATCCTTTTAAACACAGTCAATAATCTTAAGTCCATATTGCTTGACTCTTGAAGAAATTTTAGATTTTAGATTTTAGATTTTGGATTAAAGATTCAAAATCTAAAGTTTAAAAAGGTTTCAAGCCTCAATCCGAATTTTAGATTTTAGCTCAAATTTTCAAATCTAAAATCCCAAATCCCAAATTGTTGGACTAATCTACCAATGACTTTCACCTCTACCAAAACCCTTGCTGATAAAGTTCGCGCTGACTTCCCAATTTTGCATCAGGAAGTCAATGATAAACCCTTAGTTTATCTTGATAATGCAGCGACATCGCAAAAGCCTTTGTTCGTATTAAATACCCTGCGGGATTATTACGAGCAATATAATGCTAACGTGCATCGCGGTGCCCATACCCTAAGTGCTAAAGCTACTGATGCTTATGAAGGTGCTAGAGATAAAATTGCTAAATTTATTAATGCTGCATCGCGTCAGGAAATCGTCTACACCCGCAACGCAACTGAGGCTATTAACTTAGTAGCCTACAGTTGGGGAATGAATAATTTGCAGCCGGGAGATGAAATTATTCTCTCGGTGATGGAACACCACAGTAATATTGTACCTTGGCAATTTGTAGCCCAAAAGACGGGTGCAGTCCTGAAATTTGTAGAATTAACACCAGAAGAAACTTTTGATTTGGAGCAGTTTAAAAAGCTGATTTCCGAGAAAACTAAGTTGGTGTCAGTGGTGCATATTTCTAATGCCTTGGGTTGCATTAACCCAGTGGAAGAAATTGCTGCGATCGCACACAAATATGGTGCTAAATTCTTAGTTGATGCTTGCCAAAGTGTCCCTCATGTGCATGTCGATGTGCAGCAGATAGATTGTGATTGGTTGGTAGCTTCCGGCCATAAAATGTGCGCGCCAACTGGGATAGGCTTTCTGTATGGCAAGTTGGAGTTGCTAGAATCAATGCCACCATTTTTTGGTGGTGGTGAGATGATTGCAGAGGTATATTTAGACCATTCTACTTATGCAGAGTTACCGCATAAATTTGAAGCTGGTACACCTGCAATTGGCGAAGCGATCGCACTTGGCGCTGCAATAGATTATCTTAGCAGTATAGGCATGGATAAAATCCACGCCTACGAAGCAGAATTAACAGCTTATTTGTTCCAACAATTAGAGCAAATTCCCCAAATTAGAATTTACGGCCCCAAACCAAATACTAAAGGGGAAGGTAGAGCCGCTCTTGCATCATTCACCGCCGGGGAAGTCCACGCTAACGACTTATCTACATTATTAGATCAAGAAGGCGTTGCTATCCGTTCTGGACACCATTGTACTCAACCATTACACCGTTATTTAGGTCTTGCTGCAACCGCACGAGCAAGTCTATCTTTCTACAACACCCGCGAAGAAATTGACGTTTTCATCAAAGCACTGAAAGAAACTCTGGACTTTTTTGCAGGTTTCCTTGCTTAAAGTTACAAAATTTTCAGAAACTGATTGTGCATTGCGGTGAAAAATCCTTGTAGAGGCGTAAAATTTTACGTCTCTACATTCAAGTTCATACCTCGATTCAGCAACGTCGGTAATTTTTTTGTGACTAATTACGAATTATCTGGTCAACCATTCCTGCCATTGTTGAGCAGCCTTGTTGCGTTTTGCCTCTGGCGCTGCGGGATCGTAACTTCCCAAACTCTGCCACAATTGATTCCAGTCTTGCCCTTGGGGTAGCTTACTCACCACAGCCTTAACAATCAAAAAAGCCCGTTCACGAGTGAGATCGTTCGGTGCTTGCAAAAGAGGAATTACCAGAGGTAAAACTTCTTTTCCACCTCGCATCAAAGGATACATTGAGGCTGTGTAAGGATTGTGCAGGATGTCAGGATAATCATCAAGGGTAGCTACCAAAGCGGGCAATGAGCGTTTATCCCCTAATTGATGTAAGGCAGTAGCAGCACGGGCACGCACTTCTGGATTTGTATCATGGGTAGCTTGGAACAAAGCATCAGCACTAGCGGGGTCAGCAATTTCGCTCAGTCCCTCGGCTGCAAGCCGACGGGTACGGGGGTTGGCATTAGTCAAGGCTTCCAACAAAACAGGGGTAGCTTTTTTGCCTAAACGGATCAATTCACCCAGAGCTAAACCGCTAGTGTCTTGATCTGTGGAGTAGAGCCTTGCTTTAATTTGCTCCATAGGTGTGGCGGTAGCGTCTTGATTATTCATGTATAAATTTCCTCCAATGAGCAGTATAAAAACTGCCATGAATATTCCTGCCGTTTTCCAGATCACGGTGTCGCTCCTCCCCCTGCTGGTGCTGCTGCTGGCACATGCTCAAAGCTCAAAACGACTCGGCGATTGCCTCGACGATTCGCTTCTGTATCTTGGTTCGTAGTGGCATCAGGGGTAAAGTCTTCGGTTGAACCAGAGCCAATAGTAACAGCACTAATTTGAGCTTCAGCTACACCCTTAGCACGCAAGGCTGCTCCGACTGCTTGCGCTCTGCGTAAAGATAGCTCCAGATTGTGCTTAGATGCACCACCACGCCTGTCAGCAAAGCCTTCAGGAGTTACTTTTACGTCAGGGAATCGCCGCAGATAATCTAAGAATGTATCGATTTTGCCTGTTTCGCTGGAACTTAGTTGGTCGCTGTCGAAATCAAAGTAAAAAATTACTGGTTCGTGTACGTAGAAATCTTGATGTTTCTGCAAAGCTGCATCGAAGGTGGCAGATTGACCATCCTGTGCTGATGCGCGATCGTTCTCAACTTTGCCAGCACGGATTTGAAAGCCCCAATGAAGCGCCCCGTAAGTTGTCATGGTGTCTTCTCCTTTAGCCACCGTCTGAAAGTCAAAGTTGAACTCACCAGATCCTCCGGGGGCATCGGTTAGCTCTGCTGCTTTGATATCGGTGGGGTCATCGGAGCGTTTATAACCAATAGTGGCTCCACCTGCACCACTAGAAGAGGGTCGTGAAAGTCCAGGGGTGGCGGGATTGGGTTGGGCTGGGTCGTTACCAAAGGGATACTGAGCAGGTAAAGCACTTCCGGCTGGGGCATTGGTTCCTGTACCACCGTGGGCAGGTGCATCATTATGCAGTACATCGGTGAAATATCCACCCTCAACTCCTGTGGTGGCATCAGCGGTGGTACGGAGGCTAGCACCACGAGCGGCAGGTAAAGACTGAGGTTCGACATTTGTACCTGTAGCATTTGTCAGACGCACAATCTGAATCAGTCCAATTTGGTTAGAGTAGGGGGCGGTGGTTTTGGGTTTGAAACGTATAGTAATTGGTAAACTCGCGCCATTTGGTGTGGCATTTACTTCAAAAACACCGTGTGTTAGGTCGTATGTGGGGTTAATTGCTCGTTGAATTAATTTTCTCTGGGCTGTGCCTGTCTGCTGCACTACATGAGTCAGTTCATGGGCGGTTAATGCATCATTACCTGGTGACTTACCTGCACCAAAGAAAATGTTTTGCTGGTGCGTAAATGCCTGGGCATTTAAATCCTGATTCATCTGCACCGCTTGAGTACCTGTATGTACCCGCACTTGACTAAAATCTGTACCAAATCGTGGTTCCATAAAGGAACGTACCGGATCTGGTAACGGGCTTCCTCCACCTTCACTGCTGTTTAGCTGACTCTCAAAGTTGGCCCCAGTTTGGAAGCTGCCATCAGTAAATTGTTGTAGCGATCGCTTGGTTTGTAATTCTTCCTCTGGTAAAATCTCTCTTTGGATAGATGTATTCAGAAGTTTAGTTTGCAACTCCTCTTCCTCTTCTGGCATTGCTTCCCGTTGCAATAAGGGAGTTATGGCAGCTGCTAGAGGCTTTGTTTGCAGTGTTTGTATATTCTGTAAACCAATCGACTCTGGTTTAGCCATTCGCATAATCCGATCGGCAACTTTATCGGCTTCCTGCTCATAATGGTCGTCTGGCGCACCAACTGTAAGTTTTGCCTGGGGACGATGCAAGGATATGCGACTAATGTCATGGCTAAGAGGCTGTTTGATGGCTTCTGGTTCCAAGAATTGCTCATCAACAAACTGCTCTTCTTGAAGGTCATTTGGTGTTTCAGTTAGTCTTTGAATTGGAAGCTTATTTGTTTGTAAACCAAAGCCACGCATTGGAGAAGCCAGGGTGGGAATTGTTGATGAGGTAAGGGCGGGATTTGTAAAAGTTGATGTGGCTGATTTCTGGTGCCTAAGCGTGCGTAAACCCCCAATGGCTTGTCGTCCGACATCGCTCATTTCACCTTTCCTCCCTCAATATTCGCTCTAACAGATATTATATAATTTGTCTATTGGCGATCGCTATCGACTTAAGTGTAAATTATTTGACTGGCTAATCAAGAAATTGCGCTGCGATCGCATATCCTCTACAAAGAGCTATATCTGCCAATAAGCTAAGGGAGTTTCTCTACTTTTGCGATTCTTTAGACAAATGCGATCGCTCATCTCACCTCCATAACGTCAACTAATTATGGGGTTATCTGATTGCTAGATTTTTTCATACCAAATTGTTAATTTGTCAATATATAGCGGTTCTCATTTATGTGAGGTAGACCCGTAGGGGCAATTCATGAATTGTCCCTACACCTGACGAGATGATGTTGTACCACATTTGAATGGGAACCGCTATATACTATTTACAACTAAAGTCTAATTTTAGAATCAACTCCTCAGCTAAACTAGAGACTTATACAAACCATTGCTAATTATGAGTACACTACTATGGCAGAGCTTTGCCTAGCTTTCACAAGGGGCAAAATCCCCTTATCAGTTTGGTTAATTGAGATAGTAGCTGGATTTCCGTTGTGATGCACTATGTTGCGATGTCTTTACGTTCTGCAAGAAAATCTAGTTAAATTGTAGAGATAATTCATCTAAATAAGACAAAAATACCTTAAAAGTTTAGGGATTGTGACACGAAGTTAGTCTCATTGCCCATAATAATAAAAGTAACCTTTCAGCAATTCGGCGTTGTATTCTATTAGTAAATCGTAACTATATTTTTAACCATGACTACGCAAACACTGCCTCCACTAGAAGTTTATCAAGGTCAGTTTGGAGAATTTACAATCACTCAGAGCGATCGCACTGGCGTAATTATCTATCGTGCTGGATTAATGGTAGCAGCACTGAGCTTTGCTATCGGCAGCGCTTTGATTTTGTTCAACAATAACACCACTGTTGTAACTTTACTTACACCTTTATATGCTTGTTTTAGTCTTGCTCTTGGTGTAAGTTTATTTACCATTCATATCTACATGGCATCACTGCATCGAATGTTACAAGTTTTTTGGGCGATCGGTAGCATAACATCTGTGATTCTGGCAATCTCTAGTAATGAACCTTTGGCTCTGACTGTTTACAATCAGCCTATTACCTTATTTGGGGTTGGTTTTATCTTCGTTGCTTTGACAGGTATTTATTTTAAAGAAGCTTTTTGCTTCAATCGTCTGGAAACCAAAGTATTAACCCCAATCGTACCGCTACTATTGTTAGGACATTTAGTGGGAATTCTACCAACTCAGGGGGAAAGTATTTTATTAGGAATTTGGGCGATGTTATTTTTAGTGTTTGCGTTCCGAAAGACAGTGCAAGCAATTCCTGCTGATATTGGAGATAAGTCTGTATTTACTTACTTAGAAGAACAACGTTTAGCAAAGGTTTAATGCAGACAAAAAATCGTCGGCGTCAAAAACTTCCAAAAATCAAACTAATAAAACGCCAAGAAATGTGGATACTTACGGCTCAGGGGTGGGCGATTGTAATCGCTTTGATTGCTTATTTAATATTTTTCACTATCACTCATATACACTCATTTCTCGCCGTGACTTCCCCGATCAAATCAGCAGAAGTATTAGTTGTTGAAGGATGGCTACCAGATTATGCTATTATTCAAGCTTTGACTGAATTTAAAAATGGTTCTTATCATCTAGTAATTACCACGGGAGGTTCAATAGAAAAAGGAAATTATCTTAGTGAATATAAAAACTTTGCAGAAGTGTCAGCTGCCACCTTCAAGAAACTCGGTTTAGAATCAGAGAAGGTGGTAGCGGTTCCCACACCTACGGTAATTAAAGATCGTAGTTATGCATCTGCGGTTGAATTCGATCGCTGGCTATCTAATTCCAATTTAAAGCTACAATCAATTAATCTTTTTTCTTTGGATGTTCACACCCGTAGGAGTTGGTTGTTGTTCAAGAAATTACTTAGTCCTACCATCAAAGTTGGTGCGATCGCAGCCAAAACACAAGATTACGATCCGAACAAATGGTGGGATTCTAGCCAAGGTGTGCGGACAATTCTTGATGAAGGCATCGCTTATATTTATGCACGGTTTTTCAATTGGAAAGCCTAATGTTGACACTCTCAGATATAAAGACACTGAGATTCTACAGACAGAATTTAGTTTAATCTAATTCTCGTTACGGTGGTAATGAATTAGCTAATCTAGTTTTACTAACAGTCGGCTCATAGATAAAGTCAAATTTTCCCGCGAGTAACTTCCTAGTTTTAAAGAGTGTTGCCTTGTAAAATAGACCCCTGAATTATATAATTTACCTGACTGTTCACCCAGTTATTCTAATATTGCTTTAGTCTCTTTGTTAGGATACAAAACAACTTGTTGAATTCCCATTAAGGGTTTATTTTTAGGCATAATTTATCACTTTAGGATGCTATCAAGGATCTCACAAAGTGATAAATTAATCAAGGACAACGTAGGTGACTAATACCAATTTAATGTGAAGTTGCACATATTTTGATCCCCCTAAATCCCCCTTAAAAAGGGGGACTTTGATAGATGTTTTTCCGGTTCCCCCCCTTACTAAGGGGAGCCAGCGCGGTCTTGGGGTCTCCCCAAGTGGAGCGACTGGCGTGGGCTAGGGGGGATCAAATTCTATGCAGCTTCATAAAAAATTGGTATAAAGTCATACGATTCGCTTATATGTCAGTTCTGTTGGCGCTTGCGTCTTCCTTTGGGAGAAGACGCTGAGTTTTACGCTTAACGAGAGATTTGATAATTCGTAATTTCGAGTTACGAATTAGGTATTTTAAACAGAGGCTGGGAACGAGAAAACATAGGACATGATATTACTTTTTCAAGATTTGTAATAATGCTTCTCGATAAATTTTTAGACCTTCTGCATTCAGATGATCGCCATCACTGGTTAAATTGTCTTTAAGAATATTATTTTCGTACAATGTTGCTAGCTCTGTTGCTGCAACTGGCACTTTTTCTGTTTCAGCAACTTGATTAATTAGAACATTAATTCGCTCAACTTTAGAAAGTGGGGCGGCTACAGTTGGATCTAAGCTGGCTGCAACTGTTGAATAAAAAGCTGGAATTAGAAAAATCTCTTTATTTCCCATCGTGCGGACAAGTGCGATCGCCTCTTGAAGATTTTTGCTAAACAACTCATCACTAATTTCATACCAAGCATCATTTCCACCTATAGCAATAATAGCTTTTTCGCATTTAACCTTAGCAGGAATTAAACTTTTCAGTTGTTCTAGTAATGAGATTGTACTTAGGCCATCTAACCCAAAATTAAAAGTACCACTCCCAAGGGTATTACCAAGTTCAGCCGAAACAGAATCCCCAAATAAGCAACCTAAAAACTGTTTATCTTGGGCGGCGAGTATCTGATATTGCAGTGCAATTTTTCCTAAAGGTGAAGAACTTACATTGTCCTTTGGAGGTACATCAGCAGAACTAAACGATGAATTTGCCATGCTGACTAGCTGAGAAATTTTTGACACGTCAACAACTAGCTGATTACTGGGATAAGCTTCTAAAAAGCTGATTAATCCTAGACCTTCTGATGATTTTGCTCCTAAAATAATGGCAGAACGTAGGGCTTGTATAGTGGCTTGATCGCGACGAGCGATCGCACCAGAAGCAAAAGATAAAATTTGCTTGCCCATTCCTGTATTTATCAGCTTATCTAAAGCCACAATATCAAGAGACATTTTTACTTGAAGAGCATCTTGAAACTTCTGTTTCTCCTTAGTGCTGAAATAACTTAAGAAAGATTGCAAATCGCCAGAAACCTTTTGCTTTTCGGCATAGTTGCGGATATCTGCTACCGGGATCGATTGCTCAAACAATCCGTATCTGAAAGTAACTTTCTCAGCAGCCAAACTCGGCAACGAACCAAGAAAACTATGCAGCAGTAAAAATATTAAGCACCCAGATAGGCTTATTAGAAGACGATAGAAATATTTCATCACAGAAAATAAAAAGATAGTCCAATAGTTAATAGTCAAGAGTCAAGAGTCAAAAGTCAAGGGGAATTGGGAATGAGGCATTGATCGATAATTAATAGTTTTTATTCCCCTGCTTCCTCACTCCTCTACATCAACAGCCCAGACTAATTTGGGAATACTCAATGCATATAGTGTGAGGATGAAACGATGGTAGAAGAAGGGGCATATTGGCTAGCTTGGGCGCAAATTTCTGGGGTTGGCCCGGTTTTACTGCGACGGCTACAACAGCATTTTGGAACCTTGGCAACAGCTTGGAATGCTACCAAGATACAGTTGCGAGAAGTGGAGGGTTTTGGTTTTCAGACATTAGAAAAAGTAGTGCAACAGCGATCGCGCCTACACCCAGAACAGCTATTTATTAAGCACCAGCAAGAAAACTCCCATTTTTGGACACCAGCAGATGCAGATTATCCCCGCTTACTCCTAGAAACCCCCAGTCCACCGCCAATTTTATACTATCGCGGTGAAGTCGAACTCCAAGAAAATCTCGGACAAAAACCGATGGTTGGGATTGTCGGCACACGCCAACCCTCAGAATACGGCATCCGTTGGACTCGCCAAATTAGTACAGCTTTGGCTAAAAACGGCTTTACAGTTGTTTCTGGTATGGCAGAGGGAATTGACACAGAAAGCCACATCGCTGCTATGAAAGCAGGTGGACGCACGATCGCAGTTTTGGGGACTGGTGTAGATGTCATCTATCCCCATAAAAATCGGGATTTGTACAAGCAAATTTTGACAGATGGATTAGTCGTGAGTGAGTACCCCACCAAAACCCCACCCGATCGCACGCACTTTCCCCGCCGTAACCGAATTATTGCAGGTTTAAGCCGCGCTATCTTGGTAATGGAAGCACCAATAAAATCTGGTGCTTTAATTACAGCCACCTACGCAAATGAATTTGGCAGAGATGTCTATGCATTGCCTGGTAGAATAGACGATCATCCATCCCAAGGGTGCTTAAAGTTACTGAATCAAGGAGCTTCTTTAATTCTTAAGGAACTAGATGAACTGTTAACAATGCTGGGAGCAATACCACAAATTGATGGAGTCGAAGCTTCCACAGCGCCAGAAGAGTTAAGTTTGCCAACTTTATCACCAGAATTGCAAACAGTAATGAATGCGTTCGCCCCAGGCGTGCCGGAGGCGATCGCTAATGATGCTTTACCCTTCGATTTTATTGTCCAACAAACCGGGATGGCTGCTGGTTCAGTTTCTGGTGCTTTGTTACAGTTGGAACTGATGGGTTTAGTTTCGCAACTGCCAGGAATGCGGTATCAAAAAAGTTAAGAATAAGCAGCTTTATTACGTCGGAAACCGCGATCGCAATCCTAAATCATTCGTGAAAAAATAATAAAACTTGGTAGAAGATATTTGGCTACAAAAAAGATATTTGGTTACAACTGAAAATAATCTACGAATGCTGATGCTTTTTGGGCTGAATTTTCGTTTCTCGACGGCGCAAATTAGTCGTGTTTATTTGTCCATTGCCTCCACCCCTTAGAGGTGAGTGCCCCATTCTTAAACAGATCCGAGAGATCGTTAGTGTTTGGTGAGTTGGCATCACCCAAAAACCCACCACCTGGTGCGTATACACCGAAGACTTCCTCCCAACTCTTCAGATCGGACGAGTGGGTGTAATTTACGAAGCTTTCATAGGCGTTGCCCTTAGCCAGAGGTGAGATCGCGATTTCCTCTATGGTGTGGCTGAAGTCGTTCGCATTAGTGCCTTCACTTTCATCCCACCAGATCACGATCGCGCCATCATCCTTGTAAGCATCCGAGCGCATGATTTCTGGAATGATCTTCGCAAGAAAGTTGTCACCCTGTGCAATTGCAGCCTGATCCCCTGTGTAATGCACCCCACGATAGTCAAAACCATTAGTCAACGCAGTATGTGAATCGTTGAATTGGTCTGGTGTAATCAGGGTGTAACTGGCAACTTTATTATGAGCAAGGTCTTCATGTAATTGTTGCAATGGTGCATATTTAGTTGCTAAAGGGTTTGTCGGTGTTGGGTTGTTACCGCCGTTGGTATCAGTAAAAAACAGATGACCATCGTGTTTAGGAGCGAAATTATATTGATGGCTACCGTTGTAGGGATTAGTGTAATCAGGTGATGTACCACTGAATCTGGTCAGAGGGACAGTCCACTGGTTTTTAGGTAGAACCGTACTGGTAAGCAGACCATTAGCATTTTTTGTCAAGTCAATGTCTTCTTGGTAAGATTTCCAAGAGATACCAGCCTTATCAAGTAAAGCGCTGAGATGGAGTTTTGTATCCTGGTTAGTGCCCCCAGGATTGGTAAAAGGATCGTTATCGTTCAACACGCCAAAGTTATTGCCGGCTTCTTGCCAAATATAGTTTGGCTCGGACGGGTGGATGCTTGGATTATTGCCGGATGGTGTAGCCAGGACATTATGATAAGCACCAGCGTAGGAGACTTGAGCGGAATTCAAATTTCCGGGGGTGATGAGGCTATTCTGATACGGGGCTGCGGGATTACCGAATATCTGATTCGGCGCACTTGTATCGCTGCTTGGTTGTGTAAAGTTGTGGTTCTCCATATCTATGACGAAGATATGTTTGAGCCTTCTGCCTCTTTCGCCCCTTTCAAAATTTTCACCCCTTCCAAAGTTTTCACCCTTTTCCGCCACTGCCGAGTGTAAGCTTAGGATGCTACTAGCCACAAACGCAACGGAAAGAATCGCCCATTTAAATAACCGTAATTGCATTGATTTTTACAAAATGATTGTAAGCCTCACAACAATAGTTATATGGGTTTAAAGATCCACTATTAAAGCTTTAAGGAAAGATTAACAGTTTAGTGATTTGGCGATTTGGAACAGCCCCTCTACTTTTTTGATGAAAAGTACTGAGTGGGGTCAAGTCGCTTGTCTAGGAGACCCTAAAAGCGAACGCTCCAATTAAAAATTAAGTAGTAATGCAAAATTAAATATACATTTGTCATTGCGAATAGGCAAAGCGGAATGAAGCCAAATAAATAAATAAATAAATAAATAAATAAATTAAAAAAAGGTCAAAGTCCCAATGGGCCACGAGTTACACCTAGCTGATTTTGCAGTTTTAACTCTCGCCAGAGTTGTGAGCCTGTAATTTCCCCTTGCAGTAGTTGACGATAGCGATGTATTGTTTTAGTCACTTGGTCTGGGGTTTCATTGACAAATTCAATACGGAAGTGCCTTAAACCAAGTTCTATAAGACGCTGTACATACTCGGCTCCTGTTTGAGCAGTACCATTAAACACAGTATTACGGCAACCTACATCTGCTTTGAGGACGTGTTCGCTACCAACACGGTCTTTTAATTTTACTTCCTGTTTTTCACAAGGTCGTCCACAGTTAGTATAGTCTGTACCGGTTGAGAGAAAAGCACAAAATACGCAGTGTTCCATGTGAAACATCGGTATATGTTGGTGGATTGTCACCTCAAACCACTGGGGTGGACAACTGGTAAGCAAGTCTTGCAGTTGGGCAATATTCAGGTCATAAGATGCCGTCAGCCGTTCTACAGCAAAGTGTTGCTGAAAGTAGTCTGCTGTTAAGGGATTAGCAACGTTGAGCGAGAAATCTGCAATGCAACGGTCTGCCGCAAAAAATTGCAATTGGTCATAGTTCCGCACCAAATAGCCATCTGCTTCAGATGCACGTACTTGCTGCAAAATCCAGTTTTCTCCAGGTTTGGTAATTCGGGGTGGTGCAACCCAAATTGTGGGGAGTGGGGATTGTTGCCTTTGTTTATGTACTAGCTGCACCGCGTCTCGGTAGGCGCGGGGGTCTTCAAATTCACAGTAAAGTGTTTCAACTCCAGCTTTGAGGGCGGCTTGGAGTTGCTTGAGATTGCGTACTAAGACGATGAGTGAGGGGGATAAGGGGGATGAGGGGGATGAGGAGGGGAGTAAGTCTTGGAAAGAGACATCAGAACGTAATTGCCAGCGTTTGGGTTGACTTCGCAATTCTTCCAACTGCACGACAATTTCCCGGCGCATCCGGTTTAATTCACTTACGGGTAGCATAAGGGAAGTACTAAGGTGGTTGGTTAGTGTTTCCAACAAGAAAGGCGTGTTACCGAGACGACCGAATTGTTCTTGTAAACGATTTGTATCTAAGGGTTTGGTGTGTGCTTCCACCAGTGAAATTACAGATTTCACTTGTACAATATTACCGAGTCGATCGCGAGCGATCGCAATCAACATCTGACCAAGTTCTCCATAAATCTCAATGTCAATGGGACGCTGAAATTGGGGATTCTCGCCGGCAAAACTCTGACGCAGCTGCTTATCTAATTCTGGATCGCTGGTTTTCCAAATGCGATCGCCTACATGCACTCGCCGCAGATTCAAGTCATTTCGCCCAAAGGTCAACATGGCTTCTTTGCCTTTGGATATCACCCCATAAACCCGACCACCTTCTTCTTTGGCTTCTGGATGACCGCAGTCAAAAACAATTCCATCCCCCGGTTTAACAGGCGCTTGCAATTTCACTGTTACCTGTTCGTTGTGAATGCGGGTCACTTCACCTAAATAAACCCCACGTTTTTTACCAAAGCGGGCGTGAACTAATTCCTGATTATTAATCCCGCCAAACCAACCCGTGTAGAGTCCGCGAGAAAATGCCATCTCTAGGTTGTAGTGTTCTTGATCTTTTGCCGGTTGTTGATTAAGCGGAAGATCCCCCCAACACCCCTTGTTAAGGGGCGCTATGTTCCCCCCTTTTGAAGGGGGGCTAGGGGGGATCTCCGTCATCACCCTATCTAAGGCTTGCCGATAAACACGGGTAACATTAGCAACATATTCTGGGGCTTTCAATCGGCCTTCAATCTTAAGACAAGTTACTCCTGATTTCACCAAATCTGGCAAAACATCTAACCCCGCAAGGTCTTGAGGACTGAGTAAGTATTTGCGTTCTTTCAAATTTACAACTTCACCATCGGCAATTAACTCGTAAGGCATCCGGCAAGCTTGGGCACATTCGCCTCGGTTAGCAGAACGTCCGCCTAAAGCCTCGCTAGTCAAACACTGACCGGAGTACGCCACGCACAAAGCACCGTGAACAAAAACTTCCAAGGGTAGCGAAGCTTCTTGTAGGGCAATCTGCTGCTGTATTTTATTGATTTCCTGAAGAGAACATTCACGCGCCAGCACTACCAATTGACAGCCGAGGGATTTGGCAAATTCCACTCCAGCCGCACTGGTGATCGTCATTTGGGTGGAAGCATGGATGGGAAAATCGGGGGAGAGGTGACGGATGAGACGGCATATACCCACATCTTGGACAATTACCGCATCCACACCTGCGGCAATAATTGTGCGGAGATATTGCTGGGCTTCTGCTAGTTCTTTGGGAAATATTAGTGTGTTGACAGTGACATAACCCTTTACGCCGCGATGGTGCAGAAATGTCATCAATTGGGGTAAGTCTGCCTCAGTAAAGTTTTCTGCCCGCATTCTGGCGTTAAACCGATCCAAACCGAAGTAAATCGCATCTGCCCCATTTTCCACAGCAGCTTTAGCACAGTCCCAATTACCTGCTGGCGCAAGTAGTTCAGGACGTTGAAGGGAGAGTTGGGGAGAGAGGTGTAGGCGTAGCCCATCGGAGATATCGCTTTTCATCAGATTTAGGGTTAAGTAGCACCATAGTGATTTTATCTAAGTTTGAGGGAGGGGGTGCGATCGCTATCTCCACGCTAGTGTTTTAATTCACCTGGAGGGGATAAAAAAATGATCCTGCTTTAAAAATTTGTGTGTACATTGTCTACCAATATTGGCTATTAGGAAATATCAAAGAGTGCCAAGACAAACGTCCTGTAATAATAAATAAAAAAAATGGATATTCATTCTTCTAACTCCTCTTTGCTACTTTCAGCAGCTTGGCGTAGTGCGAGGAATGCCTCTTTTAAAGGTTGGCTGACAGCACTATCAGGTTCATCGAGTACTAATTGTTGATATGTCTCCAAAAAAAACATTCTTAATCGATGGAAAAGATGTAGAAAATAACGAATAAAACTGATACAATCCAAAACTACAAGTTCAATCCCACCTGTTTTTTCATATACATCTGAAGCATATTCTTGAACAGATTGATCAATCAAATCTGTAGTTATAAAAATGTAGTTGTCAATCTTTTGAGGAGAATTTCTAATCTTCTGGATGGCATGGTTAATATCATCCACCGTAACCTTCTTCATTTTCATTTCATAGCTAGTAATTACATTTTCTTCGTTAAGAAGCATAATTTCTAAATCTCCAAGTGCCCCTGTTTGCTTATCCGCAGCATTATGGTTTGCAAGAGCTAGATGCCTTTGTCCCAAATAAGCTGAAGCGGCTTGGTAAGCAGCAGCTACAATCAGGACAGGCAAGCGACTGGAATTCCGACAATTTAAGTGCTGCTCAATCAATTTGACAATTGCTTCAGTAGAGAGCGGAATCCCACCTTTAACTGTTCTTAAATCTGCCAGTAGACTAGCAATACGTTGACGTTTTTCATTTTTAACGATTAAAAGATATCTGATAGTTTCGGCAAGCACATCTTCAGCTAAGACTCGACCGGAATAAACGTCATCAAGCAGGGAGAGTACAGTTTTGTAAAGAATGGGAGGTTTGCCAACTAAATTAACTTCTGGTGTCAGAAAAATATTTCTATTACGAAGTGCTGGAGTGAGGAAAGCTGTTGTTGGGTTACATGGTAATTCATGTTTATTAATAAAGCTAGTGATATATGCTTCATCGTATGTCCGACCTGAATAACAGTCTAAATCACCAATTTCGGTATAGGGTTTGCGAATATCTAGATTTGGTTTATGAGATTTTGCTAAACAACAGGCTAATAGCAATCGGACACCCGCTCTATTTTGAGGGTTACGACACACAAATTCTACATTACTAGAGATAGCAACATCATGTATAACTGGTTGTGTCAAACCGTAAACAACCCTTTCAAAAGCTAAATCAAGGATAGCTGGTGGGATTGACATTGAGGTTCTACCTGTTGTGTCTGAGTGCTATTAACAGTATTTTTTGTAATATTATCTAGTGCATAATTTACCCACAGGGTTTCTGTTCGCAATCCTTTTGTAGAATGGCAAGCTTTAGTGGGTGCTTGGATATATTTCCAATCACTGTAAAGTTCTTCCATAAGAGAGCATTGATAACTTGAGATAGCAACTTTGCCTTGGATATTATGAAGAACATCACTCAGTTCCCGATGTTGTTCATCTGTCATCTCGTAAGCGTAAGCTTGACGATCGCCTCTTGAAGCATGTGGATACGGAGGATCGCAATAAAACAAAGTCTCTTCAGAATCATAGCGTTGAATGACTTTAACTGCTGAGTCATGCTCCATCTGAACTCGTAAAAGTCTTTGAACAATCCCAGGTAAATCTTCTACACTTCCTAACCATCTGGAAACTGCACCAGCCATCCCCGCACGGCTTGTTAGTTTACAGTGTGCCCACCTACCAGAACTTGCCTTCTGTGCTAACCCAGTTCTAACCTGTCTAGCCTTAATAAAAAATCGTCTAGCTCGTTCAAAATCAGATAAATTTGGAGTATGCTCAGAGATTGCTATTTCAAATTCTTCACGAGAAAAAGGAGTTAGACCAATAGCCTCAATCAGGCTTTCCTTTTGCTCCCTGAGTACGCGAAAAAAGTTTACTAATTCACCATCAAAATCATTGTACGTTTCTACTGGTGAGGGGTTTCGATTGAGTAAAACTGCTGCTGAACCTCCAAATGGTTCACAGTAATGCTGGGCATCTGGTAAAAGGGGTAAAAGCCAATCAAGATGGCTGAACTTTCCACCATACCAGCCAAAAGCTATCAGCTTGTTTTTACCCATTTTTTTATCCTTGTAGGCTTATAATCTTTGAAAAAAGGTCTATACTTTTCACTCTAGCAAAAAGGGGCGATCGCATTTGTCAAGTGAGATAAATTAAGCGATCGCTTCCTCTGCTTAATTAGACAATAATCAGTATGGCGATTTACATTGAGGGTAGATGCCCAAAAAAATCAGAGTATTTACTGAATCCTATTCGGGCACATAACTCTTGTAATTCACTCTGCACCTTCAATTGGTGCAAAACCTTGACGCTGAATATTTTCTGTTACCGCACGTGGTTCCAGAAATTGCAGCAGGTAATCAGGGCCACCCGCTTTAGAACCCACTCCCGAAAGTTTGAATCCACCAAAAGGTTGCCGCCCAACGATCGCTCCGGTAATATTGCGGTTGATGTACAAATTCCCGACTTCAAATTCTGTCTGCGCTTGCTGAATATGCGAAGGCGTTCTAGAATAAAGTCCGCCAGTTAAGGCGTAGTTTGTCCCGTTGGCGACTGCTAAGGCTTCCTGGAAATCTTTTACTCGAATTACCGCTAGCACAGGGCCAAAAATTTCTTCTTGGGAAATTACCGCATTGGGCGAGACTTCACTAAAAATCACAGGGCCGATAAAATATCCTTGTTCGGGTGCTGGTAACTCTAAGGCTACTTCTGCTTCTGCCTTACCCTTTTCAATATACTCGCGGATGCGATCGCGGGCATTAGCATCAATTACTGGCCCAACTTGGGTACTCGGTAACTCTGCTTCCCCAATATTCAAGGATTTTGTCGCTTCTACCAATCTCTGCACAAAGGTATCATAAATCGGTTCCAGCACAATCACCCTGGAGGCAGCAGAACATTTTTGGCCGCTATAACCAAATGCTGACTGCACTACCCCGACAACCGCTTGGTCTAAATCAGAACTTTCATCGACAATAATGGCATTTTTGCCACCCATTTCTGCAATTACCCGTTTCATGTGCTTTTGTCCGGGTTTCAATATTGCCGCTTCTGCGTAAATTCGACAGCCAACTTCCTGGGAACCCGTAAAAGCAATTACATGAGTATCTGGATGATTTACCAAATAAGCACCGACTTGGGAACCCTTACCAGGTACGTATTGAAATACACCTTTAGGGAAACCAGCTTCGATTAAAATCTCTGTGAGTTTTGCCGTAATTACAGAAGATGTTTCCGCCGGCTTGAGGAGAGTACAATTTCCTGAAACTAAGGCTGCAACTGTCATTCCACATGCGATCGCTAGCGGAAAATTCCAGGGAGAAATTACTACAACAATTCCCCTTGGCTGGTAAATATAACGGTTATTTTCGCCAGCTACGTCGTAATTAACACCTTTATCTAGCCGTTCGATCTCATCAGCATAGTACCGACAAAAGTCTATCGCTTCCGAAACCTCTCCATCAGCTTCCTTAACTGGTTTCCCAACTTCCAAAACTATCCAAGCTGAAAGTTCGGCGCGGCGTTCTTCCATCAAATCACCCGCTTGACGCAAAATATCAGCGCGTTGTTTTGCGGGTGTTTTCCTCCAACCAGGAAACGCTGCTTTGGCTGCTTGCATCGCCTGTTCTGCTTGTTCAACGCTAATCAACCCAACTTTACCAACTATTTCACTGAAATTAGAAGGATTAAGAGAATCAACAAATTCTGCCGTGTTAACATATTCCCCATTAATCAACGGCAAATAAGTTTTACCCAACTGTTGACGAACACTTTGGAACGCTTGCGCTGTTTTCGTTCTCACTTCTTCCTCAGAGTAATCGGTATCAGCAGCACCAAGGAAATTAGAGTTAGGAGTTAGGAGTGAGGAGTTAGGAGTTAAAGAGTTTTTTTCTTCTTTGACAATTGGCGGCGCTAATAATTCCTCAATTGGTCGATTTTCGAGATTTTGCCGTAAAAAAGAACTATTAGCGGTATTTTCCAACAATCGACGAATTAAATACGCCATTCCCGGTAATAATTCACCATAGGGACAGTAAACTCTGACTCGATAACCTCTGTCAACCAATGCTTTGGCAACTTTATCTCCCATCCCGTAGAGGACTTGCAATTCAAAGCGACGGCGAGGGACATTTAAACTTTCAGCGATGGCAATAGCGCGAGAATGCGATCGCACATTATGGCTACCAATGGCAGAATATACATATTGATGATTTTCTAACAATAACTGAGTGATGGTTTCAAAGTTAGCATCAGTTGCCGCTTTATCGTTGTAAACTGGCTGTTTCCAATGCTTTTGGGCTGCTTTAATAGTTTCCTGATCCCAATATGCGCCTTTCACCAAACGGATTGTCAGAGGATAACCACGTTCTTTCAACCAAGAAATTACGTCTTTGGTATCTTGCTCGCTATCACGCAGATATGCTTGAATGGTCATGCCAATATCTGTGCGTTGCCGAAATTCTTCTTCTAGTAACAGTTTTTTCAGAATGCTGAAAGTTATATCCTTATAGGCATACTGTTCCATATCAAAATGCACAGCTGCGCCCAACTCTTTAGCACGACGTAAGAGAATCCGAATGCGATCGCTAACTCGCTCTTCACTACCTTTAGCATCTAAAGGGTCAAATTGGGAATAAAACGCCGTTAACTTCACAGAAACCTGAACTTTTGGGATTGCTTCGCCATCAGCCTCATCAATAGCCGGGATAGCTGTCCAATTCTTCGATGCTTCTACCAATTGTTGCATTAATTCTAGATAGCGTTCTAGATAAGACTGCGCTTCGGCTTCAGTAATCACCGCTTCACCAAGTAAGTCAATGGTAAAAGCCATTTTTTCTTTTCGCAGTCGTTCAACTGTTTTAATGACTTGTTTAATATTTTCCCCAGAAATATATTTATGAGCAAGAGTCTCAACTGCTGTACCAACAGTTGTCGCAGCAACTTGTCCTGGCATAGAGTCGGGGTTAGCAAAGTTTAGCATTCCCTTCAAAGCTGCCGGTAATTCTACAGACTCATCACCTAAATATTCTTGTAAGTGTGAGGCAATTTCTGATTTACTGTGTAAAGCAGGTAGGGTATCTATGAAGCGAAATAGTTGTACCCGTAAGCCAGGATTACTCATTGCCCAAGCTAATAATTTATCATCCCAACGCATTTGATCCCGCAGGGAAGAAAAAAACGAACGATTTTCCTGTGTTGCTGCTAGAAGTTGTTTAGCAATTTCTTGGGTTTTAGCTTCGTAGGTGCTTGTTTGTACTTGTAATACCACTGATAATAAACTCCGTTAATCAAGACAAGGCTTTTTGGACAAAGCCTGTGTCTTCTATTTTGACGCTTTAATTTAGCTGTCACCATAACCTAGTAAAACAAGGCAAAAGTAAAAAAAAAGAACGCTGATTTTATAGGATGTTTAGCGATTTTAAATGGGTGGCTTATTTACGCCGTCATGTACTATAGCGGTTCCCATTCAAATGTGGTACAACATCATCTCGTAAGGTGTAGGGGCAATTCATGAATTGCCCCTACGGATGTACCTCACATAAATGAGAACCGCTATATTAATAATTGACGAATAAATTTTCTGTAGAGACGGCGATTTATCGCGTCTCTTAAACCTCATTAGTTTTGCAGGGTTGTAGAGGCGCGAAAGCGCCTAGCGGGGCGTTTGCGCAGTGTCTAATAGAGAAGCCCAGTCAAGATTTCGCGTCTCTACACTTGGGATGCTCCCCACTTTGGTGGAAATTTACCTATCTTTAACAAAGAGATTTTGATCCAAATCTTGCTAATTTAGATGGTAGCTGGATTTACGGCTTAACAGGATGTAACTGTTTTTTCCAATAGTCAGAATGGGTATACTCACTCTATACCTACATAAAACTTCATGGATATTTTATTTTCTAACTGGCAACACACACTCCAAGCCTTTGACGTTGACCAAGTAACATCAGAGAAAGCCTTTGGTAACTTGATTGCAGCTTACTCTACTCCTGTCCGCTACTACCATACACTGAAACACATTGAGCATGTCCTCAGTACAATTGAGATTTTGCAAGGCTATACTAACAACCTACCTGCTGTTCAACTAGCTGCCTGGTTTCACGATGTCGTGTATGATACTCAAGCTCAAGATAACGAAGAACGAAGCGCAGACTATGCTTTTAAGGTGCTGAGTAGCTTAGATATTCCAGAGAGTACAATAACTATTGTTACCCGTCTCATTCGGAATACTAAATACCACCAAGCGGCAATGGATGACTATGATAGCCAAGTTCTAATTGATGCAGATTTAGCGATTTTTGCTACTACCTCAGTCCAGTATCCAGAATACTCCCATGCTATTCGTCAGGAATATGACTGGATATCAAAAGCAGACTATATTGCAGGTCGTAGGCAGGTTTTAGAGGAATTTTTAAAGCGCCCCCGAATCTATTTTACGCCTTTAATGTTAGAGTTTGCTGAGGCATCCGCCCGTGCCAATATTCAAAGAGAAATTCAGTCTTTGGATTAAAGATATGCTTTTTGATGAAGAACTTTTAATTATTAGGTTATTTTTGCGCCAACAATTGATTTGTCTGTATCCAAAAATAAAAAATTAGAACTATTGATTTTAACGATTTCATACTTTTCCGTTAGAAACAAAGAACCAAGAGTAGCTACCATATCTCCAATAGAAACTTTATTAAATATTGGGATCTGTAAATTTAAAATAGATTGTGGGACGCTTTTAATATTTAAATACAATTTTCTTTCACTTACGTACCATACACCCATAAATTTAGTGCCGGTTATAACTTCTTTAGGTTTCGATAAAATGAATGTCTGAATTTTGGTTTCTCTATAGGTCATATCATCTTTGAATTCAATAGAAATTTTTTCCCAATCTGTATTAAAACGCCATTTCCCAATCAGTAAAAGTTCTATGTCTATATCAGTAAGATTACTATCAGTCATATCTACCTCCAAGATGATTTGCAATTAAGTTATGGTGAAGTTCCATTACAAACTTTTACACGAGAAAAGAATAAGTGCATCTGCCAAACTAACCAAGATTCCACCCGCCATGCTCCCATTGAAATCGGTTCAGCCAAGGAATTTGGGTATAATTCAAAGTTATATTGGTCATAGTGTAACCATTTAGCTGGTAAGTGTCCCATTGGTGTTGTCGAGGACAACTTAAAAGTTAGTTGGTCATAATCTAACCAATTTCCCTCTTTTCGCCAACCAAGGCGATCGCCAAGTATCTTTTGTGTTTCATAATCTATTTGACCACCTATTTCGTTCCAGATAGCTTGCTGAACACTAAAGCCAAAATAACCATGACTATATTGTTTCCAAAATTGATCGATAGTTTGGAAAGATTCACAAGAAAAGTTATCAATATCTTCCTTATAGACTTCATTCCAATAATTTTTCCCCATAACTTGTAGCATTAATTTAGTGGTTTCGAGATCAGCTTCTTTCCACATCTGCTGTGTGAGGAGATTTTGCAGTTCACTATAACTGATGCTATTACTACTTTTAAATTCTTTTGTGAATATGATATCTTTATTATTCAGTACCTTAATATCTCTTTCTTCAACAATAGGAAGAGACTTGATATCAATAATATTTTCCTCCGCTATTCCTAAAATATTTTTTTGATCGGCAATTTCATCTGATAGATAATTAGATATTAAGTAAATCGCTTTTTCTAAAGATATGGTATCGTCACTTAAATCAAAAATATGGGCTTGCCAATCCAATAATTGAGATTCAATAAAAGCATCTTTCAATCTTTCCTTTTTTTCATAGCTTGCTACCATAAAGTTGAGCAGATTTTCAGAAATCGTTTCAGCTTCTTCATGGCTAAATAAATTCAACTGAGACTGCAAAATATTATCTGCTAAATTTTTAATATCTCCGACAGTTGCATAAAAGTTTTCATCTACTTTGACAACCTCATCTATTAAAGATTGAAATGGATGAAAGTAATCTTGTAAAGTTTTCTCAAAATTAATTGCAGTTTCGGCTATTTTTGCTATTTCTTGACGAATCTTTGTAGCTCTTGTTTGGTATTCATAGATTTCTTCATACACCTCTAATTCTTTAATTATTTGCTGAATAATTTGCTTTTGATTTTTAGTATCTTCTGCTAGATTTTTAATTCCTGCACTAAGCAATTTTACTTTTTCTAACATCAAAAAGTTAATATTGCTCAATAGTAAAACTGATTTTAAGTTTTCTTGTTTCTCTAACTTTAATTTATCGAGAACTTGAGGATTTTTAATATTTTTTATTTCTAGCTTTTTCTTTCCTCATTCAGATTTTTTATTTCAAGATATTTTTTCGTAAACAAAATCTTCCAGTCATCTGTAAGTTTCAACAAAAACTCTTGATAACTATCTTTATAATTTTCTAAAAAATCAATAATATGAGTATAATCTCTAATTAATACTTGGATTTCTTTAAAAACTTTGCCCTGACTAATTTCTTCCTTTCGCTTAATTATTCCCCCAAAGTAGTTATGATATCGAACACCTTCTTTAATTAATGTTTGAGAGGCTCTAATTTTTTTTTGAATTATTTTTAGTTTGGGATTTTTTATAACAGGTAATTGATAGGTTTTTTCATAAATACTAATTTTTTCGTAAGTAATAAGTTGTCTTTGCAGTTTAGTTAGCATTATACTAATTCTAAAAAGTATGAATAACCGCTAAATTTTCATCCATTTCCATACCTGTTAATTTTTATCATAAAAGTAATTTAGGTCATCTTTACTTAGTGATTGATTTATCAAGGCTAGCCTTAATTTTAATGCTGGAAAGAGAATCTATCTCACTGCAATTTGCTGAGAAATGAGGTAAGACATCAAAAGCTGAAAACATTATGAATCATAACCTCTGCTGTACCTCATCCGAACAGAATAGCAAACGCCATAATAAACGTGCTACTCGACCTAGAATATCACCGAACGTCACAATAAACTTATCTCTACTCAACGATTTCCATTATTTTTGGAAGTTGATTCAGAAGTAGAGCCTCTCAAAACACATTCATGGTCAAGAGGCGACTATGTACACACAAGTCCTAAAAACCCAACTTCATAAGGCTCTCGTTTTCATACAGAATATAAAAACGAGAGAGAAATGTGAATGAAATCGAGCTTTTTTAGAATCGTATTTACACCTAATACCGTTTCTTTGTGAAGCTACATATATTTACCCCCCGATGTGTTGGGGGGACTTATTATGTGCATCTTCAGAAAGAACTCGTATTAGCCTGAAAAAGAGGGTTCGCTTATTTAGACGCTCCTGACTTCTGTTTTGAAAAAATCTGATTTACTCTAATAAAAGACTACACAAATTATCAATTTCTTGATTTTTTTCTGCAATCAGCCGATAGCCTACAGCTTGTAGCTGACGAAGATTTTCCGGCTTGGCATTATCGATTGCTTCCAGTTCTTCGGTTAAGAATGTTTGAAACCGATAATAAGAACTTTTCGTTTCTTTGTTATTAGGCTCAAACAATCGTTCTAATTGTCCGGCTACTACTTCACTACCACCATCAAGCACAATATTTAAAAGAGGTCTTCCCCATTGCAAGAGTCCCCATTTTTTTACTTCGTCATAAGGGTAGACACTTGTCAAAGAACCAGTACCTAATGAAACTACTAAAATATCTTCTGTATTCAGGACTTGTTTTTTATCTTGTCTACTAATTTGCGCTTCTACAATAGCTAAATTTGCTGGATTATTAGCAAACAATCCTCCATCTACTAAAGTGTAAAAGCCCTTGGTATTATGAGAAGTACTAACACGATGGGGAGCAAAATAAGTCGGAGTCGCGCTAGTTGCAAGTGCCGCATCTGCGATCGTAAACCCTGTACATAACTTGCGAAAGCTTCTAGATTCTGTCTGTTGTTTTTCAATTTTGTTTGTAAAGAATACGGGAATTCGCTGCTCAATATCGTAGCTAGTCACAAAAACTTCTTTGAGATTATTTTCTAGAAGGGTATTTCCAAAGTATTGCCTGAGAATTTCCTCTCTTCCCTCAGAAGAATATTTGGGCTGAACAAAGATATCTTCCAAATCACCCAGTATTCTTTCAAAAAATGGCTCGTAAAATATCTCTGCCCCATACTCAAGATATATTTGCAGAAGATCCTCAGCACTATATTGGGCAACTGACAAGTTTTCAGATATTTCTGAAGTTAATCGGGGTTTAGTTAGTCCAAGTGCTAGAATTCCTCCAGTTGAAGTGCCAGCAATTAAATCGAACAAACTAAAAATTGGCTTTTGTGTCCGCCTTTCTATTTCTGCTAAGAGTATTGTCGGGATAATACCCCGAACACCACCTCCATCAATAGCAAGTATTTTATATTTGGGGTTGGCTTTCGTATTCATGGTTTTTTCGGTTCCTTTTGAGCTAGCGTTTGTGTTTTTTAGGCTGTTGGCTTCTTCGCTGTCTTTTTTTGTCTTTTTTTTCCCTTTATTTGAGGCTTGTCACTTGCTAACGCAGTCGGAGACTGGATTGCTGAAGCTTTATCTCATGATTGTGCGATCGCAACTGGAATATGTGCTAAATCCCAATTAATTTTTTTTTAATCGCAACCTTTTAATCTTTAAATAATAATAGAACTTATAGTAAATCATAATTAATAAAGTCAAATTTAACCTTGGGCTTCTATTTAAATCTAGCTTCAAGGACATTTTTATATATATCAGTTATTTAATATGGGTGCAAGGACTGTTAAGAATTTAATTTTAAGACAGTTAAGACAGTTAAGACAGTTAAGAAAATTTTCTAAAATTTGCAAGTAATATATCAAAAACTTTTAGATATTCTCCTAATCCCCTCTTTTAAAGGATTAGAGTCAATAGTCCATCTTAAAAAAGGGAATTTAGTAGGGTCTTGAGCCGACTTATACTTTACAAAAATCCTCTAAAAAAAGAATGGATTAATTATCTGGCTCTTTGACGACACCTCCCCATGAGCAGTATTTAATTACTCTGAAAAAAAATAATTGAGGTTCAAAAATGATAGTAAAATTTTGTAAAATAATTAACCATGCTTGTAATAAGCTATACCTACGCCAAGTAAGAAAAACTTAAAAAATCAGCCTAATCAGCAAAAGCCCTTTTAGACAAGGATTTGAGATTTTACTCGCTGGATTTACGCCAAAGTGTACCAGTCTTCCTCATTGAAGGAAGTAGGTTACAGAAACAGACATTGGGCTAAACTTAAGAAAGTTGTGAGGACGCGAATGTGACTGACAAAAATCGTTCTCAATGGGATTTAGGCAGGTTTATCGAAACCCTGACTTACTTTGAGGTAATTCCTTTCCTTAACTGGGTGCAGCAGTTAATCCAAGGTCGTCCGAAGGATAATCAAGATAGACCCAATGGAGGAAGAAATTTGAGTGTAATATTAATAGCAGGTGCAACAGGTGGTGTAGGTAAACGAGTAGTGCAGCGATCGCTCCAACAGGGTTATAAAGTTCGCGCAATAGTTCGAGACATTGACAAAGCACGGTCAATTCTTGGTCATGATATAGACTTAGTAGTTGCGGATATCACACAACCAGAAACTTTAAATTCTTTAGTTATGGCTGATATCCAAGCTGTTGTTTGTTGCACAGCAGTGCGCGTGCAACCAGTTGAGGGAGACACAGCAGATAGAGCAAAATATTATCAAGGTATTAAATTTTACCAACCAGAAATTGTTGGCGACACCCCAGAAAACGTTGAATATCAAGGTGTTAAAAATTTAGTTCAAGCGGCTGCAAAATATCTACCCCAAGGAAACGAAAAACTAATATTTGATTTCACAAAGCCATCAGCAGAATTAAAAGATAACTGGGGAGCGCTGGATGATGTTGTTATGGGTGGCGTAAGTGCGAGTAATATCCAATTAGTAGAAAATACAGCTTTGTTTGCTGGTAATGTCTCCACCGCTAACTCTGGCGGATTTGCTTCTGTCAGAACTAAAAATTTTGATCCGCCCTTCAACTTATGCGATCGCGAAGGTGTAAAATTGCGCGTCAAAGGTGACGGTCAGCGTTATAAAATCTTCCTACGGACAGATACTAAATGGGATGGTATTGGCTATAGCTATTCTTTTGACACAGTAGCTAATACCTGGATAGATGTTCACATTCCCTTTGCAGATTTGATTCCCGTTTTTCGGGCAAAAGTTGTTAAAGATGCGCCGCCGATTGAGCAGAGGAGAATTTGTTCATTCCAACTGATGTTGAGCAAATTTGAATATGATGGCGCTTTGAATCCCCAATTTTCTCCGGGTGGTTTTACTTTGCAGTTGGAATCGATTAAAGCTTACGGTGGTGCAACTTTACCACAATTTATTCTCGTTAGTTCAGCAGGTGTGACTCGTCCTGGTCGCCCTGGCATTAATTTAGATGAAGAACCGCCAGCAGTGAAATTAAATGACCAATTGGGAGGAATTTTAACTTGGAAGTTGAAAGGGGAAGATAGTTTAAGAGAAAGCGGAATTCCTTATACAATTATTAGACCTTGTGCTTTAACCGAGGAACCAGGCAGTAAGGAATTAATATTCGAGCAAGGCGATAATATTAAAGGCAAAATCAGCCGTGAGGATGTGGCAGAACTTTGCGTACAAGCGTTAAAAATAGCGAAAGCTTGTAATGTTACCTTTGAGGTGAAACAGACAGACAATACTGTTAACTCTATCGATTGGCAGAGGCTATTTTCTAACTTAGTAAAGGATAAATAAGTGAATTGACTACAGACTTATATTCTGTAGTCATATCAACAAATTCTATGAAAAAAATCCAAGCGCTAATATTTGCGGGGATTTTAGCAACAATTATCTGGGTTGGGTTATTTGGAAGCACTGCTTCATCGCAGCAAGTAGAATCCCGCATCAATAATCTGGAAGCGGACTTTAATCGTGTCGAGTCACGGTTAAACCAGATAGAGTCTCAACTCGGTCAAAGCCGCCAGTCGCCATCCCGAAGAACAACACTTACTCCACAACAGTCAACTGCTTCCAGAGGGAACTTATCACAGCAAGATCGGATGTTTGATCGGCTGGCAACTTTGGTGATTGAATTGAAGCAACAAGTAAACAAATTAGAGGAGCGAGTTTCTAAATTAGAAACTCGTTAAATATTTCAATAGGACTTACGCAAAATATCTCTTAAACTCTCATTTCTCCGTGTCGCGCAAGTTGCTACAAGTCAGGGAACCGCAAGGGCGCACTGGCAACTCTATTGCCTCTGTGGTTCGTTTTTTCATGATTTTGCGTAAGTCCTGTTCAATTTATTATTAGTAATTTGTTAAGATAGTTTTGATTGTTTGTAGTAAGGACTTTAGTGCTTAGAGAATAAGGACTAAAGTCCTTACTACGAACTTAGTTACCATCAATAAGTATGGTTAAATTAAGAGGATGTTTTAAAAGTGGTTGGCTGTAATTTTAGGCACTTGTTGATCCCCCCTAACCCACGCCAGTCGCTCCACTTGGGGAGACCCCAAGACCGCGCTGGCTCCCCTTAAAAAGGGGGAAGAATCAAAGTCCCCCAATTTATCGGGGGATTTAGGGGGATCTAAAACTTTTTGCTACCGACCAGAGGACTTTTAAAACATCCTCTAAGATAGTAGCTAAATCTTTTTCAAGCTGTACTAATGAATTTTAGTTGTTTAAGAGAAAAAGAGCGTCAAATAGTGTAACCTGGTTTAAATTTCTGTAGAAAATTAAGCATGGCTGAAATCACAGTATCCGGCGACTCAATTAAGAAGCCATGACCCCCAGTATCGAGGACTACAAGTTCAGCGTTGGGAATGCCTTGAGTAAGTTGTTGAGAAAACTTTAGCGGGGTGAGAATGTCTTGTTTACCAACTAGAACTAGCGTAGGACAATGAATTTTTTGAAGGCGGTCTGTTGTGTCACATTCAAGTATGGCTTGGCTGTGATAATAGAGTGAATGAGTTGCAGGGGGGAAAGGATATCTGATTGCAAATTCGATTAGACCTTCGATCATTTCAGGAATCGAGTAGAAGGTATCTGTAAATATCCAAGGTAATACGACTTTTTCATAAAGTTTCAGGTCTACCTTATCGCAGAGTTCGCCCCAAGTCTCAATGATGCTGTTAAATAATCCATCACCTTTTGCCAATGATGAAAGTAGCATTAGACTTTGCACCTTTTCAGGATGTGCTAACACTAACTCTTGGGCTATTTGACCACCCATTGAATGACCTACTAAATGCACCTTATCGATCGCAAGATGATCGAGCAATGCTGCAACATCACGAGCCATCTGTTTCAGACTATACTGGCTCTTGGGAGCAGAACTTCGTCCCATGCCTCGGTTGTCTAAGCGAATAACTTGATACTGCGAAATCAGCGATGGCATAATCAACGACCAATAGGCATGATCGCAAAGGAAGCCAGCTATTAATAGCAAAGGCTCACCTGTTCCCTTAATGTCGTAGAATAAATCAATCCCGTTAACCTGAATCTTTGGCATAGTCAGCCCCTTTGGGGAATTAAAAATTAAAGATTAAAAATTAAAGATTACAATCCTCCTAATACCGTTTCTTTGTGAAGCTGCATATATTTACCCCCCGATGTGTTGGGGGGAATTATTATGTGCATCTTCATAAACAACTGGTATAAATTTATTTATGGGCTTGTATGCTTTTCTTGTTCGGTCAATAATTCTGTTAAACCTTATCTTAAGTAGCGATCGACAAGACTGACTGTTACATCTTAAATCTCTCGTCTACTGGAATTTGATAGCCGTTGGCGAGGCGATTAGTCATGTTGGCAGTGGCTGCGATCGCCATGAGTTCCCCGAACATGGTATCATTCATCCCCTTAGCCCGCGCTCCTGCTGTGTGCGAAGCGATGCAATACTCACAGCCATTAGTCGCACTCACGGCGATATAAATTAATTCTCGCATCAGTGGATCGATCTCACCGGGGCTAGTCATCACTTCCTTCACCGCTTGCCAAGTTCGTTGCAAGGTAGGGGGATGATTAGCTATGGCTTTCCAAAAGTTATTGATATAGTCATTCTGGCGGGTGGTGCGGATATCATCATATACTGCGCGTACTTCATCGCTGGCTTCTTCGTATTCAATCAGTTTAGTCATGCTTCTATGTTTTTACCTACGAACATTAGCGATGATGAAATTCGACCTCTTTCTCCAGAATTTTGATATCATAGCTGCCGAAGAAATCGTGGCCCAGTAAGCCGATACTTGCTTTAGGTGCGATCGCTACCTGAAGATTATTGGCTGTAACTCCACCTGCTGCAATAGATTTTACCTTACTGGTTGGAAATTCTACTTCACTACCATCAGCAATTTGAGCTTGCATTGTACCTGTAGCCTGGAGTTTAAGTGTATTCGCCATACTTTGAGTGATAATAGTTCCGCTAGCACCTGTATCTACAATCATTTCAAAGGTTTTTTTATCATTGAAGGTAACGTCAATCACAGGAGTTCCACCAAAGCGGCGTTTGATTAAGACTCGAAAAACTTTATCGTCTGAAGGTGCGGCTATATTGCCACAAAGTCTTTCTAATCCAACGGTTTTACCAGAGGAAGTTACCATGTAACATGCTCCTGGATCGTCAGCTATTGCCTGATGAGAGAATGCTAAAAATATCACTGTCGGCATTAGTGCAATCGCAGTTAAAGTCATGGTTTTAATGCCATGCTTAAAAACGTTATTCATGTTATCTTAATTCTCCAATTTTTTAGATATTTATTAATATCTAAATTATTTATAATAAGTACAAAATTTATTAACTATATCCTGGTAAAATCATGCATTTTGAGGTTGTCTATTGAGATATTTTATTTTTATATATTCCTAAAATAAAATTACATACTAATCAATATAGTAACTAGAATTACTGATTGATAAATTAAAGATTAGGTAAAGACATGATAAAACTACTGAGAGTTGATTTATCAAGTAAATATTAATTATCTGATTCAAAGTTTCCTGCTGTATATACAGCAATTGCGATCGCATTTTTCACAGCAATATCCCTCTGTTGTAAAATGATATTTTCACTCGTAGTACGCCCAGCGACTACACCGCAAATAGCTGCTGCGGCAAAATTATACACTCCAGCCATTTTAAATAGCGTGCCACATTCCATCTCATAATTCAAGATATTCAAGCGCCGATATTCTTCTGTGATGCCATGCAGCGATCGCATTAAATTTGGATTCGCTGAATCTATGCGTTCTTGTCCTTCGTAAAAAGTATCAACTGATGCCGTAATTCCTATGTAATGTTCAACCTTTAATTCTCGCGCGGCTTTAACTAAAGCAACTGTCAGAAACGGATCGGCTGCGGCTGGATATTCCACAGGCGCAATGTCAGCAGCTGCACCCTGGCGACACAATGCTGCACTACTAATAACGACGCTACCGACTGGTATATAAGGTTGAATCGCTCCGCAAGTTCCAATACGAATAATTTGCCGGATTCCTACTTGTATCAACTCATTTACCACAATACTTAATGAAGGCCCACCTATACCACTCGTCGCTGATAAGATGCTGCGGCCATTTGACAAGTATCCCATGTAGCTATTAAGACCGCGATTTTCTGACAAGAGGCGGACATCTTGGAAATAAGTTTGGGCAATTAAATGCGATCGCTCTGGATCGCCAGATAATAGGGCAATGCTGGGAGGCGATGAACCTAAATCATCTTGTCCAAAGCCAATGTGATAAAAGCGTTGATTTGCCATTCAATTTTGGATTATCTTACTATTTAGCTTACTTACGAACCATCGACTATAGAGCCAAGAATTGCTCTCGTTAGGTTGGGGGCGCTAAATTATTAGGACTTATGCAATTACAGCGTTTTTCAGGTAAATGAAGTACACATGTACATTGGTATCAACTTAACGCAAAAGTGATGTCATGCAAGGAACTTCAGTTCCTTGCAAATAGCAAAAGTCATCTGAAGATGACTAAATACCCAAAAAATATCTAGTCTACTTCAGTAGACTTTAGCTAAAAGCCAGAGAACTTTAGTTCAAGGCGGGTGATAAAGCCAACAGTTAAGCTAGGAATAGCTTACTTAAAATCATCTGTACCTCACCAAGTTGCAATCTGCTGTAACTGGTCACGCATGAACCAACAAGTATTGACCGTTACCAAGAATTTCACCATCACAACCGTCAAAATACGAGATGCACAAGAGCAAATAAAGTCTCCATATCCGGCAGAACTTGCCATAGTTCATGCCATAATTTAAATCTTTGACTGTTGTTTGATTTTGGTCAAAATTCATCAACCAATTTATCAAAGTCTTTGAATAGTTAGCACCATTTAAATACCATTGATTAATAATTTTCAGGTCTGTATTAATCTTTGGGATGACATCATAACTCCACACCCGCATATTTGGAAAAATGTATTTGTTGATAAAAGGATGGGTGATGTTTTCAGGTAATCTAGTTGTGATTATGTGAATTAAAACCTTGCCATCATCTTTGAGGAGAGAAGCCAGTCTTTGAAATGATCTCGTTAAATTACCTATATGCTCAAACAGACCAATCGCCATAATTTTATCAAACTTAGTCTCAAAATCAATATCATTAAAGTCCTTTTCGTATAGAGTAAATCTATCGGAACTGAGGTAACTTGTAGGATCTTGCATTTTTTTCCGCATATATTCGCATTGCTCGTGGCTCAAATTAAGAGCCGTTACTTTTACATGGGGAAACCGGGAAAGAATGTAATTTGATGCAGAACCCCAACCGCATCCTAAGTCTAAGATTTCGTCTCCATCTTCGATACCCACTTTCGCAATCAAATCATCGAGCATATCTATTTGAGCTTGCTCAAGGTTAGATGCTCCTTTTTCCCATAAAGCCATTGTGTATTTTGGATATAAAAGTTCTGTCTCTTTTAACATCAGACTGAACATTTCTTCGGGTAGGTCGTATTGAACCTTCATCAGTTCCTGTGACCCTTCTGCAAGGCGATCGCTTTCTTGCAACAGCCATTCATAGGGAACTAAAAGAGAAGGGAAATAATTATAGCTGATTTGCATGGAGAGATTTAAAAGGGATTTAAGCAGAGAATCAGGGATTTTTAGCCCATTGATATAAGCCTCTGCTCCTGCCATTACGATTGCATTGAATCCTGCGATCGCCGTGCGGTTTGCTCTGTAAGCAATTCGGTTTTTGTTACTTACATCTACTCCTAAAGGAGTATGTCTTTGGATGTTCTTTTTAATGCTGGAAGTCATGTCTACACTCCCTATATCTTGAAATTTTTAGTTGGATTAAATTATGGTAAAACTAAATATTCGTTTTTACGATTTTGACGGACGATAAATTAATAAAATCCAGAAAATCAAGGATTTATCACTCTCTAATGCTGTTGAGATTTGTAAAGTATGATAAATAAAATTGAGACTTAAGAAAATCAATGCATTTATTAAAGATTAATCTTTCTTTAGGAAAATTAATAATATACAGCAACCCCTTAATTAATAGTGTCCAGATCCTGAACTTCTCAAAAAAGTCGGCGATCTAACTTTTTAGCAATGGTTGAGATTAGCGATCGCCTTTGCTAGAATCTAAATCATCTGTAGCATTTAGCGAATTCTCACTATCTACTTGATTTGGTGATGTATTTGAAATAGCTACACTATTAGCTACTTGTTTTTGCGAGATATTAGAACCATCTACATCGATTGATAATTCATTAGTAACTGATTTATATTCCAGATTATCTCGGTTAGCACCTGCTATTTCTTCTGCTTTGCCGATAAAATCTTTTGCAAGTCGTTCACTAAAACCAACAACAAATGCTATGACAAAAATCAAAGACCTTTGTTGGTCTTGAGATGATTCTTGATTGGTAGTTGGATTGAGCTTAAAGACACTGGGATTAACAAACATTAATATTATTCCAGAGTTAATTAAAGCTAAAAATAAAACAGAAAAGGCTCCGCCAATCATTGGTTTAAAAGCACCAACAAGGAATGGAGTTAATGGATCGGAATATTTCTTTTTCTGAAACTCTTCAATTCTGATTAAAATACTAATAATGCTCCCTAATGTTCCTGCCGAAATAGCTAAACTTAATTGCAGAAGAAATTCATTATACTTCGCATTTATAGATTGTCTTTTATTGTATTGTGCATTTAATTCAGCAAGATTATTATTTAAGTTGGTTAACTCTGTACTCTTAAATTCTGCATTTTTCTGTGATATTATACTTAGCTCTTTAATTTCTTCTTTGCTTGTTTTCAATTTATTAAAATCGTTCACAGAGGCAGGATTTGAATTTGTGCTTTCTAATGGTTTTTTTTGTTCAGCTTGATTTTGAATCTCATCGACTCGATTATCTGTATATTTTTGAATTTCTTTGATTTCATTTTGTAAAAGCTTCTTATTGATATTATAATTATTGTTATTATAAAAATTAACAGCCTCTGAGAAAATCCAAAGTCCAGCGATAGAAGAAGAAGTAATTCCTCCATAGATAAAAACGGCACTTATAAGTCCAAAGATTACTTTGGTTGTAGTTGATGGTGAACGGTGGACTGATAAAAATGGGTTGATGATAAATCCTGTTATAGGATGTTCATATTTGCAAATAATTTGTTCAACATCAAATCGAATAGCTTGAGCAATATTTATATTCGATGAAGATTCACGCAGAGCTTCTATTGCAAATATTAAAGCTTTAGAGAGTTCTGTCAGTTCTATTTGAACTTTATCTCTATTGTCAGGTATAAATATCCTGGGTATTTTGTCCCACCAAATCTTTTGAGGTGCATTTCTATTGATGAGTTTTTGAAGTCGATTAAACAAGATAATTATTTGAGATATTTCTTTTCCTGCTGCTACCAATTCTTCTTGTTTAACTGGATCTGAAAAACTATTTAAATTATTTTTATAGAAATCTTTGATAAGTGCCTGAATCAGTGTTCTGCTCTCATCTAAATTCCAATCATTATCAGTTATGTTTTTATTAGAAAGCATTTTGACTCCAATTTATTTCTAAAGTTTATAGATGTTGAATAGGGCTAGTACAGCAGAGCGTAAATCTAGTTACCATCTTAAGACAAGAGGCAAACTCTCTTTGTTAAAAGTAAAGGTAGGCAAAGTTGCACCACGATTTACTGGTGCAGATGTGTGGATTAGTTTGAGGAAATTTGCTAAGATATTCGACCACTTTGTTTTTGCTTAGTTGTTACTCGTATTTATCATTCACTTTTTAGCATGGAATATATGATTGGGTGGTGAATAGTACACTCAAGGGTACTTTTTGTGTAGACGCGGATATGTTTGTCGCTAGGGATGCTTCATTAGTGTCAACTTAAGCTATTTTTAGCTTAAGTGTTTGAACTTTAGTTCCTTGTGGTACATCACTTTTAGGTTAAGTTGACACCAATAAACTAACTTCCCAGGCGGCATTGCTACTATTCTCAAAACCCCTTATTTGGTAAAGTAGATTAGATACTCAGGAGTTTTTTGTGCCTACTTTGAGAACCCTGCAACCTGGAGATGAAGGATCGCTGGAAGCATTTCTCTTGCAACACGCTGATACTTCTATGTTTTTGCGCTCTAATTGCCGAACTGCGGGACTGCTTGACCAAGGAGCAAGATTTCAAGGAACTTACATAGCGGCCTATATAGATGAAGCTATAGTGGCAGTTGCAGCTTACTTTTGGAATGGGATGATAATAGTTCAAGCCCCTGTATATTTGCCAGAGGTGGTGCAAGCAATTGTGGCACAATCTGGACGTACTATTTCTGGAATTAGTGGGCCAGCAGCACAAGTTGAAGCGACAAAAAGCATTTTGGGACTTAGCAACCGACCAACTCAGCTTGATGAGTCCGAAATATTGTTTTCTCTAAGACTGCAAGACTTGCAAATACCTCAAGCTTTAGCATCTGCAAAGGTGCAGTGTCGTTTGCCATATCCAGAAGAGTTGGAATTACTCACTGAATGGCGTGTTGCATATAGTGTGGAAGCTTTAGGAAAAAGAGATACTCCCAGTTTAAAAAATGCCTGTCGTCTTGCAATTGAAGGATATCAAGCTACGGCTATGCATTGGGTTTTGGTAGCAGGAGATACCCCAGTATCTTATTCTGCTTTTAATGCCAGTTTACCTGATATTGTGCAAATTGGTGGAGTATGGACACCGCCAGCCCTGCGGGGTAAGGGGTACGCCAAAAGTGCGATCGCTGGCTCATTGTTAGATGCGCGATCGCAGCAAGTAAAACGTGCCATCCTGTTTACAAGTGATAATAACCAAGCAGCCCAAGCAGTTTATCGAGGAATTGGGTTTTTGCCTACTGGCGAGAAGTATGGCTTAGTGTTATTTGAAGAGAGTTAGTTTTCTGACATTAAAAATACTTGATTTTTGCCAATTTCATCCAACAATTAGATTTCCGAAAATAATTCGTAATTCTTGGTTTAAGAATTACGAATTATTTAAAGCCTTGATGCTGTCAAAAACTAATTGTTTGTGGCTTAAAATTAGATACCCTATCCCAATAATTAACCTGGTTAATATTCACCTTGAGCAAAGCAATATCTGCTTCGTCCAGTCCTTTAGGAAACCAAGTTTGAAGTTCCGGCTTCCATAATTCCCGCATCTTGTTGCGGTCTTCCACCAGTTGGGCTGTACCTGAAATAGAAACGTATCGCTGCTGTTCGGGTAACGAGAAACTAACATTCACCTGCTCATGGTGTTCAATCTCAGTCACCTTATGGGAACCAGCATAAGTAAAGAACCAGAGTGTAGCTTCAGAGTTAATCTCACCACTTTTTGACATAGGGTAACTATGTAAACTACCATCATTATCGACTGTGGTAAACATACCATAATCAATATCTTTGATTAGTTCATGCAGCTTTGTAATCTGTTGATTGCGGTCTGTAGAAGTTGTCATTGTTTGTACTTTTTTCCCTATTTGCTTTTTCTGATCTGTAATTTTTAATTACAACCAGATTTAAGGCTAGTAGTGTTATTTTTTAGTATTAACGTTTTGAGTTTTAATTGCGTGAGCCTATAGATGGAATTCTACTAAGATTAGCTCTGTTAGTTCTATCTATAGAGATATTGGTTGAGAGTGACTGCAATGCTACTCAGTTAAGTTATTGCGATGAACTTTTAAAGACTTTTTAACTGCGATCGCAACTCCTAATTGCCTAAAATTAAATTTATACCCTCTGAATGAGTCTCTTCAACCTATAGCAGGAGTATAATTTTTCATTACGTGCCTAGGATGAGATACTAGGAAACAAAATTGCAGTATATCTGCCTTTCAAATTATGGACTGGAAGTACAGGTGGAAAAATGGCTATCGACCAAGCCGAGATGAAGCGGCAAAAAACCCTCATTTGTTAGATGAGAGTCAGTTCGAGAATGAACAAGACCGAAAGCTAGCTGAAGAATCTGCAAGGAAGCATTTGGGTATACCTGCACCAACTTTAGACGAGGACAAGTCAATACTACCTCATGCCGCTTCGCCCGATGAATTAATTTGATAGCACCATTTCACAAAATCTTTGCAAATAATATAAATTAGCTGTAGGGGTATACGTGTGTACCCTTATGTATTTGTAGTACTATGTACGCTCCACACTATTAGGAAGTTTAACAAAATGCAAATTTATCAACTTTTCAATCGATTAAATAATAAGAAATTTACTAAGTTACTCAGTCAAGCAGTAGCTTTAGGCTTAGGCGCTATTGTTCTCCTCTCAACTACTAATGCTAATGCTGCCGAGCAAGTGATTTTAAAGTATGGTAATTTTCAAGGGCAAATATCTGTTGAAGAATTAACTCAATTTACAGAAACTGGCAAGACTACGCCGACATTAAAAGCTTATTTGGATGCTGCACAACAAGACCCCGCAGTAGCTCGTAAGGCACTGAAAGCCCCAATCAAAGCGGATCCTGCCTTTTTAAATAATTTACTATCTAGCTGGGCTGGGCCAATTTTAGTTAGCCAAATTGGTGAAGTAGTTCACCCTCCCACAGGACAACTAGATCAAGAGGCGTTGCGAAGCGCCTTAAGTACATCCATTAAACAAAATGGTGAAGTTACACTACTTGGAGCCATTCAGAATTATCCTAATACTTCTGTTGAACTTGAAGGCGATCGCCTCATTGCTGTTTATAAACGCCTAAGCAATCTGGCAGAACTCTTATGATGGCTAGTTACTGCTGAAAATTAATACCTATGGGTCTATCTTAGGGTTCTATCTTGTAACCAAAAAATTTCCTAACCTAATTGTAGAGTTAGGGAATAATTTATATGACAACTGACGTTTCAAGAGAAATTAACAAGAATCTTAATGGAGGCCTGATAACTGGTGTTCTCCTGAGTATTGCGGGGGTAATTGCGATCGCAGTGCCTAATTTCACCACCCTATTCGCCGAAACTTGGATTGCAGCGATTCTGATTTTTGCTGGATTTACAAAATTAGTGTACGCTACTCAAACCCGCGATCGCGGAGGTTTCATTTGGAAACTTCTATTAAGCGGACTTTATATCGCAACTGGCATAATGCTATTTGTTTACCCTTATACAGGTGTTCTCACACTAACTCTGTTGCTGGGCAGCTTTTTACTAACTGAAGGCACATTTGAGTTAATTTTGGCATTCCAGTTACGTCCGCAAGAAAATTGGGCGTGGGTGCTAGGTAATGGCATTATTACCTTGGTATTAGGCGGAATGATTTGGTTCCAATGGCCATTCAATGCACCCTGGCTTCTAGGCACACTTGTTGGTATCAGCATTATTTTTAGTGGCATTTCCCGCGTCATGCTATCTTTGAATGCGCGTTCTATCTCAAATCCTCCCAATGGAGGTATAAATCCTACTTAGTAGATGGCAGTAATGCAATAAATCATCACAAAGACGCGATAAATCGCCGTCTCTACGAAAAAATGATTATTGTAGAGACGGCAATTCATTGCGTCTATGCCTACGCCAACAAAATTGCTAAATTAACAAAGGAAATCAAAATCAAGGCCAGCTAGCTGCAATCAACAATGGTATCTATTGCTACTCCCTTCTCGGATATTCAAAACCATTGGGCACGCTTATTTATTACAGCCTTAGCCCAACGTGGTATTGTCAGTGGGTCGCCTAACGGCACGTATCGCCCCGATAACTCACTGACTCGCGCTGAATTTGCCGCCATCATCGCCAACGCATTTCCCAAAGTTACCCAGAAGCGGCAGTATGTGCCCTTTGTTGATGTTCCTACTAATTATTGGGCAGCAGTCGCTATTCAAACAGCTTACGAAAAAGCATTTCTTAGTGGGTTTCCCGACAAAAGTTTCCGTTCTGCCGAGCGAATTACTAGGGTGGAAGTTTTGGTTTCCTTAGTAGGAGGCTTAGAAATTGCCACTAAGGTAAAACCTGACCTTCTCTCAGCCCTCCCACAAATTTATCAAGATTCTATTCAGATTCCTGGATATGGTAGAAATCAAATAGCTATTGCCACCAGTGCTGGATTAGTGGTTAGTTTTCCTAATGTGAAATTACTGAATCCCAATCTTGCCGCTACTCGTGCAGATGTGGCAGTGATTATTTATCAAACTTTGGTGTATTTAGGTCAGGCAGAAAAAATTTCTTCCATTTATTTAGTGCAGCCACCAATACCAACACCAACACCCACACCCACACCCACACCCACACCCACACCTGTCGGTAGCGTTAAGCTCAATCATAGTCGAGAATTCCGGGGGGCGTGGGTAGCATCTGTGTGGAATAGTAATTGGCCTTCCAAAGCAGGACTTTCTGTTGCCCAACAAAAAGCTGAACTTACCGATATTATTACTAAATTACAAGCCTTAAACTTTAATGCCCTGATCTTCCAAGTGCGACCGGAGGGAGACGCTTTATATGAATCGCAATTAGAGCCTTGGAGTGCTTGGATTACAGGAACTCAGGGGAAAGCACCAGAACCATTTTACGATCCTTTAGCTTATGCGATCGCAGAATGTCACAAGCGCAATATTGAACTTCACGCTTGGTTCAACCCCTATCGCGCTAGCACTTCCACCGACCCAGCGAAAACAGTCCGTCCCCACATAGCAGCTACCAATCCAGAAAGCGTTTATTTATGGAAAACTCAACGCTGGATGGATCCAGGACTGAAAATAGTTCAAGACAGAGCTTACAACGTAATTATCGACGTAGTAAAGCGCTACGACGTTGATGGCATTCACTTAGATGATTATTTCTATCCATATCCCATTGAGGGACAACCTTTCCCCGATGAGAAAACTTATGCTGCCCATAAAGCAGTCGGTGGTAAACTCAGCCTTGGCGACTGGCGGCGAGACAATGTTAACAGAATGGTAGAGCGTCTCTGGCAGGGGATTAAAGCAACTAAACCCGATGTGAAATTTGGTATCAGTCCCTTTGGGATTTATCGCCCCGGACAACCTACTGGAATTACTGGGTTGGATGCTTACAACGTGCTATATGCTGACTCGAAGAAATGGTTAGAAGAAGGTTGGATTGATTATATCGCCCCTCAACTTTACTGGCGCACAGACCAAACACAACAAAGTTATTCGGCATTGCTAAAGTGGTGGACACAAGTAAATACAAAGCAAAGACACGTTTACGCTGGTAACAATCTGACAGAACCAAGCAACAAGAGTCGGGAAAGTGACGAGATAGAAAAGCAGGTAAAAATTAGTCGTAGCCAAGCTGGACAGTTTTCACTGGGGAATATATTTTTCAATATTGGTGTTTTGACGGAAAATAGTCAGGGAATTGCCGATAAATTCCAAAGTCTGCTTTATAACAAACCTGCGCTACCTCCGACTTTGCCTTGGCAAGATACAACACCTCCTCCTCCACCCATTGGACTACAAGTCAATAACCGTAAACTAAGTTGGCAGCCAGGAGATAATCAACCAGTTCGTTCTTGGACACTTTATCGACAAACTGGTGATACTTGGACAATTCAGAGAATTTTGTCTGCTGGTACAACCTTCGCTACCGTTCAACAAGCCGGAACTTATGCCGTGTGTGCGGTGGATAGATTGGCTAATGAAAGTGTGGGAACAGTGATTACAGTAAGTTGAACAAAGGTGTTGCATTTGAGTGCGATCGCATTGTTGTTATGCTGTTGTGTAGTGTGAGTGCGATCGCTAAATCTCAAGTTAGCCATTTGACAAAAAGCTTATGTAATGCATAACATTCATTTCACATAACTTAAATGTGTTGAGTATATTTATATAGGTAAAGGTTCAGCCTAACTCGTAAATATTAGGACTTGCTAGATATTGAGCTAAGGCATAGGCTGAAAACATTAGAAAGCTTGTAAATAAAAATCAGACAGTTTATGTCTAAACTTTTTGACTGTATTACTGACGAACTGCAAGACTTTATTGCTGCTCAACAGATGTTTTTTGTTGGTTCTGCACCTTTGAGTCCTACGGGTCACGTTAACCTATCTCCTAAAGGTTTAGGAGGCTTTCGTGTCCTCTCTCCCAGCCGAGTAGGTTATTTGGATCTTACAGGTAGTGGGAACGAAACCTCAGCCCATTTGCAAGAAAATGGGCGGATAACCTTTATGTTTTGCGCCTTTGAAGAACCCGCGTGTATATTGCGTCTTTACGGTCAAGGAAACACCATTTTACCGAGTTCTCCAGATTGGGACTCTCTATATTCTTTGTTTGTGCCGATGCCTGGAACTCGTCAAATTATCATCGCTGATATTGAAAAAATACAGATTTCCTGTGGTTTTGGCGTACCACTCTATGAATATCGAGGTGAGCGCCAGACTTTAGTCAACTGGGCTAGTAAAAAAGGTGAAGAGGGAGTTCGAGAATATCAACAGCAAAAAAATCTTGTCAGCATTGACGGTTTAGCTACACCACTGAGTCAGTTATCATGACACACTCCATACACTGAATTGAAGTACTAATTTCAGTGTAGGCTTCTTAATCATACCCTACGGTGTACACACAAGTCTGACCGCAGCCATTTATTTGATTGATAAATCAAATAAATTTTGTACTGCCTTTCTATCCCGCCTCGGAATGAATTCCGAGTCTCATAGCTGAAGTCCACTCAAGTGGACTGAATTAATTATTTAGTCCACTTAAGTGGACTTTCGCTATCAGCCCTGAACTTCAGTTCTGGGCAGGATAACGGTGAGTATGACAGTTTTGAAATTATTAAAACTCCTTTGGATTATTGTCACCAGCAATTATTGCTTGGAACAAGTTTCCTAGTAAAGAGAAAAATGCCGAAACTAACACTAACAGCATTAAACTAGCAAGGGCAGCAAACGGAGAGATGATGAATAAGATTAAGAGTGCAAACATCAAAATAGTTAGTAATGTCTTATTCACCTTTTTTCACCTTTACATAGTTGCTCTTCCCCAGCTAAACAAATAAATCATCAAGTTGACCACAGTCAATAGAATGAATTAGTTTTAGCTCTTTGGTAAGATTTTGCGACAACATTGATAAACTAACAATCCGTCACCTGTCCTCTGTTAGACTTAACCTGTCCGCGCTTAGTTTTGTAATCAAGACGCTTTCTTTGAGAACTGCGGGTTGGTTTGGTAGGTTTGCGTTTTATTGTCACGACAACCGCGCTTTGAATGAGTTCTTGAAGTCGTTTTAACGCTGACTCCCGATTGTTTTCTTGGCTTCGGTGTTCCTGCGCTTTGATGACGACAACTCCTTCTTGGGTGATGCGTCGATCATTCAGCTTTAAAAGCTGTTCTTTATAATAATCCGGTAATGATGAAGCGACAATATCGAAGCGCAAGTGAATTGCCGTAGAAACCTTATTGACATTTTGACCTCCCGCTCCTTGTGAACGAATCGCACTAATTTCAATCTCACTCTGTGGGATAATAACTTTGTTGGAAATTTGCAACATTACTCATAAGACAGAAAAACTTTTAAATTTGAAATAGCAATCTTTTACTCGGTTTCTTCAGTAAAATCTATTACTACGTCCCGATCTTCATTGTTATCTAAATTCACCTCTAAAGTTTTTCCTTCAATTGTCACTTGATCGCCAGGAACTAATCGCCTTCCTCGTCTGGTTTCCAGCATACCATTGACTTGAACATCGCCACCTTGAATCATTAGCTTGGCTTGGCCTCCAGTTGGTACTATACCCATTAACTTTAAATATTGATTTAACTTAATTGTATTATCTCTGATTTTTTTCATAAGAAATAAAGGTACAGGATCTTAATTCTATCGTTATAGCGGTTCTCATTTATGTGAGGTACACCCGGAGGAGCAATTCATGAATTGCCCTTAGAGGATGTTTGAAAAGTTCTCTTGTTGGTAGCAAAACTTTTAGATCCCCCTAAATCCACGCCACGTGCTTCAAGTCGGGGAACCGCAAGGGCGCAGTGGCTCCCCTTAAAAAAGGGGGACTTTAACTCCGGTTCCCCCCTTTTTAAGGGGGGTTAGGGGGGATCGATTAAGTGCCTAAAATCACAACCAATTACTTTTCAAACAACCTCTTACACCTTACGAGATGATGTTGTACCACATTTGAATGGGAACCGCTATAAGTAGTAATGCAAAAATAGATATACATTTGTCATTGCGAATGGAGCAAAGCGGAATGAAGCAATCCCAAGACCTTGCGTTCGCGAAGTGTGTCCGAAAGACTTATGCTTTGCTACATTTCATTCCGTACCCTACGGGAAGGCTCCGCCTACGCAATGACATAAATATTTTTGCATACGCACTTATGTTATGGCAATCCTTAATCATTCGTGAAAAGTTATATCCCCGACTTCTTGGAGAAGTTGGGGATATAGACACCGCAAATTTCCACAAATCAGGTAGGATTGCTATATTAAGTCAAAGTGTAAATGTGTTGCAGCCCATAATCAGCTAAGTACAATATTTAATTAATTTGTAGCAAATTAAATTTGGCAAAACTCTGCAATGCTAATGCATCCTGATGCAATGCTGATACATCTCGATGCAATGCTAATGCGTCTCAATGTAGTGTTAATGTATCGAGGTGCAATGTTAATGCGTCCCGATGCAATGTTAATGCATCCCAATGCAATGTTAATGCATCGGGATGCATTAAGAAACGATCCGCTTTTGGCAAAACTTTCCGGTGTTGGCTGTGGTGGAGCAAATTTATTATCTATAATGTTGATCGACAAAACTACCAGATATAGGTGAACAAACTAGTCTGGAAGGTTCTTTTAGTGTGTTTAGGGGACTGGATCTATGATTAAGCTCGGTTTATTGGTACAGTCCCAGAATAACTATTTGGGTATCGGAAAAGTTACCGAAATATCTGATACCGATGCGAACGTTGAATATTTTTGCTCCATTGGACAACGTCTTCAAAAAACTTTACCTTTAAATTCCCTCTCTCAGGTCAGGCTTGAACCCCAAGCTCGATGCTATATTAAATCCAAAACCCAGGATAAATGGATAGTTGGTAGAGTTTTTATCTGGGATGAAGATACAGAAATGTATCAAATTGATTTACCTGATAAGAAAACTGCGATCGCTACTGAAGAAGACATTTACGTTCGTTGTAATCTCCCAAACACAGACCCCATCGAAACTTTAGCGATGAAAGGTCACGAAACGCCTTACTTCCATGACAAAAGATTAGCTTTCGTCAAATCTTTGATTAAGCAACGCGCTGTCAGTCGCGGGATGACGGGACTAATTTCGGCAAATATTAATCTTTATCCTCACCAAGTTGAAGTTGTCCGGCGGGTACTGGAAGACCCAATTCAACGCTACTTACTAGCAGACGAGGTGGGACTCGGAAAAACCATCGAAGCGGGTGCGATTCTGCGGCAATTCCTTCTTGATGAGCCAAAAAAAGGGGCGGTGGTATTAGTTCCGCAATATTTACTCAAACAATGGCGGACTGAGTTAGAAAATAAGTTTTACGTCTCCCATTTTGGGAAACGGGTAGCGGTGCTGGCGGTTGAAGATATCCATAAAATCAACCTGAAAGCAAGGATAGGCTGCTTAATTTTAGATGAAGCTCATCACATTGCAGCAATGGCAACCTCTAAAGATGCAACAGTCCGCCAGCGTTTTCAGACTTGCAAAGAACTTGCTCATAAAAGCGATCGCTTACTTTTATTATCTGCTACTCCTGTTCTCAATCATGAGCAAGATTTTCTCGCCATGTTGCACTTGCTCGACCCAACAACCTATAAAATTGGTGATTTAGCAGGTTTCCGCGCCAAAGTTGAAAGCCGTCAGGAAATTGGTAGACTTCTGCTTTCTTTTAAAGAAGGTGCGGAACCTGCTGTACTCAAAAGCAACTTGCAGCAACTACGAACCCTCTTAGCTGAGGATGAGTATTTCCTGAAGCTGGCGGATGATTTAGAAAATTGTTTACAAGGAAATTCTACCGAGCAAGATCAAATCGTTCAAGCGATTCGCACCCACGTCAGCGATATCTATCGACTCCACCGCCGCATGCTTCGCAACCGTCGCGCGGCTGTAGAAGATGTGATCTTTGACCGCAACTTTACGCCCAAAGAAGAGTATGATTTAGACGAGCGATCGCCTGATATCCACGAACTGCTCAATCAATGGCGTAGTGTTGCTCCTAGTGAAAAGCCATATCAGCGAATTTTTCTGCTGTTATTCTTAGCTGCTGGTACTTGGTTAGGCATATTAGAGCAAGTAATTACCGCTCGGTTAACTGGTAAACCTCATGCTAAACTCGTCCAAGAGTTTAAAGAAGATGATATTCGCATCTTAACTACAACCCCGAAATTTTCAGGGGAAGAAGAGATTCTGCAATCCTTCCTCAAAATTATTCGTCAACCTCAAGAGGACGGAGGACGAACGGAAAATCTGAAAACAGTGCTGCTGAATCAATTAGGTACATACTTCAAGATTCCCGCAAACGTTCGGAAAAATCAAAAGGAATTCATCACGAGGATACAGCAGAGAATCAAGAGACCAATTACTGGCGATATTCTGCCCAAGTTTATCGTGTTTACCAGTTTTGTGCAGACTTGTAGCGAAATAGTCCGATATTTGTCTGATACTTTTGGTGCAGAAAGTATAGCCAAACATCAATTTGGAGAACCACCAGACAAAGTTGAGGAAAGCTTAACTAAGTTCAGGAATAACCCCAACTGCTTTATTCTAGTATGCGATCGCTCTGGAGAAGAAGGACTTAACCTCCAATTTGCCGATTGGTTAATTCATTTTGACCTTCCTTGGTCGCCTAATCAATTAGAACAAAGAATTGGCAGACTTGACCGCATTGGCAGCAAAATTGGCATCCAATCTTGCGTCTTGATTGGCCCCTATTTAGAAGATAGCCCTCACAATGCTTGGTATCAAGTATTAAAAGATGGCTTTGGGATTTTTCAACAATCAATTGCCAGTTTGCAGTTTTATGTGGATGACAAGCTTGCAGAATTAGAAACAGCTTTGTTTCAATCCGGTGCTGCTGGATTGTTAGAAATGATTTCGCCAATTCAAAACCAAATTGAAACCGAGATAGCAAAAATTAGCGAACAAAATACTTTAGATGAAATTGACGCTAACGATGAAATTGCTACCGAGTATTTTCAAGAACTAGATAATTATGATGCTTGTCATCTAGAAATGAAACGAGCAATTGAAGGGTGGATTTGTGACGCGCTGGGATTCAGAGGACTCAATAACCCAGATTCATCAGAAATGCGACGTTATCAACCCTCAACGCGGACATTGGTTCCCATAAATGAGTTAAAAAACCGTTTTGCTGATAGTTATCTAGACCAATTTGGTACTTATAATCGCAGGGTAGCAAACCAGAATCCTGGTATTAAAATCTTTCGAGTTGGGGAAGGATTTGTCGAATCACTCTTAAACTATATAAACTGGGATGACCGGGGTGAAGCCTTTGCGATGTGGCGCACTGATGCATCTTGGGATGCAAAAGAAGGGAAGGAGTGGTTTGGTTTTCAATGCAATTATGTAGTGGAGACAAATTTAAGAACTGCCAAACAAGTCTTACTAGATAACAAACTAGATAGTTCGCAATTCAAACACTTGCAGCGCCGGGTTGATGCTTTATTTCCGCCAATTATAGAAACTATCTATGTTGATGGTCGGAAAAAAAACATCTGCATTGTTGAAGATAAAGCCCTCTTAAATATTCTGCAACGTCCATATAAAGATAAAAACAATAATCAAGGACGAGATTACAATCTAGCAAAAGAACGCTTAGGAATTATTGATGATTTTGTCGATCCTAATAAATGGCAAAATTTCTGCTATCAAGTGCGGAACATTTCTTCGGAATTACTCTCTAATCGTCCCGATTTTATTGACTTGTGCCAAAGTTGTGCTAGAGTAGCCGAAAAGAAATTAGCCAATAGAGTCGAACAATTACATCTGCGTTTGAACCAGCAAAGTTGGGATAATGCATTAGCTGAAGAGTTGAAGATAGAAACTGCTTTAAATGCAGCTATCTTAGAAGGAATTCGCCAGCCGCAGATTAGGCTTGATTCTGTCGGTTTTATTATTGTATCCGGGCGATCGCTTGTGCAATTTGAGTAATGTTATGTCTGCTTAAAGAGCCACAATATCCCCGTTAAATCTACCTAAAAAGAGGGGTTAGGTAGGTCTTTATATGCTCGTTGTCGTTTTTATGTTCAGCATTGAAATGACAACGAGTTTAACTTTTTCTGTTACCGATAATGACAATTTTCTTTGCCCTTGGCAATGTGTCAGCGATCGCGAGGGTTTACAATGGAATTGTACTAGTGTGAAGCAGTCGCTTCAGAATGCTTATGCTAATCCAGTTTCGGTTTCATCCTGAAAAAGCCGTTGAAGCCGCAGCGGTACTCTTAAAGCTGCACGGTAAGCCTATGAAGTATTTAGGCTTACTTAAGATGCTTTACATAGCTGACCGTCTTGCATTGAAACGCATGGAACAACCAATTACTGGCGATCATTATGTTTCGATGGATTACGGCCCTGTCCTGAGCGGCGTTTATGATCTAATCAAGGGTAAGCCCGTTGATGATGCCTTACCTCTTTGGTCTAAGTTCATTTCTCCTCGCAATGGAAATCATGTTTCCTTGTTGCGTGATCCGGGAGACGAAGACCTTTGTGAAGAGGAAGAGGAAATTATTCAACAGGTTTATGAAGCTTTTGGGCATCTTGATCCTTTTGAAGTTGCTGAGTGGACTTATGACCTTCCAGAGTGGAAAAACCCTCATGGCTCTGCCATTCCGATTTTGGTAGAGGATATTCTCAAAAATGTGGGTAAGAGTGACGAGCAAATCGGGGAAATTGAACAAGAAGCCATTCGGGAAGCATATCTAGATGGGGTTTTGAATGGTTAGCATCACCATTAATTTGGGAGATGCATTTTTGCTAGATACGCCTCCTAACAGTGAACACCTCTACATCGCAATTGCACAAACTTCTGAAAGCAACTATCTATTTGTCAATGTTACTAGCCGCAGACCTAATTCTGAAACTTCCTGTGTTCTCCTACCAGGTTCAGGTATACCAAGCTTTATAGTCCATGAGTCGGTAATAGCTTATCAGTTTGCTCGTGAGATGGATGCTACTCAACTAGCTGGTTTGATTACCATTGGTAGCCCTATTCCGAAAGGGACTTGTTCAAAGGCTGTTATTACACTAATTCAGCAAGGTGGTTTAGTCTCCAAGAGGTTGAAGAATAGGTACAAAACTGCTCTGAAAGCTTTTTTGGGAATACCGTAAGATATCATAGATCGCAGTTACAGATGGAGAGTAAATAGTGCTGGAAAACTGAGATAAGCTGATGCGTATTGATAAAGTGAATTATATTTTTGAATTTAGCTGAAAAATAGATAAATATTAATACTTGTCATACTTAATGTTGATTGTGAAACGAAATGATTAATGAAACGTTCAAATCGCCTTGTTTAGATAAGGGCGATCGCTTGTGCAATTTGAGTGATATAATTTATGTGTAGCTAAATAGCCTTAGTAAGTATACTAATCCCACCTCTTATATGGGGCGGGGTTTTTTAATCCCCGACTTCTTCAAAAAGTCGGGGATTTTTGTGTTCGTAGTTACTGATGACATTGCTGTAAAAACATATATAGTAGTGCCTATACGCAAGGCAACTTGCCATTAGTAATTGCAACATTATGTTAATTAATGAATTAAGAGATATTAATTTTATTATTTTTCCTAACTGGTCTAATTTAGAAACAGCGATGCCTTCCGCGAACTTCGCTAACGCAGAAGATTTGATAACTGTTCTCAGAACTCTTTTTACACATCAAGCTAGACAAGATATAACACTACTAATTGACACTCAATCTTTATCGGATGAACTACAAGATAATGCTAACTCATTGCTTTTTGAGACTGTTCTGAAACTTAGCTTAGAAGACATTATCTGTGAAGACCTCAACGTAGGGCTTACGGGTCAGCTAACCATACAAGAATGGTCTGTGATTAAATCATTTATTAACTTTCGTATTCCAATTAACAACGAAGATCCCTACATTATCCAGCAGCCAGAAATTGCACAAATTCCGATATGTGATTTGTCAGAAATTTGCCAGAAAACTGTTTATGAAGCTGCTAGGCTAGAATCTTGGCAAAGATGGGGTGACTATTTTGCAGACAGTGAATCACCCGAAAACGCTATCCCATATTACAGCAAATATTTATCCAGTTGTCCGCACCAAATTGACTATTATCTGAAACTAAGTAATATTTTCTATAAAATTGGTCAGATGCAAGGGGCTATTCAAACATTACAGAACGGTATTAGCCATTGCCCTGAAGCAGAAGAACTCTATTTCTGGGTGATTATTCGCCTAAAGCAAAGCCACAAGTATCTAGAAGCTCGTAACTTCGCTCACCGAGTTACAGCTAAGTTTGCTGAAAATTATGTATTTAAGATGTTGAGCCATCTGATGCTGCCAGAAATTTATCATACTCCTGATGAGATTGATACTTGCCGGGCATGGTTTCAAGATGGACTAGAAAAACTCATTCAAGAAATAACAATAAATAGCGCCCATGAGATGAAAAAAGCTTTAACAGGAATCAGGAATCATACAAACTTTTTTCTTGCATATCAGGCAAAGAACGATGTGCTGCTACAGCAACAATATGGACAGCTAGTTCACCAAATTATGGCGGCAAATTATCCCCAATGGGTTCAGGCGCGTCCGATTTCTTCTATTGGCAAGAATCAGCGAATTAAAATTGGCTATCTTTCCTATTTTTTGTGTGCTTGGAGCGGAACAGTTTTATTTTTAAACTGGCTGAAATATGCAGATAATCAAAACTTTGAAATTTATTCGTATCATATAGGGCATCAAATTGATGCTGCTACTCAATTGTTTCAGTCTCATAGTACAAAGTTCTATCATTTGCCGAATAATTTAGAACAAGTGTGTCAACAAGTTATTGACGATCGCATTGATGTGTTAATTTTTCCAGAATTAGGAATGGATGCCACAACACTATGTATTGCTGGACTTCGTTTAGCACCGATTCAATGTATGGCTTGGGGACAACCTGTAACTTCTGGACTGCTCACCATTGACTATTTCTTATCGAGTGAACTGATGGAGCCTGTGAATGGGCAAGATCACTATACCGAAAGCCTTGTCCGTTTACCTGGTGTGGGGATTTCTTATCCTGCGATCAAAGTTGATTCAGTCCGCCGCAACCGATTATTTTTTGGATTACGAGAAGATGCTATTGTCTATATTTCTAGTCAAGCTGGCTATAAATATCTACCGCAGCACGATTACATTTATGCAGAAATTGCCCGTCAAGTTCCCAATTCTCAGTTTATGTTCCTTCGCTCTGGAATTTCTCAAGAACGTCTGAGACGGGCATTTGCGGCTGTAGACTTAAATAGTCTTGACTACTGTGTATTCTCTCCTGTCCTACCGCGTGATGATTACTTTGACTTGCTTTCTTTGGCAGACATTTATTTAGATACTTTCAGTTGGGCGGGTGGGAACACAACCCTGGATGCGATCGCTTGTCATTTACCAATTGTCACCTGTCCTGGCGAGTTTATGCGAAGCCGGCACTCCTATGGTTTCTTGCAAGCTATGGGTGTAACAGAGACAATTGCAGCTGATGCCTCTCAATATATCCAGATTGCAGTACGATTAGCAGTAGATATTGATTGGCGATCGTCAGTTCGTGAAGCTCTAAAACTGTCAACCAACGTTCTGTTTGACAATCCCACTGCTACCCAAAACTTAGAAGCATTCATCAAGCAAGCGATCGCTAGTGAATTGCCAAAATAAAATACTCAGGAATGTCTGCGGCGGATTGGTATGGCACTGAAGAATCTCGCCAGGGCATGAACCAATACAGTTCAGTTAAGGATTTTTGGTACTGATTTTAGACCTGTAGAGACGCTAAATTGGACAGGGCTTCACCCCACTACACGCTTTCATATCATGTCCGCCAAATTACCCATAATAAAAGAACCCCACCCCAACCCCTCCCCGCTTGCGGGGAGGGGAGACAAAGCATAGCTTTGGCGGGGTGGGGTTCTTCGGGTTTAATAAGCAATCAAGCGGACATGATATCACTTCTCTATCAAGCATATTGAGCTTAACTGAACGGTATTGTACTCTAAGGATCTAGTAATATTATTTAAATATCCTTATTTTCAAAGGGTAGCTTCTGGCTAAATACCAAGATACGATCGAGTTTCTGGGCCAACAACACCATCTACAAGTAGACCTTTACTTGCCTGAAAGCTTCGGACTCGGCTAACAGTTTCTTGACCGTAAATTCCATCAACTTTGAGATTACCTAAAGCTGTCTGCACGTCTTTTACAAGCTGACCTTTAGAACCAGGGGTAAGAATAACTGAACCCCCAACGCCACCAGGTGTAGTTGTAGGAGAATTGGTAGGTTTATCACCAATCCATCGAGCAAAAACATATTTACCTGTAGAAAGCCTGGCAAAACCGTTTTCATACTTTTCAATGGCTGGAAGGGTTGCGCCATTTGATACGCAATCCACATAAGAATAGTTAGTACTTGGCCCTGTACGGATACGCAAACAACTGCCGTTAGTCTTTACATAAGCAGCCGAACTTATTTGAATTTGGGCAGCAGCAATCAGTAATACACCAACACCAGCTAAAGTTAACCAAGCTGAAGATTTAAGAAGTTTTTTCCAATTGAATTTAGATTTGCTGATTCCAAATGCCTCTTTTTTAGTAATAACTATGTCAGAAGATTTAAGAGGTTTTTTAGCACTCAATTGAGATTTAGGCAGATTATAGTTGGTGTTTCCAGATGCCTCTTCTTGAGCAATAAACATGTGCGAATAAGCAAGATATTCCATAACACACCTCTTTTATATGAAAAAATGGGTACTCACAGAGAATTACTTGGTCTTTCTCTGTATATATTCTTAGTATATTTTATATCACTACTCTTTCCAAAGGTTTTTACTGGTAGCAAAATTAAAAAAAAATAAAATTAGTCAAAAATATCCTGAGAAAATGCGATCGCGCTAACTGGGTATATTTAAAACCTGAAACGACGTATTTACGTTACACAGCATGAGTCCTTTGTACAGTGCGTAAGTCCTAATGTATATACAATCTTCCTTCTGAGCAATGAGTAGCCGTCTTCATTTGGCAAAAGGAATCAAAATAACATACTCCGTATCAACATTTATTAAGTTTTAATTCTAGGAGAATCTGAAGATTTTTGATATACTACGGTAATTGGATTGATTTACCGTAGTATTTGATTGTCCCAAAACAGTCCATTTCACAAAAGTTCCAACAGAAATATTACTGTTCAATCAACTGAATCAAAACGCAGAAATATGAAGTATAACCAACTTGGCAGGAGTGACTTAAAAGTTTCTGAAATTTGTCTGGGCACTATGACTTATGGGCAGCAAAATACTATTGAAGAAGCCCACGAGCAGCTAGATTATTCTATTGCCCAGGGAGTTAACTTTATCGATGCGGCGGAGATGTATCCAGTTCCAACAAGTGGCGAAACTTATGGATTAACTGAAACTTACATCGGGGAATGGTTAAAGCGTCAACAAAGAGATCGACTTATTATAGCGACTAAAATTGCTGGGCCTGGTCGCGGCTTTAAATGGGTACGTGGTGGAGCCAAAGCAATTGACCGTGATAATATCAAACAAGCTGTAGATGATAGTCTAAAAAGATTACAAACAGATTATATTGATCTGTACCAAATTCACTGGCCCGATCGCTATGTGCCACGATTTGGGCAAACGGTATTCGATCCGACTCAGGTGGGAGAAACGGTTCCTATCACTGAACAGCTAGCAGTTTTTGCTGACGTAATTAAGGCAGGTAAAATTCGCTATATCGGTTTGAGTAATGAAACCCCGTGGGGAGTTGCCCAGTTTAGTAGCGCTGCTAAACAGTTAGGATTGCCCAAAGTTGTTTCGATTCAAAATGCTTACAACTTGCTAAATCGAGTATTTGACGGAGCCTTAGCAGAAGCAGTTTATCACGAAGAAATTGGATTACTCGCTTATAGTCCTTTAGCATTTGGCTTCTTGACTGGCAAATACCTAAACGGCAAACCAGAGAAAGCAAGAGTTAGCTTATTTGAAAATTTTGGTCAACGCTACTTAAAACCAAAAGTAAGTGAAGCAGTAGCAGCTTATGTCGAAATTGCCAAACGTCATCAATTAAGTCCAGCGCATCTAGCTTTGGCATTCGTGCGGAGTCGCTGGTTTGTGCCTAGCACAATTATTGGTGCTACGACACTAGAACAACTCAAAGAGAATTTGGCAAGCATAGATGTAGTTCTCAATAAAGACATTTTGGAAGAGTTGGATATAGTTCATGCTCAGTCTCCAAACCCAGCACCATAAGAGTTTAATAGGTAGAATATGACTTTTACAGTAACATCAGTTGACCAGAATACTATTCGTCGTCGGGGTACTGGTTTAAAGGCTTACAATCCCGAAAAAGCATTCAAAGGATACACACTTTTCACACCTTTAACAGGTCAAGGTGAAGTCTACCTTTTGAACCTGGAAGGAGAAGTTGTACACCAGTGGAATCTGCCATATCCACCAGGGTTATATGGTTATCTCTTGCCTAATGGCAACCTTTTTTATAACGGTAAGACTCCACCCGAAGAACCACTACGTTTTGCGTTGTGGGCTGCATTCAAAAGTGGCGTTGTTTTAGAGGCAGATCCCCAAGGAAATATTATCTGGGAGTATAAGCATCCAGATCATCATCACGATGGACGTAGGTTAGCTAATGGGAACACAATTTTACTCGCCATTGAAAAGATACCTCAGTCCTTAGTCTCCCGTATCAAAGGTGGCGTAGCAGGTACAGAACCAGATGGGAATATTTATGCTGATGTGCTTTATGAAGTGACTCCAGCAGGTGAAATTGTTTGGACTTGGCACGCCCACGAACATCTCGATCCAGATATATTTACAATTACACCCCAGGATCATCGACACGAATGGACTCATGGGAATACCGTCGGGGAACTCGCCGATGGCAACATTATAGTGAGCTTTCGTAATATTTCTACAGTTGTGATTATTGATCGCAAAACCGGAGAAATTATTTGGACGTTAGGCGATGATATCCTAGCACAGCAGCACTTTCCCAACGAACTAGCTAACGGTAATATCCTGATTTTCGACAATGGCGCACATCGTCGTCACATCGCTCTCAATTTCTCCCGTGTGATTGAGGTAAATCGTCAAACAAAAAAGATAGTTTGGGAATACACCGACAACCCGCCCCAAAATTTCTTTAGTGCATACATATCAGGAGCGCAACGTTTAGCCAATGGCAATACCTTGATTACAGAAGGTGCTTATGGTCGGATATTTGAGGTGACAGTTGCAGGAGATATTGTTTGGGAATATATTAATCCCCACTTTGCATCTCGGAATATTCCAGGTGAGAAATCGCCGGTAACTCGTGGGGAGCAAAATACAGTTTTCCGCGCCTTCCGTTATGCACCTGAAGAGATACCTTGGCTTTAGTATTTTGTCAAGCTAACAAAAGCCTGGTACGTAGTAAGCACAAAGCGTGCTTAGAAAATTAAGAACTAAAGTCCTTACTACGAACTTCTGATATTCAAAGTTTGGTTAGTGTTTGAAGTTTTTCGCTACATCTAAGCCTTACTGGGCTTCAGAACATTAACAATTGAAGATTTGGGATTTTGGATGAAAATTCAATTCCCAATGCCGATTAACAAGTCCTATTTATCAAGGAACTTAAACATGGCCCAAATCAAAGTATACAGTGCAGTTGTTTGTCCTTATGCTCACCGTACCCGTTTGGTACTTCAAGAGAAGGGCATTGACTTCGATTTGATTGAGATTGATTTGCAAAATAAACCTGAAGGTTTTACCAAAGTTTCTCCTTATGGTAAAGTACCTGCAATAACTCATGGCGATAACCGAGTTTGGGAGTCAGCAGTAATTAACGAGTATCTCGATGAGGTATTTCCCAATCCACCACTGTTACCCAGCAATCCTGCTGATAAGGCACTAGCTCGCATCTGGATCGATTTTGCTAACACCAGATTCGTTCCCGCTTTTTCTACTCTGCTACGGAGTTCAGATTCCCAAAAACAAGAAGAAGCTAAACAAGAACTATATAAACATCTGGAATTCATTGAAAACGAAGGTTTAGCAAAACTTTCTGGGGAAGGCCCTTACTGGTTTGGTGAATCCATCAGTTTGGTGGATTTGACCTATTTCCCCTGGTTTGAGCGCTGGGCTGCACTAAAGCAGTATCGTGGTTTTGGAATACCAGAGCAATTTACCCGTCTACGCCAGTGGAAACATGCTTTAAAAGAGCGTGACTCTGTGAAAGCGATCGCTCACTCTAAGGAATTCTACATCGAGCGATATGCCAAATTTGCAGCGCCTACTCTTGCTGCTGTTTAATTAAATCTCGGTGAGTTCGTCGCTATAATCTCTGATTATGGCTTAATACCTTTGGATTAGTGATATTTTCTCCAAAAATCCCCCAAGCCTCCTTAAAAAAAGGGGGCTTGATTCCCTGTTTAAAAAGTAGGGAATCGCTTTCAGTTGTCACCAATACCCACTATTAATCTGCCAATCAGCAATGCTGGGTGATTTTTACCGCGAATTAGTTTCAACTCAGAAAATGAATGGAAACGCCAATTACTTTTTATTGTTAACTAATAGTGTCTTGAAGCGTCAGGCATAATTGCCTCCTGAAGATTTGCGCCGTTGAGGTTAGCTCCCCTAATGTCGGCTCCTCTGAGGTTCGCTTTTCTAAGATTTGCCCCTGCCAAATTTGCGCTTCTAAGGTTAGTCCAACTCAAATCAGCTTGACTCAAATCAGCTTCACTTAGGTTAGCACGTAATAGGTAAGCACCACTGAGGCGAGCCTTATTCAGATTAGCTTTATATAAGTCAGTTTTATAAAGATAAGCTCCTAATATTTCCGCCTCATACAAACTTGCTTCGCACAGGTCAGCCTCAATCAAGTTAGCTTCAATGAGGTTCGCAAAAGAGAGATTAGTCCGTATTAGCTTCGCTGCACCTAAATCGGCATCTCTTAAGTTAGCGTCTCTTAGGTCAGTTCCAATTAGATTAGCATGAGCGATCGCAGCGCCTCTCAGATTTGCCTCACTCAAGTCGGCTCCAATCAAGTTAGCGTGACTCAAATTTACCTGCATAAGTATAGCACCACTCAAATTAGCAACACTTAAGTTAGCATCACTCAGGTTAGCTTCAACCAGGAAGGCTTGTGAGAGGTTGGCACTACTGAGGTCAGCACCACTGAGGTTTGCTCGCACCAGTAAAGCATTACCCAAATTTACCTTTCTCAAATTTACCCCCTGGAGGTTTGCGCCTCTGAGGTTATCCCCTTGCAGGTTTGCAGCGCTGAGGTCTGGTTCAATCTGAGGATTTCTCTTTCTCCACTCAATCCATGTAACTGCACCTGCTTTCAGTAAAGCTAGATGCTCTCGATTTGCCATTTTCTCTCCTTTACTCCTGACGACCGCCTAGAGGATTTGCCCGGCCAGCTACACTTTCAATGGCCGTTAATGCACCCGCCGCACCTGCTAGAATATCTCGCTCATGCCCACCTAAGTAAAGCCGTCCAAAACTTCCTACAGCTTGAACCTCAAGGATATTAATTGATGCCGCTTTCTCGGCTTCGTTTGCAGCGAGTGCGGCATAAGCAGCAGGTTCCACTTCTAATACATACAGCGTTTGCCCTGCTAGTAGTAGCTGTCCCCGTCGTGTGCGATTAATAAGCTGTGTTTGATAAGCGTCGATGTTGCGGATAATCTGGCTAGAAACAACACGGGGTTTGAGACATTCCTCTTTTCGGACTCCCAATGCCGCTAAAATGGCTTGACCAGCAGCCCGCGTTTCACCTTGGGAACTAGAATGAACTTCTAATAGTCCGTACAGTCGTTCAACTACCTGGACTCCCGGACGGACAGAGGCAGCTTTCAAAGCTATATCCGTAATCTTATTAATTTCGATACCAGGAGAGATTTCAATCCACAGTGATGTATCTCCTGGTAATGGTAAGAAGCCTTGGGCTACTGTTCCCATATATGCTGCATGTTGAGGTTGCAGACTGTCGAGAAATACGAAACTGCGTAATTCTATTCCCAAGATTTTGCTCTCCAGTCATAAGGGTAAAAGTTATCTATGGCAATATATGAGTGCTTAACTTGGGTCATTTTTGCCGCAAGTCAAGGATGGAAAAAGACAAAGGAGAAAAATTTTGCTGTCGATAAATCTTACACCTGAGAAGTATTCTGATAGTAAAAACCGCCTTGATAATTGTACAAGCTTTATCACGTACAAATCACTGCTTGCAATGCCTAACTGGTCTGATTTACTGATAAATTTTGATATGGCAAAAAAGTTTTTAGCTAAACTGAAGCGGAAAAAGTTCGCTGGAATTGTGCCAATATCTTCAAAATGCTGCCAAAACCGCAGCCAATCAAACTTAATAGTACTATGATTTACACATTGACAAAGTAGGCAAGAAGTGATTTAGCTGGAAACAAGGAAATAAGTAACCATGCAGAATTAATTACAGTCATTGCGAGCGTTCGCGCAGCGTCTCCGACAGGAGAAGCGAAGCAATCGCGGGGGCTGGGATTGCTTCATTTCGCTGAAGTATTTGCCGATTTGCTAACTGAACTACCAAACAATCAAACAACTATTGAAGAGATTGCTGAAGTTTTGACAGTTCTCTCTGAAGAAGAACGTGAAAAAGTCTATCAAAGAAGCCTAGAAATATTGCAACGTTTACAAACAGGTGAAAACCATACTGATATTGATGACTTGCATCATGATAAAGTTTTTCACGCAGCAAAACAGGTTTCTGATTTTGCTCAACTTTTCAATATCAGTAATGCTTCAACTAGCTATGAAGATTTTCAGTATAATGATCGTGAAAAAATTGAACGATGGGAAGAATTTGTTCAGATTCCAGATCCTTACTTTAAAGGATAAAGGTTTTTCTTGCCCCTTTTCCCCAAAACCCGACAAGTATTGAGATCCATCTCCTCAGCCTCTTTTGGTCAATTACTTGTAAAGAACCATACAGAAAGGTAAACATAACACAGAGAAAGTAGTATCATTAGGTATAGTTACAACTTGAAAAAACAAGTGAAAACAGGGGTAGATAGCTATTTAACCAAGCTCGCCTCAGTCTACGAGGCATCTGAAAGCATTAAGGTTGTTCCTAGCGTAGCTAATTTCAAATTTTTAAATTGGAAAAAGTTATCTAGCGGTGCTGTGTCGCATTTTTTATCCATAGCAGTGATTACAAGTTTCGTCAGTATTACTGGGGAAGCTTTAGCACTTCAGAAAATAGGAAGTAATGGATCTGAAGTTAGCAGTAGCCAGAGGTGTTTAAAAAAGTTAGGCTACTTTAACGGCCCAGTGACAGGTAAGTTTGCCACCTTGACTCAAAATGCTGTGATCAAATTCCAGCAAGCTAATAGAATACCTACTACTGGGGCTGTGGGTACTAATACTCAAAGAGCTTTGCAACGAGCATGTCAAAGTACAAATTCTAATAGAAATATCAGTGGCGGATTGAGTAGGCGCAGCGCGCCCCAGACAGTGGCAAATGTTCAATATCCTACTCTTTCTCAAGGTAAAACTGGTGCAGCCGTGACAAGGTTGCAACAGCGTCTCAGACAGTTAGGCTACTTGAATACTAATCCCACTGGGAATTTTGGCCCAATGACTAGAGATGCTGTCATCAAATTCCAGCGAAATTATCGCATAGCGGCTAACGGGATTGTGAATCAACAAACTTGGAATGCACTGCTAGGTTCCTCTCCGATTCAAGGGAGATCGACATCGAGTCTCTCGACTCAACAAGTCAGAGAACTACAAGTGCGTTTGCGGCAGTTAGGTTATTTTAATACTAATCCCACTGGGAAGATTGGCCCAGTAACTAGAGATGCTGTGATTAAATTCCAGCAAAATTATCGCTTACCTGTGGATGGCATCGCCAATGCTCAAGTTTTGGAGGCAGTGCGTAGAGTCTCTACAGGTGGATCTATTGCTCAACAACCCAGCAGAAATTATCTGACTGTAGGCGATCGCGGAGATAATGTCACATTAGTACAAGAGCGTTTATCGCAGTTGGGTTTCTCTAATACCAATCCTGATGGTTTCTTTAGTAATTATACCAGAGATACTGTAATTGCATTCCAGCAATATTCTCGACTTAATGCTACTGGAAATGTAGATTGGACAACTTGGCAAGCATTAGGGTTGAATAGTTCCACTGGGGGCAATTCTACTGAGGCTAATAGTTATTTAGTACCTATTAGCAATAGCTATACTGAATCTGAGACTAATCGCTATGTATTACCTCCTGCCAATGGCTATGCTGTACCTGGGACTAATGGCAATACATTAGTTGCTAGTAATCCTTACAGAGTCATAATTCCAATTTCTAGTAATGATACTCTGAGTAAAGTTCAACAATATATACCCAATGCTGTTGCAGAGAAATCCAATTTAGGGGATTTTGTGAATGCTGGAGCATTTAGCGATCGCACTCAAGCCGAAAACCTAACGAAGAAGCTGCGATCTTATGGTCTGGATGCACGGGTAAAATACAATTAAAATAATTCGTATTATTTGTTTGAGTTTCCAGTTTCCTAACGAACCGCAGAGGCAATAGAGTTGCCAGTGCGCCCTTGCGGTTAAGAGAGTTGTAGCAACTGGCGCGACGCAGAGAGAATAAAGAGAGATTCTCACGGATGATTTAGGGTTTGTATATGCAACGTGAACTACCCACACTGACTTGGAGTACCAAATTACAGTGGGGGACTTACGGCGTAATAGTTAAACCACCAGATTTTGTTAAATTGACAAACTTAGCTGCGAACCTTCTTGAGTTTTATTCACCTCAATCCTGGCTTGGAAAGCTTCTTTGAGGTGGGGCATATGGGTAACGGTGAGGATGCAAGCGAAATCAGAGGAAATCGCATTAATCGCTGCAATCAAGCGATCGCATCCTTCGGCATCTTGTGTACCAAAACCTTCATCCACAATCAACAATTGCAACGCCGCCCCCGCCCGTTGTGCTAGTAATTTCGCCAGTGCCAAACGGATGGCAAAGTTAATTCTAAAGGCTTCTCCACCAGAGTAAGTTTCATAAGATCGCGTTCCTCTAGAATCGGCGATTAAAATATCTAGGGTGTCTATCAGCTTGGCATTTTTCTTGGTTGATTTAGCACTGCGTCCAGCTTTTTGAGTAATAAATTGGACATGAAACTGATTTCCACTCAGCCGCGAAAGCAATTGATTTGTCTCGGCTTCCAGTTGTGGTAACACATTCTCAATCATCAGTGCTTGGATACCATTTTTACCAAAAGCTTGCGCTAATTCCTGATAAACACGATATTCTTGCTTGCAAGATTGTAATTGCTGCTGCTGTTGTTCATACTGAATTTGTAGCGTTTCCAGTTGATGCGCCAACTGTTCCAAACGTCCCAACTTGGCTATCTGCTCATCGAGTTGCCGTCTGCGGATTCCTAACTGCTGCTCTAAAGCTTGAATTTGGGCAGATGGGTTAGCTGTTGCTTGTAATTGCTGGATAATACTTTCAATTTGTCCACCGAGTTTTTGCCGCTCCGTTACCCTGGCACTTCTGGATTCTTCTAACTCTTGCAATCTCGTCTGGAGTTGGGGATACTGTTGCTGGGCTGATAGTAGTTGTTGATAGCGCAAATGCCAAGATTGAGCTTTCTTTACAGCTATCCGTAGATTATTGTGCTGCTCGGAACTGTAGCCAATTTCGGTAATGTGCCGTTCAAGAGCCGCAATTTGTTTAGCACATTCAGAATCAGTCTGATCCTGCTGGATTCTAAGTTGTAATTGAGCAATTTGGGATTGTAATTCTGGTTTTCTGGCTAATAGTTGCGCTTGTCGCTTAGTAGCATCTTTAATTTGTCCTTGTTTAATTTCTGCCCATCGCCACCGCTCAACCTCACTCCGAGCGAGGGCATGGTCTTGTTCATTATAATTAGCTTGTTGCAGATATTGGTCTAGTTGCCGGAGTTCTGCTTGTTTATCGGCAGCATAATCACCAGCTTGGAGCGATCGCTCCAAATGTTGTTTTTCCGCAGCAATTTGTTGTAACTGTTGTTGGACATCAGTCGTAGCTTCTAACTGGGCTGCTAGCTGTCCCCGTTGTTCATGCAAACCATCGTAACTCGCCAATTGTTGAGAAATTTCTCGATATTCCTGCCTAAGTACCTGAATTTCTCTGTCAGATACAGCCATTTGTTCCCGTACTACCCAAAACTGTCCTTGAGTATCTTCTAACTCAGCCTGGGTTTTTTCCACTACTCGACTCCAGTGATGTTCATCTAAAGGACGTTCGCACAGTGGACAAAGTGCTTCAGGATTTTGGAGCATTTGTAATTTCTGCTCTAATTCTCCCAGTAGTTTTTCATAATCGCGTTGATGAGCTTGCAGACGTTCAATAAAGTGTCGTCTTTCATGTCCTTTTTCCTGCACTCGTTGCAGATAAACCCGCTTTTTTTCCAGTTCCTCGATCTGGATTGCTACATCCATTACCGCTTGTTGCAATTGCGGTTGACGGCGGTGCTGGCGTTGCAATTGGTTCTCAGTGCTTTGCAGTTGTTCGAGTCGCGCTACTAAACCAGCATGAGTGCGATCGAGTTGGCTTTGTAAAGTTGCTCGTTGTTGCAACAGGGGAGTCACTTGCATTTGCAGTTCATCTAACCGAGCAACATGGTGACGCGCTGCGGCTAGTTGTGATAAAGCGGCTTCCACTTCACCTGATTTAGTTAAAGTCTGCTGAATATCTCGCTCTTGTTGCTGTAAAGCTTCTAACTGCGCTTGAGCTTGTTGTAATTGGCGTTCGATTTCGTGAATTTGTTTGGTAAGCTGTTGTTGCTTTTGTTGGCGAGTTTGCCCGGCGCGGGTGTATTCTTCAAATTTGACAGCAAAGGCTTCTTCTTGAGATTGGAGACTTTGATATTGGGCGTATCCAGCTTTAATTTCAGCTTCTTGGTGTAATATTTTTTCTAAATCTGATAGCTGAGAGCCAATAGCTGATTGTTCTTGTTGGAGGCGATCGCAATCTTGGGTAAGATTTTGGTATTGTTGCTTTACAAAATTGAGTTGTTGTTCCCAATTTGTGCGCTGGTGCTGGACAACTTGCAAACTTTGTAATTGAATATTATCAAAAGCTTGCACCTGTTGCAATTGATTGAGTTCGGCTTCTAACTCCACTCTTTGGGCTTGGGTTGTCTCGCGTTGTTGCAGCTGAATTTTCAGCGACTCTAAAGAGCGCTCTAACTCTAAAGCTCGTGCTTTGAACTGACGAGAAGATTCCTTTGCCCGTTCTTCTAAATCATCATACTGATTTAGTTTCAACAACTCCGCTAAAATTTCTTTGCGTTCCGTCGGGCGTTTGAGCATGAATTCATCGGCACGACCTTGACGTAAGTAAGCAGAATTAATAAAAGTATCATAATCGAGCTTAATGTGTTCTAAAATCAAATCTTGGGTTGCTCTTACCCCTTTGCCAGTGAGTGAGCGAAACCCAGATGGGATTTCTATTTGAAATTCCAGAACACTAGTACCGCCCCGAATTCGAGTCCGAATCACCCGATATTTTTGCTGGTTACTTTGAAAAGTAAAATCAACTCGAACTTCTTTCGCGCCAGAATAGATCACATCATCTTCAGCAGTAGCGCGGCTTTCACCCCAAATAGCCCAAGTGATTGCTTCCAGAAGTGAAGATTTACCCGCACCATTGGAACCACAAATACAAGCCGTATGCAAACCGCCAAAATCTAAACTTGCATCACGGTAACTAAGAAAATTTTTGAGGATAAGTTGTACTGGGATCATTCACCCTATAGCGCCACATCTACTTTTAATAATTAACAGTACAGATGCACTGTTTGTTAGTTTAGCTATCTAAATATCAGGTTTCTAGTCTTGAAGACATCAAATTTACAAAATTTAACAATAGGATGAGTGAATTTTTCTTGTTGCATGAAGAAGTTTTGCTGTCTTCGGAGAAAAATGAAACTCCTGTGGAGGCTTTTCGTTATTTCTTTGTGTTGTCTGAGAGGAAAACATTCATAGAAGAATTGTTATGAGAATTGAGGAAAATTATTTCTGTTTGACAGCATAATATACTCAGTAAAGATAGACCCTATAAACCGATGGATCGCAATTCTCAAGGCTTATCCTTAATGAATTTGGGGATTGCTTACTTATCTCAGGGGCAGTACCGACAGGCGATTGAGTTATTCCAGCAGTCTTTGGAAATATCTAGGGGAATAGGCGATCGCAATTCTGAAGGCAAATCCTTAGCTAATTTGGGTAATGCTTACAACTCTTTGGGGCAGTACCAACGGGCGATTGAGTTCTTGCAGCAGTATTTAGATATAGCTAGGGAAATAGGCGATCGCAATTCTGAAGCGAGCGCCTGGTTTAATTTAGGTTTGGCACTAGAAAAAGTCAATCGCGAATCAGACGCGCTGGGTGCTTATCGCAACGCCCGCGAACTTTGTCAGGCAATGGGACTTGATGCTAATGTGCAAGATTGCAACAACGCAATTGAGCGTCTTTCTCAACCAAAAACGCCTGTAGTTTCTCGCCGTGGGTTTTGGGCGTGGTTGCGTCGGTTGTGGCGCTGGGTTCGTGCTTGGTTTCGGCGGTAAAATAACGTGTAGGAATAGTGATGAACATAAATTTAAGAGCTATGTTACAAAATACCTATCAACTCCCCTTGACATTTGAGCAAATTCTTACTTTAGTTAAACAACTTTCTGATTCCGAAAAATTGTTACTTAGTAAAGAACTAGAAAAAGAAACCTTGAATAAAAAGTTAACGCAGTTACTAGAAGTATTTCAAACTAATGAATTATCTCTAGAGGAAATTACAGAGGAAGTAGAAATCGTCCGTTCTCAGATTTATGCCAGAAAACAAAGTAGCCAAGATAATCATTGATACTAATCTTTGGATTAGCTTTTTGATTGGCAAGGAATTGAAAGAATTAAAAAATCTTTTGGTTGAGCAAACGATTCAATTAATAATTTCTGAGGAAATTTTACAAGAAATTACTGTAGTTACTCAACGTCCTAAGAGGTTGTTTGAAAAGTAGTTAGGTGTGATTTTAGGCACTCGTTGATCCCCCCTAACCCCCCTTAAAAAGGGGGGAACCGGAATCACAGTCCCCCTTTTTAAGGGGGATTTAGGGGGATCTCCAAGGGTTAGGCGTATAAAAAAACTTTTCAAACAACCTCTAAGTTACAAAAATATTTCACGTTTAACAAAGTTGATGAATTAATTCAAATTCTGCAAAACATTGGTTTATTTATAAACATTACATCAGAAGTATCTCTTTGTCGAGATGCCAAAGCTAATTATCTTTTAGCACTAGCAAAAGATAGTGGTGATAATTTTTTAGTTACAGGAGATCAAGATTTATTAGTAATTAAAAGATTTTAAAATACTGAAATTGTTACCTACCAAGAACTTTTACTTAAATTATAAACTTCTGAAACGAGAGTAGTGCGATAGCTGCACTAAATTTAAATCGAGAAAGAATTGTAAATATTCGTGCTGCTGACAAAGTAGTTAACCGTCATCCTCCACCAGAAGATCCTATTGAGGATATGAGTTAATTCATCAACATCATTGGAACATAGTGCGATCGCAAGTTTAACAATCCGATCGCTCTTGTCGATTGCCATGTAATGATATCATCACCTGAGCCAACAGCGATCGCAGCCCATATCTGGAAAAATCTGGAAGAGCGCTCTTCTAGGTTCCTATCAATGATAATTTTAAGCATTGGGAACCCCTAAAAATCAGAGTTTATGAACGTAGCCGACGATAAAACGATTGTTCGTGAGTACTTCAATTCCACCGGATTTGACCGGTGGAAGCGAATTTACGGCGATGGCGAAGTCAACAAAGTCCAACTAGACATTCGCAATGGACACCAGCAAACCGTAGATACAGTTCTCGGCTGGCTGAAGGCTGATAATAATTTACCAGAGCTATCAATCTGCGATGCTGGGTGTGGTGTCGGTAGTCTCAGCATCCCCCTAGCGGTAGATGGTGCCAAAGTCTATGCCACCGATATTTCGGAAAAAATGGTGGAAGAAGGTAAGGATAGAGCAAAGCTTGCCTTGCAAAATGCTGAAAATCCTACTTTTGCCGTACAGGATTTGGAATCGTTAAGTGGGAGTTACCATACAGTTATTTGCTTGGATGTTCTCATCCACTACCCCCAAGAAAAGCCGATGAGATGATTTCTCATCTCTGTTCTTTGGCACAGTCGCGGATAATTATCAGTTTTGCCCCTAAAACCTGTGCCCTCAGTATACTCAAAAAAATTGGCAGTTTCTTTCCCGGCCCAAGTAAAGCAACTCGTGCATATTTGCATCGTGAAGCTGATGTGGTGAGAATATTGGAAAGTAATGGCTTTTCATTGCAACGAAAGGCGATGACAAAGACTCGCTTCTACTTTTCTCGCTTACTGGAAGCTACACGTAAGTAAGATGATAATCGCAGCAAGAAAAAGACTAAACTTTTGCTGCGATTCGACAATCTCAACGGTTAATATTCGTAGACGTTGATTTAGTACTCAGTTTTGCGATCGCGCTCATTGGGTAACATCAAGAAAGAAATATCATAAAAACTATCGTTGGGAATAGATTGATATATTGGAACCTTTGGGAAAGTCAGGTTAAAATCGCTAGCAAAGTGTAAATCTGAAGTGGAACTATGAAAACTGCTGAAAAATTGGCCGCAGGTTGGCTACTGACACTCGGATTCATGTTGGTAATGCTATCAGCAGCAGAGGTCTTTAATAAAACAACTACGGAAAAATCAATCACGCTCCCCTTAGCTTGGGATGGCTCAATTGAGTTTCCACCACCAGCATCTACCCCTGTAATTGATAATACTGCGGTAGAACGTCTAATTTTTGGCGTTCCTAGCCTCACATTGGGCACTTGGTTAGCATTAGGATTATACCGTCAAAGTCGGCAAGAGAAAAAGGCGCTTAATCAACAAATTAGCGATCGCCTACAATCGATTTTTTATGAGATGCTAGAAGAAAATCAGGGGCGCGTAACTGTTTTAGGCTTTGCAATTCAGTCACAATTGCCCGCAGCCCATGCCAGGCAATATTTAGATGAAAAAGCTAAAGAATTCAATGCAAACTTTAAGGTGAACGAAGAAGGGGCCGTATCATATCATTTTGATGTCTAAATAGCCCATTAAATTCGACACCAACTTACGGCTAGGTCTAATGACGCAGATTTTTTTGAGTATAGCTGCCCTTTTAGGCGGTTTGTCAGTTGCTGCTGGTGCTTTTGCTTCCCATGCCCTACGGGAAAAAATTAGTGAGCGATCGCTAGAAATTTTTGAAACTGGCGCTCGTTACCAAATGTATCATGCTCTGGCACTTTTTCTAGTCGCCATCCTAATTAGTCGTACCGAGTCCCCTCAACCCACTCTCATCGCCGCTGGATGGCTGTTTATCGTTGGCATTGCTATTTTTTCAGGTAGCTTGTATGCCATTAGCTTAACCGGTATTAAGTCCCTGGGAGCGATCGCACCACTAGGTGGTGCAGCCTTTCTTGCTGGTTGGGGTACTTTAGCTTTTGCTGCTTGGAATTTGAAATTATAAAAAAGTTAGAAATAGAGAGTTAAGAGTTTTTGACTCCTAACTCCATTTGTTGGAATTTCAATTCCCTCCTTCAAAAGGAGGGAATTCAATACGGTTCGGTTAAGATTATTTGATGAAAATATATAGTCCCAAATCCGCGATAAATCGCCGTCAGGACGAAGGACTGATTATTGTAAAGACGGCGATTTATCGCGTCTCCTGCCTTAACCGAACAGTATTGAGAGGGAATTGAGATATTAAAGTATAAAAAGTAATCAATATTCATAACTCTTCACTCTCAGACGTACCAACAAATTATGCAAAGCCCCATTCGCAGAAGGTACTTCCGGTAATGGGCTAGATTCATACGCCTCTTGCAACTTATTACGCAGACTTTCATATTCTCTTTTATGAAAATCTATATTAACATCTGATAAAATAGACCTTTCTTTTTCTGCCCTCTTTTGAGTAATTAAATCATCAATATATGGTAGATTAAAAACCTCATTCAGCTTAATTAAGTTAGCTTCAATTCTCCCTGTCTGCATCAAATAAATTCCAGTCAAGAGAACTCTATAGACATAAAGTAATGGTTTGATTCGATGCGTCTGTTCTTTCTCGAAAAGTCTCCATTGTGTTGCAGCAAAACCAAAATAGTGGTGGCTATGGTGACGGCTAATACACTTATTAGCAATGGATTTTAATTGCTCATGCTCAGGTGAAGTTGTTAATATTAAAGGTGAATATAGTTGTTCTAACACGTAACCATTCTTTTTAAGTAGCATCAAAAAGAATTTTTTGACATCATGAGTTACTAAATCAATTTCCAAAGATTCACGAACTTCTGAAACTTCGATAGTTTCATTACCAGTTTCTAATCCCACCACTTCTTGAACTGGTAAAATATGCACACCACGCAAGTCATAATCAGAATCAGGTGACGGAAAACCATATAAGTGGGAACCACTGATGATGGTGAATAAAAGCGGGTAAGGCTGCTGCTCAATAATTGTCTTAATAGAACGTGGAATATTCATAATGTGCCGTTTACTTGCTTACCTCGGTTCGCCTATTTCTCTAGAACATCTTCTGTATAAACCAGAACACTCACTGATAGTCCAGAGTTATCAACCCCGCGAAATGACATCTGGAGTAGTAAATGCAGATGGCTTTGGGGTGGGTTGGTATCATAGTCAAAAAGATACTGACCCTTTTATCTACAAAAATACTCTACCTATTTGGAATGATATAAACCTACCCAGTCTCAGCCGTTACATTGAATCAAAATGTGTACTTGCTTATGTCCGCAGCGCTACACCAAATCAAAGCGTAGATTTTGCTAATTGTCAGCCTTTTAACCATCAACAACAGCTATTTATTCACAATGGACGAATCGAGAATTTCCGTAAAACATTGCACAGAAAAATCCGCAGCGCTTTAACCCAAGATTTTTATGAAAAAATTAATGGTAATACTGACTCCGAACACATTTTTGCATTATTGCTTTCACAAAGTCAAATCAACAAACATCGACCTCTAGAATATGCTTTACGCACTACATTATTAACACTCCGAGAAATGGCACAACGCTATCAAGTAGAAGCCTCACTTAATGTAATTTTTAGTGATGGACATCGTTTAATAGCTTCTCGCTTTGCTACCACTTCACCGCCTCCATCTCTTTACTGGATACGAGATGATCCAACTTTTCCCAAATCTGTAATTATTGCATCCGAACCTCTATTTATAGGTAACTGGATTACTTGTCCAGAAAATAGCATTATTAGTGTAGGAGCAGACTGTGAAATCCAAATTGAGCAAATTTAGTGCGAAAGAATATTCGAGATTGGATATGGTATATTCTCCGTCACCGATCAATATCGATCAAACCTGCATACAGCCTTAATGCTTGAGCTATTTAGCTCAAGCATAATTTTATATTCATCTCACACCAGCAAAAGAGACAAATTAGAATCTCTTTTACTAAAGTGGTATTTTCATTAAGTAAAATTGCACATCATCGAAATAATCCGTGTTCTCTGCGCCTCTGTGGTTTGTTTCTTTGAATAATTTATTTCTTGGAAATCCCTTAGCAGTTGATTATTGCTGCATCGAAGGTGTGTGAAAAATTCTGCTGGATACAGGAATCCGTACCTTCGGCTTAGTTGCAGTTATATTCGTATTAGCAGCAGAAGAGTTATTGCTTGCCTCAGAAAGGATAGCTGATTTGTTATTAGTAGAATTAGCAAAATCACTCAATGGGATAGCCGAAGGTGAATTTGAAGATATGGAACTAATATTATCAGTATTTTGACTGTTGGGCTTTACTGGAGTTTGACCTTGACATGGAGCAATGATAAAAGCCGAAGTTGTTCCTAATGCCAGTATGAGTAAATGAGAAAAATATTGTTGCATGGAGATTGGCAAAATGGGTTGATAAATATTGAAAATTTCAAGAATCTGTGCTGGTTCTTAGTTATAAATAAAACTGAAATTTTCCAATCCAGAAAATGTCACTATTATCCAGTCAAACCCAAAAGTCTGGGTTTGATAAATGAATAAATGCTAGACAGTGTTAGTAGATTAATTCACAAAAAAAGCCTGAGCGTACCGAACCAAATTACCTGTAATACCAATTTAATGTGAAGTTGCACATATCTTGATCCCCCTAAATCCCCCTTAAAAAGAGGGACTTTGATAGATGTTTTTCCGGTTCCACCCTTACTAAGGGGGATCAAATTCTATGCAGCTTCATAAAAAATTGGTATAAGGTAAGGGAAATGTAAATTTCTCTTTAATAAAAAGAGAACAGTTATTTTAAGACTACTGCATTAGTCTGATAGAAAGTTAGCAAATGACACACCTGGAATAACTGACGTTTTTATTTATCAACTAAGCCAGCACAACCACTAATACTTTAGTTGCCTTTTACTTGTTAACAAAAGAGGAAAACTACTGATTTTTTGAAAAAGCTAATTTATCGGGAATAAACTCTTAACTCGCATATTTAAGTAGCTAAAGCAGAAAGTATATGAACTTTTGATAAAACCTGAGCTTAATGAACTAGTACAGTGCGGCGGAAATAAACCACCCATTCCAAATCAATGAAACCCTCATGCTGTATTCGTTTTTAATTTTTAATTTTTAATTTTTAATTCCGCCCTGCGGTACTAGCTTCCGTAAATAAGTATGTGTATAGGTTCAGCAATAGATACTAATCGTTTATCTGTACACATTCTAAAGCTGGATTCCGTTACTATCAGACGAATCAGGCAGCAATTAAGTGATAATTTTTTTGCTCTTATGTCGATATTTTTAGTTTTACTATCCCACCTGAAACTTTTAGAGCAACTAAGGATTCTTACAAGTTAGACTAGATTTCTCTAATAGACATCTCCAGAAATGAAATATGCGTTATCCACAACTCTTGTAGAGACGCGATATATCGCGTCTCTACATTCTTTTTCACTCCTATGTCTAATTAGTAATGGTCACACCCACACCCCATATTTTTCTGAAAATATATGAAATTTAGAACCTTAAAATATCCTTTCGCACTCATACTAGTCAGCTTCGGTTTTTTGCAGACAGCTGATGCTCAAACTCCTGTAGCTGAAGTCTCCAAGCTATCTCAAGAAGTTTCTGTACTTCGGAAACAAGGCCCAAAGGGGTTGCAAGTATTTCTAAAATCCCATCCCAATACGCTAAATATCAATTCTTCAAATACAGTTCTGCCTTCCCCTACACTGCGGATAGCTCTAGATGAACTCTGCCAACAACGAGACTGTTACGCCTCTCATCTGTACTGGTACACTGATATAGAACAAGCCAAGGCTGCTGCCAGAATCAGTGGTAAACCTATTTTATCTCTGCGGTTGCTGGGCAGACTAGATCAGGATTTGAGTTGTGCTAATAGTAGATTCTTCAGGGTAGCACTATATCCCAATGGTGAAATTTCTAAACTGCTTCAAGACCACTTCATTTTGCACTGGCAATCAGTGCGGCCTGTACCTAAAGTAACTATTGATTTTGGTGATGGACGCAAGTTGGAGCGAACGATTACAGGCAATAGCATTCACTATATATTAGATGCATCGGGTCGTCCAATTGATGCAATTCCAGGGTTATATAGTCCTAAAGCATTTTTGCATCAGTTACAACAGGCTGAAGTAGCAGTTAAAAATTATAGCAAACTCACACCAAGCGATCGCGAGTCTTTTTTAAGAAGATACCACAGCGATCGCCTGAATTCTATCCAAGCTCAATGGGTTGCAGATTTATCCCGCCTGGGTATCCAGTCACCCCCGAAGTTGGTGAAAATTCCCAGTAATCCCACTCAGCCACCAACGGCAGAAATAGCAAGCTCTCTTGCAGTTTCTAAAATGAGAGTTGAAACGCCAATGCTGACTGCTCTCCAGTCTGATGCTGAACGGAATCAAAACGCTTTAGCTAAAATTACCGACCAGGAAGTTTGGAATAAAATTGCTCAACTCTATGCTGCTGATGTCAAGCTAGATCAAAACAGTATTTCTCTAATTAGAGCTAAAAAGTCTCAGTCAGCTAACCATGAGAAAGATAATTTGCCAATAATAGTGAAAAAATTTGAAACCACAATGGCTTTAGATACAGTCAGAAATGAATATATGCTACACAGCCAAATTCATCAATGGTTTATCCAAGGTAAGCAAACAAGGAGTGTGGAAGCGCTCAATGAGCAAGTATACGCCCAACTATTTTTAACTCCGAGTTCCGATCCTTGGTTGGGACTTTTCCCCAGCGACAGTTACAGCGCCATTGATAATGACGGCATTCGTTAAGTCTAAGCCACATCAACTAAACAAAATAGAGGGTTTGAAACCGACAAAGGTAGGTTTTGCCTGTATAGTTGCGGTTACTAACTGCCCTTTTAATTAAATCTGCCTTCCTGAGTCCGTAATTCTGCAATCATTTTGCAGTAAAATTAATCGTCTAGATACAGGAGGGCTTTCAGATGACTCGTGTCATCATTGTGCGCCACGGTCAAAGCGGTTATAACACCGAGCGGCGTATTCAGGGACGCACTGATGCGTCAACATTAACCGAGAAAGGTCGTAACGATGCCAGTAAAGTTGGTAAAGCCCTCAGCAATATTTTATTTAATGCTATTTATAGCAGTCCCCTGCAACGAGCAAAACACACAGCAGATATTATCCATAGTGAGTTAGCTACTCATTCTGAACAATCTCCTGTAATTCAAGTTTCTGATTTGCTGCTAGAAATTGACCTCCCTTTATGGGAAGCACTGTTAACTTCTGAAGTTAAGCAAAAGTTTGCCGAAGACTACCGCACTTGGCATCAACACCCCGACGAACTGCGGATGCTACTAAATGAGCCACAGGGAACAAGAGAACATTTTCCTGTTCTTGCTTTATACGAACAAGCGCGACAGTTTTGGCAAGAAATTTTGTCTCAGCATCAAGGCGAAACTATTCTCATAGTGGGACATAATGGCATTAATCGCGCCTTGATTAGTACAGCTTTGGGAATTCCCCCAAGTCGCTACCATTCAATCCAGCAATCTAACTGTGGCATCACTGTACTAAATTTTGCTGGCGGATTAGGCGAAGCAGTCCAGCTAGAATCTTTAAATCAGACGCAACATACAGGAGAAACTTTACCTTCATTGCGACCCGATCATCAAGGAGTACGGTTGTTATTAGTGCGTCATGGCGAAACCGACTGGAATCGTCAAACCAGGTTTCAAGGACAAATTGATGTCCCCCTCAACGACAACGGTAGACAACAATCGCAAAAAGCAGCCGAATTTCTCCAAGAGGTAGCGATTGATTTTGCAGTCAGCAGCACGATGCTACGCCCTAAAGAAACAGCAGAGATTATTTTAAAACAGCATCCTGATGTAAAGTTAGACCTGCAAAATGGTTTAAGAGAAATCAGCCACGGACTCTGGGAAGGAAAATTAGAAACAGAGATAGAACAGGAGTTTCCAGGAGAATTGCAGCGCTGGCGGTTAGTGCCTACCCAAGTGCAAATGCCTGAAGGGGAAAATTTGCAACAAGTGTACGATCGCAGCGTTGCAGCTTGGCAATCAATTTTGCAAACCGCATCAACCAACCAATTTCAAACCGTTTTAGTAGTAGCTCATGACGCTACTAATAAAACTCTACTTTGTCATATTTTGGGTTTACCGCTAGAAAATTTCTGGAATTTTCGTCAGGGTAATGGCGCAGTTAGTGTTATTGATTACTCTTCTGGCATCGATGGTTTACCAGTATTACAAGCGATGAACATCACCACTCACTTTGGTGGAGGCGTACTAGATAAAACAGCAGCAGGGGCATTGTAATGAGTGCTGAGTTAGAAGTGAGGAGTGAGGAGTGAGGAGTGAGGTTAGGAGTGACAAATTATGAGTGATGAATAAAGTTATAAGTGGTGAGTAACTCCTAACTCCTAAGAGGATGTTTTAAAAGTGGTTGGCTGTAATTTTAGGCACTTGTTGATCCCCCCTAACCCCCCTTTTTAAGGGGGGAACCGGAATCAAAGTCCCCCAATTTATCGGGGGATTTAGGGGGATCTAAAACTTTTTGCTACCGACTAGAGGACTTTTAAAACATCCTCTAACTCCTAACTCCTAACTCCTAACTCCTCATTCCTCACTTTATTTTCAACTCTTAACTAAAAAGTTTTATGGCTGAACTGCTGCAAAAAATCCGGGTAATTGACCCAGTTTCTCAAATTGACGAAATCTTTGATGTACTAATTGCTGATGATTATATCAAAGCAGTGGCTTCACACATTACTGATATTCATCCCGATACTCAAATTAGAGATTGTCAGGGATTAGTTCTTGGGCCGGGGTTAGTGGATTTGTACAGCCACTCCGGTGAACCAGGATTTGAAGAACGGGAAACTCTGTTGTCTCTTTTACAATCGGCTGCGGCTGGTGGCTTTACTAGAGTTAGCATCTTACCTGATACATCCCCAGCTATTGATAATCCTGCACTTGTGGCACAGTTGCAGCAGAAGAGAGAGAGAGAAGGGGGACAAGGGGGACAAGGAGGAAATATTGCTTCCTTGTCTCCTCTCCCCCTGCTTCATATCTGGGGTGCTATCACTCTAGATGTAGCTGGGAAGCAAATGACGGAATTAGCAGATTTAGCAGCGGCTGGAGTTGTTGGTTTTAGTGATGGTAAGCCTTTTGAAAATTTGGCGCTGGTGCGGCGAGTCTTAGAATATGTCCAACCGTTAGGTAAACCAGTAGCTTTTTGGCCAAGCGATCGCCAACTAACAGCAAATGGTGTAATGAGAGAAGGGCCAGATGCTCTCCGTTTCGGTTTACCTCCAATACCCGCTAGTGCAGAAACTAGTGCGATCGCAGCTATGCTTGAATTAGTTGCAACCATTGGTACACCAGTCCATATTATGCGCGTTTCTACATCCCGCAGTGTGGAATTAATCGCCTCAGCCAAAGCTGCTGGTTTACCCATTACCGCCAGCACTACCTGGATGCACCTTTTACTTGATACGAAATCAATTAAGAGTTATAACACTAGCTTGCATTTAGACCCGCCTTTAGGAAATCCTAATGATGTGGCAGCGTTGCGTGCCGGAGTGCGTGCGGGTGTGATAGATGCGATCGCAATCGATCATACACCCTACAGCTACGAAGAAAAAGTCCAAGCCTTTGCCGAAGCTCCTCCAGGAGCAATTGGTTTAGAGTTAGCATTACCCTTGTTGTGGCAATATCTGGTTGAAACTGAAGAATTTACAGCTTTAGAATTATGGCGGGCATTGAGTACCAGTGCCGCAGAATGTTTTGGGCAAAAAGTCAGTGCAATTCTACCTCATCAACCAGCAGAACTTACTTTATTTGACCCCCAGCAAAGCTGGAAAGTCGAACGAAAAAATCTTTATACACTTTCACAAAATACATCTTGGTTAGGACAACAAATCAAAGGTCGTGTTGTGCAAACCTGGTGTTGAAAAATCAGGTATTATGTGTAATTATTAACAAATTACTAACAGGATAATTGCTGGGAGTTGTAAGTGTTAATTTGCTTTAATTATTCATTTTTAACAAAAACATTACCATTTCTTAAATTAAGTACGATATTTTTTTAAAATACACATATTTACTTTACTCTTCTCGGATTTATGAATTGAGAACATCCTTTCCAAAAATATGGTTGGTGGGACTTTTTTCCGGCACTACTATACTGTCAAAAGGTTTTTTGAGTAATGCTTTCATTTCAATGGTGTAGATGTGCAGATGATTCTGTAAAAGTAGTAAATAATCAGCAAAAAACAAAAATGTTGTGGGTAACAGTAGGATTACTTGCTCTTTTTTTTGTTGCTGAGTGGAGTGTAGGCTTATGGAGCCGGAGTTTATCTTTACAAGCAGATGCGGGACACATTCTTTCAGATATTGCAGCCTTAGTAATATCCCTATTTGCTAGCTTTTTAGCACAGCAACCAGCGAAGAAAAAAGCCACATTTGGACATCAGCGAATCGAAGTTTTAGCGGCTTTGTTAAATGGATTAGGTTTGCTAGCGATCGCTACTTTTATTACATGGGAAGCTATTCAACGTTGGCAACATCCAGCAGCAATTTTGGGCTTACCAATGTTAGGGGTGGCAGTATTAGGTTTAATCGTCAATCTACTCAACATTAATTTCCTTCATCCCCACACCCATAACGATTTAAACCTACAAGGGGCTTTGCTTCATATCATTGCTGATACTGCTAGTTCTGTGGGCGTAATTATAGCTGCTTTAGCAGTTCATCTTTGGGATTGGTGGTGGGCAGATGTCGCTATTAGTTTAGTCGTTGCAACTTTTACGGGTTTAAGTGCTTTACCTCTAGTCCAAGAAAGCCTAAAGATTTTTTTGGAGTACGCACCAGAATCAATTGACCCCCTTGAAGTGGAAATATCTCTTAAATCTTTTCCTGGTGTTGTGCAAGTAGAAAAACTCCACATCTGGGCAATTAGCTTAAATAAGGTAATGCTTTGTGCCAATTTGACAGTTGAATCTACAACTATCCAAGAACGCGATCGCTTACTCAATAAGCTAGAAAATCACATCCGCAAAACTTTTCATGTTGCTGAGATAACTTTGCAGCTAACTAGCTGTAAAAAACCTTCTGTACTACCAATTCATCCTTTATTTAATCAAGACTTAGTTTTAATGTTGTCTCCTAATAAAGCAAATTAAAACCGGAGTATTTTTAACGAAGTCACTTAAATCAACATTTTAAAATCATGCTTTTCGGCATTTATTTTGATTGTCAAAGCATAGCAACAGGTTATTTACTCAGAGGTTTACTGATGATGAATTTCATTCAAAAATTCCCAATGATTTCATTACTGAAACAATACAAACGCACCTTGGCTTGCTTCATATCTGGTTTGGTTATGGCAGTTTTGTTGTTCTTAGGAACATCAAATCAACACCCAGCAACCGCCCAACAACCAGCAACCGTCTCTAACCAAACCTATGCTACAGCCTCTACTCAGATAGATGTGAGTCCTACCTACTCAGACTTTGCTGCTACTCATCTAGAACCCAATTTTTATCAGTAATTAACGCCCAAACTGTAACCATTTACCTTAAGGCACACTCTAATGATTTCATTTTTGCGAAAGTACAAGCGATCGCTATCTTTTGTTATGGCTGGCTTGCTCTGTACCGTTCTGCTAGTATTTGGTAATTCTGTTTTCCAGCCGACTCTGGCCTCTGGTAATGGAACTAACGTAATTATCATGATTGGCGACGGTATGGGTTGGAATATGGCCCGGGCCGCAGCTGTTGCCAAAGGCGCACCTTTTTACACAAGTGGTAAAGGCTCAGGTCTTAGCTTTCAAAAGCTAAGTGGATATGGATTGGTAACTACTTACGGCACAACAATTCAAGGAAATACACCAGCCAATCCAACAGGTCAGCCCCATTTAACAGGTAACTCTGCTCTAGATGGGTCTAATCCTCTCACAGCTGCAAGTCCTGTTCGCCCCAACTTTACATTCCAGCCTACCCCTTTTAATCCAGGCGATCGACTTGATGGCAACAGTTTGGCAGATGGTAATCTCACAGGTTACGACCCTAGTCAGGGTGGCCCTCTTCCCTGGATTCCTCTAACCCCCGCAAATCCTGGAAAATACGACAAAGATTACATTAAGTACAGTTATCCTGACTCTGCTAACACCGCTACAACTCTTTATACGGGCGTAAAGAGCTTTAACAACGCGATGGGTGTAGACATTTACGAGAAAAAGTTGAAAACCATCCTGGAAATTGCCAAGGAAAATAATAAGTCTACAGGCTTGGTGACATCTGTACCTGTTAGTCATGCAACACCTGGCGCTGCTGCTTCTTTCGTAAATCGTCGCAGCAAGTATGATAGCGTTTACGACCCCACGAAGACCAACCAAGACAGCATTTTGCAACAAACATTGCTGAACTTTCAGCCTAATGTTTTGTTAGGTGGCGGTCATCCTAAAGACCTGGAAAATCAGGCAACTACAAATACATCTGATGGCGTATTTAAATATACGTATATTCAGAAAGACACTTACGAGCATTTAAAGAATAACCCTACATCCAATCGTTACGGTTATACCTTTTTGGAACGTGGGCCCAATGCAACCCAAACCCTATTAAACACGGCTGCCAAAATTGACCCAAATAAAGGAGAGAAATTATTTGGTCTGTATGGGGCTCGTGGACAAGACGGCAACCTTCCTACCAGTTCTTCTAAAGGAGACTACAGTAGCACAGGTTTAGGCAACTTCACCCTCTATAGCTCCGTTGTCAAAGGCGGTGGAACCCCAGGAACCTGCCCATCTGGGAAAATTATTACTGGTACTGTTGGGGATTGTGTTCCTGTAATCGATGCAGCGGGTAATCCCATTGCTCCTAATGCTCCTGCACCTGATACCATCCGTCCTCTAGCTCCTGGTGAAACTGATGCTAGCTTTATCGCCAGAGAGATTAACGAAAATCCGACTTTAGCCGATCTCACCAAAGCAGCTTTAACCGTTCTGGGTAAAGACAAAGACGGTTTTTGGCTGATGGTTGAGGGAGGTGATGTAGACTGGGCGGCTCATGACAACAACATGGATAACCTAATTGGTACCATGAATGATTTTGATAAGGCAGTCCAGCAGGTCATTACTTGGGTAGAAAATCATGGTGGTTGGAGCAAGAACTTGCTACTGGTTACTGCCGACCATGACCACTATCTAACTCTGAATAATGATTTTGCCTCTAAATTGACTCCTAATCCTGACCCGAATCAGGCTAGGGGTTTGAAGTATAACGCCAAAGACATCACTTTTGTGAAGCACAATCCTACTGATGCTGGTCACTTTTGGGGGTCTGATCCAAATTACAAGTACCTTTGGGGTAGCCATAGCCGTCGGGTTGTACCTGTTTACTACCAGGGTGCTTATTCCTCAACTCTGACTCGATCCTTTGGACAAAATCTGGAGTTTACAGATAGTTCTGGTACTTACAGCGCGCCTGGTATTCGGGGTGTGGTCGATCAGAGTCATATCTTCAAGACTATGAAAACTGCGATCGCAGGTCATAGAAGAGGCCGCTTCAATGAAGATGAAGACTAGCTAAAAAGCCTTGTGCTACAGAGGCGTGGTAACACACGTCTCTGTTTCATAAAACTATTGCGGTATTTTTCCACCTGTTCTTGATCAAGGAAAAAAATGACTGACTCTATCTTCAAGAAGTTAGCATCTGCAACGGTAGGAACTGCTTTGATTTTTTCATTAGGCGAGACTATCCCCGCCCAAGCAGCAGCCATAACTTATAATTTTTTTAACGATGATAAAACTCTCACAGGCACTTTTTCATTCGATCCAGCAGCAGCAGCAGACGATCAAGAAGTAACCATCGCCGAAGGTTTAAAGATTTCTGCTACTTATGGTGGACAGTCATACACTGAAGCAGACGATCCTTTAGCGTCAGTTTTCACGGACTTTTCGGGAACAATTTTGAACCAAGCCGGGTTAGGGTTGTATTTTACACCCGGCACTTTTAATATCTACCGCGAAAGTTTGATCGATTTGAATGATTCCACTGGTGCGGGTGTTCAAACTGTCACTTACACAAGTGTTCCAGAGCCAAATTTGATGCTTGGATTGTCTGTATTCGGGTTGAGTTTGTTCTTGGGTAAAAAGATAAGGTCTTTTAGACCATCAAGCACAAAAGCTTAAACCAGGTTATCAAGAACTTAAAACAGGGTGGATAATCCCACCCTAAAAAAATTTTGTGTAGAAGCGATCGCAATCCTATTTACTTATAAAAACCATAAGGCTTAGATTCCCGACTTCTCAGAGAAGTTAAAAATCTTGTTATTTGTGATTCAGTTGTATGAATAAAATATACCTGGGTTAGTTCAGATATAATAATGACTCGTTGTTTGTTGTCCTAAGTGGAGAAATTAATGGGTCGCGCCAAAAAGGTTGTCTTGGCATATTCTGGTGGAGTAGATACATCGGTTTGCATCCCTTACCTCAAACAAGAGTGGGGTGTAGAAGAGGTGATTACCCTAGCAGCAGATTTAGGTCAGGGAGATGAATTAGAGCCAATTCGAGAAAAAGCTCTAAAATCAGGTGCAAGTGAATCATTGGTGGCGGATGTCAAAGACAGCTTCGTAAAGGATTATGCCTTTGGAGCGATTCAAGCCAACGCCCTCTATGAAAATCGTTATCCTTTAGGAACTGCTCTTGCCCGTCCGCTGATTGCTAAGATATTAGTAGAAACGGCCGAAAAATATGGTGCTGATGCGATCGCTCACGGTTGTACTGGCAAAGGTAACGATCAGGTTCGCTTTGATGTCTCAGTGACAGCCCTCAACCCCAACATCAAGATCCTCGCACCCGCTAGAGAATGGGGTATGAGCCGTGAGGAAACCATCGCTTATGGTGAAAAGTTCGGTATCCCCTCACCAGTTAAAAAATCCTCTCCCTACAGCATTGACAAAAATTTACTTGGTCGTAGCATTGAAGCTGGTTTACTCGAAGATCCCTCATTTGAGCCACCAGAAGAAATCTATGAGATGACCAAAGCGATCGCTGACACTCCCAACGAACCAGAGTACATCGAAATTGGTTTTCACGGTGGTATTCCGACGACCATCAACGGCATAGCTAAAAAACCAGTTGAGCTAATTGAACAACTCAATCAGCTTGTAGGAAATCACGGTATCGGACGGATCGATATGATTGAAAACCGTCTGGTAGGAATCAAATCGCGGGAAATCTACGAATCACCTGCAATGTTAGTGCTAATTCAGGCACATAGAGATTTAGAAAGTTTGACTTTGACGGCAGATGTCACTCATTACAAGCGTGGGATTGAAGAAACTTACAGCCAAATTGTTTACAACGGCTTGTGGTACAGTCCATTGAAAGTTGCACTGGATGCCTTTATTCAAAAAACACAAGAGCGAGTCTCTGGAACTGTGCGAGTGAAGTTGTTCAAGGGTAACTCTACAATAGTTGGGCGTTCAAGCGATAATTCTCTCTATACTCCCGATTTGGCAACCTACGGAGCCGAAGACCAATTCGACCACAAAGCTGCTGAAGGCTTTATCTATGTTTGGGGCCTACCAACTCGCATTTGGTCGCAGCAAACTAGGGAATGAGGGGGATGAGGGGGACAGGGACAAGAGATAAAGAAGTATTTTCTTCCTCATCTCCCTCATCTCCCCCTGCTCCCTCATTCCTCACTTTTTACTCTTCAGTACTCGCTTCCTTAACTTGGCGAGACTCTAGCCACAGGGGAACAACAATTAAGGCAGTAATAATCAGTAAGGCTGCGATCGCAAACTGACCCACCCGAGCAACCAATTGTTCTAAAGAGATAATTTTTCCAGCAAAGAAAGCTAATGTCACCATCACACTAGCCCAAGCAGCTGCTCCTAAAAAATTGTATAAAAAGAATTTTCCAAAGGGCATTTCGGCTATACCCGCTAGTGGTGCTGCAAAAACTCGCAATAACGCCAAAAAACGTCCAAAGAATACAGCTTTCGCAGCATTTTGACTAAATTGATCTTTAATAGTCAGCAGCCGTATTTCAGAAATCCGAAATATGCTACCAACTTTTACCAAAAAAGTCCAACCGCTAACTCTGCCAATCCAATAACCACAAGTGCCGCCAATTACAGCACCCATAATTGCATCACTGAGAACCAGCCAGAAATTTAGTTCATCGCTGCCAGCTAGGAACCCGCCCACTAAGGTCACGGTTTCACCAGGAAGGGGAATGCCTAAATTTTCTAGCAAAATTCCCAAAAAAATCGCCCAATACCCGTAAGTATGGGCTACTTTCTGGATATTTTCTAGTGAAATCAACTCTAAAGACATTCCGCACCACCGTCTTTACAAATTTTTACTTTTACTAATATCTTTGCTTGTTTTTGGGCGGGGTGTCAATCAAACCGCTACATTCAGAACTAGGACATTAGTTTAATTCTGAATAATCCATAGCTCATAACTCTATGAAAACTATTAATTTTTAAATATTAACTATGTAAATCTTAGCACTCTCTACCACAAGTTAATTTACTTTATAAACAAATAAAAAAAAATTACATAACCTTTACAAATATCAAGGTGGGTTATGAAAATTTCGTAAAAGATACGGTTGATACCGAAATTATCAGAGGCTTATGCCTATATTTATGAAAGTTATCACAAATTATACGGCATGAATACTGAAATAATAACTCCCAACTGCACGGCTGAAATCCCTTAAATACCTGGGTAAAACAGTCAATTTTGCTGTTGAGAGAGAAGAAGTATTTATGTCATTTTTTGATTGTTAGTCTAGTGTTCCAACTACCTTTTTAAATTCATGACTCTCACACAAGAATTTCAAGTGATTTTGTTCAAACCCCAAACAAGCATAGATTTAGAAGGCGGTATGGCTTTGAGCGAACAGATGGCTGGAGTAGTACCCCAATCTCATCAACTCTGGGTTATTGACTTAGCAGAAGTTAACTTTATGGACAGTTCTGGGTTAGTTCCTTTGGTAAAAGGACTGAAAGCTGCACGTCAGAGTGGTTGTCGTTTGGTTTTATGCAACGTGCAAACTCCTGTGCGGTTAATTTTAGAACTTACCCAACTAGATACAGTTTTTGAAGTTTTTAATACTTATGAAGATATTCTTAGCACCGTCAAAAACGACAGTTTGCTTGTAGCAGGTTAAATAAATCTACCTTTAGAAGGATGGTGGAGTCAAGCAATGGTTGCATTTTTTCAGATTTTCTAACATATCCTCACCTAATTAAACATGGAGGAATACTCATGGCTTTGCAGTTAGGCAATATCAATAGCAGACGAATGAGTCTTTTTGTGAAACTTGAATGCCAATTTACCTAAACCATGTTTAGTAGAAAATGACTGAAATTGGTCAAAACAGATGCAATTTTTTATAATCCTCCCCAGCCTTTTAAAGGTAGGGCTTTTCAAGTGATTTTGGGTCAACTGCTCGATATACTAAGCTTTTGGTTCATGTTATTTTTCTGTCATTGCGAGCGAAGCAAAGCAATCGCCTGGGATTGCTTCGCTTCGCTCGCAATGACATATATTTTGCATGACTTTTTAACTCCTAAAAAGGCATAGAGTCAACAGCCTAGTACAAGCCTCTTAACCCAGTCCAATTAAGTAAGTAGTTCTCTATGAGTGATTCTAAAGCAATTCGCGCAGCAGCAACCATAGAACTAGGCTAAGAGGCAAGCAAAGTTACAACATGAGTTATGGCAATTTTAGGCATTTTGGGGAGTCGAAATGTTAGTTTGTTCGGATGCTGGGCGGGGAAAATTTGGCAAATCAATTCCGCTGTGACTAGCATTGCGAGTTTTGAGTGCTAAACGGTAACTCACACTTTGCAGTTCTGCTTGCAGTTGGCGATTTTCCCGTTGTAGCATTGCTACCTTTTCTCTCACTGGTGTCATCCGCTCCTCAAACTTCCGACGGTAAATTTGAGGCAACTCTTGTACTACTTGCTCCAACATCCGAGTGCGATCGGTGAGTTCTTGGACTGACTGTCGCAATTGGTAAATTTCGGAGTCACGAGTTGTAATTTGCTCTTGATAGAATGCCACCTGCTGCTCTACAGCTTGGAGTTGTTCTTGCAAAGCTTGTAACTGGCTCAAATCACGCTCAAGTTCCGGCTGCTGAGGCATAAAACTGGCGTTGCCCTTAACCAGCCGGAAGAGTTCTTGAGATAGTTGTTGTACTAATTGATCGCGAAGTTGCAACTCCTGGCGTAGTTGCGATACTTCCGTAGAGAGAACTTGAATATTGGGTGTATCAGATTGGCTCACAGTAGCTTACAGCTCCCATTCAGAATCTTGTCCACTCTTAGGTATAACTGCGGGAGTACTACCTTTGGCAAGTATTTGTTAATTTAGCATTCCCAAATAAGTCACGGAAAAAGAAAAAGACAAAATTTTACTGAATTGGGAATTGCGAGCATCTCAATGAAAGCAAATTTATCAAATAGATTGTCATTGCGAATGAAGTGAAGCGCAATGAAGCAATCGCAGTATCTAGACTTTGCGATTGCAACTCTTGGAGATGTTCCGCGAATGCTCCATTTCATTACGTACCCTACCGGAAGGCTCCGCCTACGCGATGACAGCTTATGTTTTTACACATTTGGGATGCTCCCCTGGGAATTGGGCATTGGGGAAGAAACTTGTTAAATAATTTCATCTCCCTCATCCCCCTGCCCCCTACGCGACCGTTGCAGCTACTTTAGTGGGCTTTTCCTTTTCTTCTTTAGGGGGTTTTTCTTCGGCGATATCCTGCTTAACTGTCAGATAACGAATCACTTCTTCACTCAAGCGCATGGCGCGTTCAAAGGGAGCGATCGCAGTTGCAGGTGCAGTGTAGTTTAATTGGATATAGATCCCATCGCGGTGTTTTTTGATTTCATAAGCCAGACGTCGCTTACCACGATTTTGAATTTGGATATCCTCAGCGCCTTGGTCGCGAAGCAAATTCTGATATTTGGTAATTGCTTGCTCTGCCTGTTCGTCTCCCAGGTCAGGACGAAGGATGTACATTGTTTCGTAATTTGTAGTCATATTTTCCAGTTTCCTTATGGACAAGTACGGTTGCTGATATTAATTTATACTTGATATAAATTTAAAATGCCAGTATTAATCAACATCGGAAGCAACAAGGAACTATAATCTTACCAGTTTTCAATTTTGTTTCATTAGTCAAATCGCCAAAGTTTGGATTATTTTTGGATGTCCCTAATGAAAAATAGGTTGCGAGGCGACCCTCAGATTTCTTTAGCTGATTCCAAAAGAAGCCTTTCACTGACCGTAAGGGGAGTGATGAGGCGCAAGGGGTATCTTTCTTTAAGGGCATCTATAGCGATCGCATTTTTGCTCAAGACTCAATCGGTTCGTTAAAAAGCTAATTGAGAATTGCTACCCGCTCACAGTTTCTAATCACAGATAAGAGGATATTCATCAAGGTTATGGCGCAGCGCTACGTGCGAATTCAAAATCAAGAAGGACAGATTTACTATGGGATACTACAACTATCCCTCAATGTGCAGGTGCTGGATGCTCCGCCCTGGTTACAAGGACAACCCACTGATTTAACTTTGACACCAGAAAATTATCAAATTCTGGCTCCTTGCGCTCCCTCAAAAATTGTGGCAGTGGGTAAGAATTATGCAGATCATGCAGCCGAAATGGGAACTTCAGTACCTTCTGAGCCACTAATATTTCTCAAGCCACCCACGTCCATCATTCCATCGGAGAGGGAGATTAAGTATCCTCCCCAGTCACAAAGGGTTGACTATGAAGGAGAGTTAGCTTTAGTAATTGGCGATTACGCTTTTGAATGTACACCAGAGGTAGCCCAAACCAAAATTTGGGGCTATACCATCGCCAATGATGTAACAGCGCGGGATTTACAAAAACGGGATGGCCAATGGACGCGAGCCAAAGGTTTTGATACTTTCTGTCCTTTGGGCCCTTGGATTGTGCGGGAATTAAATCCAGGAGCGAGATTGCAGACTTTTGTAAATGATGATGGTCATCCAGTCCAATCTGCCTGTATCGATCAGATGGTGTTTTCACCCGATGTTCTAGTTTCCTATATTAGTCAGGTGATGACTCTACTACCTGGTGATTTGGTGCTTACAGGTACACCAGAGGGTGTAAATCCATTGCATCCAGGCGATCGCGTCCGCGTGGAAATTGAAGGTATTGGTCGCCTGGAAAACACCGTAGCGACCCGTTAATGACTAGCGCACTTGCATATACACGGCATCAGAAATCGCCGGGATTTCCGCATAACGACCGCTCACAGACTGGATGACTGAATATGCAACTGCTCCCACTATGCCGATAAAAATGGTTGTAGATAGGGTTTGAATTGCAAAACCACCAAGGGGAACTAGACCCACAACATCAGTGAGGATATTAAACAAAAAGATAATGATATCCAAAAGGATTGCTTGCATGGTGTTAAAACGAACAAAGTGACTAATTTTTTCGTTTCTGACTACCAGCAAAAATAAAGCAAAGAAAATAATCATTCCTGCATAACGCACACCGTAGTAAATTCTCAACAATGGTATGAGTGGCAGAAACAGTAGTTGTAGCGGTGGAAAATCTGAGAACAAATATCTGCCAAATACAAAAACTTCAATTAGAGGAAGCAAATAAGGCAAGCAAGCAAAAATCCGATCTGAAACAGTTGTAGACCCGCGCCAAGACATTATGCGTTCTCCTGTGGTTAAATTTCTATAGTTACTTGAGCTTAGGATAACGCAGTTGCTCGGTTTTGCTGGCAAATTAAACTATTCTATATGGGCGATGCGAAAGCCCATCATACACTCGTACTGGTCTGGCTGCTGTTGAGTAAGTTTACGAATGGCTTGACCACAGCGCAGTTGACCTCCACGCCAACGGGGTTGACCGCTCCCGTCTGCGAGTAAACAAGACTGGCAAACTTGCTCAGGGGCAAGGATTTGCTCGTCCATTAAAATGACTAGCATCGAATCCCTCCTGTAAATCCTCATTGTGAAACAATTGTGGATTTTAGATTTTGGATTGACCCCATAGATATATCTAGGGTTAAGTGTTGTGATTTGCGATGATGCTTTGCATCTGCCGGAGGCGATCGCAAATCACACTTAAGAGCTACATCCTACATTTTTATGACAAAAATGTGGAAAACCACAATTTAATAATAATTGTCAAGTAAATCTTAATTTTTTATTGTATGTTGTGTCTATTGCAAATTGGACATTTTAGTAAAAAATAATACAAAATTCTTCGCATTAAGTTGAGCAGAGACAACCAACGGTATCCATTGCATCCCTGTTAATTTAGTAGTGGAGAGTGTCAAAGTTAATCTTCAGGAAACAACAAAAGCTTTACGCACAAGCAACACAGCGATCTATTGAAACTCCCTTGACGCTACTAGGTAAAACTGAGTTAACTAGATAGCCATTTAAGGGGTGCATTTATAAAATACTGGGGTAAACTTGCAAGCAAGTTAATACACATTTTTACTCAGAGGCTCGTCGGTCTGGGCATCACTCACAATGGAACACTGGCAATTTCTGATACAGAAACAAGGCGCTCGCTCATGGCATATTCTAGAATCGCCAAATTTGGAAATTTTGGAAGGGCAATATAGAGTTTTGGCTCGTTCTAACCTTCTTAATACAGACGTGGAAGTGCGGGTAACTCACTCTTCAACCCAGGAAATTCAACCAACGCGGCGAATTTTCAAGCGATCGCGTCGCACTAATTCAGAAGGCTTAATGGCCGTCATTCCTTTTACCTACTTCGATGCGGGAGTTTGGGAGTTGCGCTGTACAGGCGATTTGATGTCGGATCTGCTCGGTAAATCTTGGCAATATACTGTCCAAATTAAAGTATTGACCGAGGAAGAAGAAAGGGAGCGATGGGAGCAGGAGAAGAATGTAGAATCAATTTCACCTGATCGCCCAGATACTATTTCTGAAAACTTAGATATTGCCCCAACAGAATCAGCAATTAACCGAGAGGAAGCGATCGCAGTTTCCGCAGAATTAGCAATTGCTACAGATAGCAACCCTGCTACCATTGTTATTCCAGATAAAGGAAACTTGGATAATGCCCCAACAGAATCAGCAATTACTCTCGATGAAGCGATCGCAGTTTCCGCAGAATTAGCAATTGCTACAGATAGCAACCCTGCTACCATTGTTATTCCAGATGAAGGAAACTTGGATAATGCCTCAGCAGAATCAGCAATTAACCGAGAGGAAGCGATCGCAGTTTCCGCAGAATTAGCAATTGCTACAGATAGCAACCCTGCTACCATTGTTATTCCAGATGAAGGAAACTTGAATAATGCCCCAGCAGAATCAGCAATTACTCTCGATGAAGCGATCGCAGTTTCCGCAGAATTAGCAATTGCTACAGATAGCAACCCTGCTACCATTGTTATTCCAGATGAAGGAAACTTGGATAATGCCCCAACAGAATCAGTAATTACTCTCGATGAAGCGATCGCAGTTTCCGCAGAATTAGCAATTGCTACAGATAGCAACCCTGCTACCATTGTTCTGCAAGAAGAAACGCAAGAAAATATAGCGATCGATGAGCCTGTAAGTCCTGTATGGCTCAAAGGTGAGACAGCAGAGCAGATTTTACAAAATTTAATAGATTTAGCTTTACCCGATTCTGAACTGCTTCTGAAAGATGAGGAGGTTACAGATTTTCTAGCAACAGAACCACCATTATTGCTAACTTTAGATCGAGATACTTACATTGCTGGTTGGGGAAAAGCTCTTACAATCAATGGGCACATAGAACTTAAAGAAAAGACAAATTTAGATCGGGCTGAAAAATTATACTCAAAAAGCTTGCGGGCGCTTGAACTAGGAATTGAACTGCGATCGCCCCTAGAGTCAAAAATCTTAACCAAGCTACGGCAACCCTTACCAGATCAGGAGTTACCCTTCAGCATCAATACCTCAATTGATATTCCTGCTGACTTTGAATCCAAATTAATTTTAGCGGATATCAGTTTGTATGGTCGATTCGCCGATGTTAGTGGAGTCATCCTGTTAGCCAGCCAGTCCTTCACTATTACAGCAGATGTAACAGAATTACTGGCAATCACAGCCGTAGCAAAACCTAGTACATCGTTAAATAGCCCTATAGTAACATCGGACTCGTCTACTGCTTTAACGGAGCCAGAGACAGATGTAAGGATCGACTTGAAATTATTCAATCTAGTCAAGATCCCAAAAACAGAAGAGTCTCAGGTACTCAATCCATCACCAAACACACCCCTACCACCGCAAATTAATCTACAAGTTCTGCGAGAAACCACCCTACGGACATCTAACTTAAAGAATTCAGTCACTTCGCCTCAATTGCCGAAATTGCCACCGATTCAAACTGATGTCAATCTTTCCACAGATATTATTGCAGAATCCCCTAAACAGGAGGAGCCTCTAGAAAAGGATACTACTATAGCTGCCATTAACTTGGAGCAGTTAGTCATTAGGCAACGTCGAATGCCAATACTCGATACTACTTTTCCATACTTGAGACGGTTACAAGCTTTGCCAGGTGATACAGAAGAAGAACTAAAAAATAATATCTCACCAGATTTAGAAGTTCAAGCATCTGAAGATTTCCCACAGTTGGACGCAATTGTAGCTGAAGATCAAAATACACCGGAATTAGTAGTTGATGATGCACAATTTCAGGAAGAATCTGTTGCTGAAATAGAAACTCAGTCAAATGTACAATTCCAGGAAGAATCTGTTGCTGAAGTAGAAACTCAGTCAAATCCACAACTTATTACAACAGGCAACCTTTATTCATCTCCCCTACTCAGGAAGTGGGTGCAAAGTCAAGGATACATTTTGCCTGAATCCATCAATGAACTAGAAACTGAAGACAGCGATCGCTATGTTCCAGCCCAGCAGACTCAGCTTTTTCTTAGTGCTGGAACTCCCAATGTTGATGTCAGCTTACCATTAAGCGAGGATACCCAAGAGTCGGTTTTTGAGCTTGACAACTTTGAGGAAGACGCAGACACAGCAAAGGAAACTAATCTAGAGACAGTGGAAAATACGGTAGCAGAGAAAGTATCGGAACCAACACTTTCAATGGCTCTAGTAAGACAACTACCGCCTCCTCCTCCTCCAATAAAAGTAAATATAGCATCAGCTTGGTTAGCGCAAGAAATTGTTGTAGATGATACAGATAGTCAACTGGAAGCCGATGCAACGAATAATTACTCCTTGCAAGAAGAAAAGCAACCACTGTTAGGTTTATCTCCTTCTCTACCCGTAACTGCGGCAGCCATTAAGCCTTTGCCAATTCCACAATTACATATACCAGAAGGCGAACTAATCGCTGATAAATTTATCATAGTGCGCGTAATACTGCCTGAAATAACTCAGCAAGTGGTTGTTAAGTTATGGGTTGAAGATTATCAAACTCGCTGGTTACTAGATGGGCCTCATCTATTGACAAATTTAATACCTAATGCATTGGGAGGTTTAGAAGTGATAACCCAATTAAAGATTCCCCTTGGCTGTTTGGAAATTCGCATAGAAGCGATCGCACTTGATCTGACAACCCAACAGGAGAGCCACAAAGTTACAATAATACGGACTGTAATTCCTCCAGACTTGCCAGATTTACAGCTAGATGAACTACTGGGGATGTAACTAAGGGAATTGGGGAAGAAACTTGTTAAATAATTCCCCCTTGTCTCCCTCATCTCCCTTGTCTCCCCTCTGCCCCCTGCCCCCTGCCTCTCAACATGGGCTGTGTTAAAAATATGAAAGAATTTAAAAAATCTGGCAGGATTTGCAGTAAGCTCATTTTGAATTGTAGTGTTATTTAGCAGGAACCTTTATTATGGCAGCTTCCTTTTTGCCTTCTATCTTCGTTCCCATCATCGGTTGGGTTTTGCCAGCTATAACCTTCGCATTTCTGTTTTTATACATTGAAAGCGACGATATCAGCTGATCTAGCCATTAGTCATTTGTAAATGACTATTGACCAAAATTAATACCGCCTATCTCATAGAGACAGGCGGTTTTTTTAACGTTGATTTCTCAACAGATGCTAGAAAATCCTAACTTATAGTGTTCGGTTCAAAGGGACTAATGTTAAATCGAAGAACCGAGTCCGGCGTAGGCACCATAAAAGAAAATGCCCAAGACTGTAATTATACCTAAACCTGCGATCGTAGCGACGACCCACAGGGGAATTCTCCCACTTCCAGACACAGCTTCTCTCCTCCCTTAACAACAAATCAACACAGGTTAAATAAACAAAAATTAACAACAGCAGTTCCAGTTAGTTAAAGAAGTAACTGGAAAACAGAATACCGAGAACGAAAACTAGTAGTAGCCCCAGGTATAGGGAAGTGCGGTTTAGTTCAACCGGCTGATTATTGGGATTAGGCGATCTTTCTACCATAATTGCTCCTAACGGTGAATAAATTGCATTGCGGCGATCGCGCCTAAAAAGAATACAGTTGGTACACCTAAAGTATGTACTGCCAGCCATCTAACGGTAAAAATTGGATAGGTAACTGGTTGATTGATGTTATTGCCGCTAGTCATGATTTCAAACTACTTTCCAATAAATTGTTCAACTTGTTTTTTAGCTTCAAAACGGTTCTTCACAATTGGCACTTCTTGCCGCGCTGGTGTGAAATACTCATTTGGGCGGGGTGTACCAAAAGCATCATAAGCCAGCCCGGTGCTGACAAACAGCCAACCTGCAATAAATAATGCTGGAATGGTGATGCTGTGAATTACCCAGTAACGAACGCTGGTAATGATGTCCGAAAACGGACGTTCTCCAGTGGTACCTGACATTTAGATTCCTACCTTCACAAAGAATGTTATAGAGTTTATTATCCTACAAAGTTAAGAAAGAGTTACAAGTTGCAAAGTTCTTCTCAGAAATAGGTACTGGGGATTGGGCATGGGGCATTGGGTATTGATTATTAATTTACCTTCCTCATCCCCCTCATCTCCCCTCCGATTAAGCCGCTTCTGGCGAATTTTTTTCAGGGTTTGGGAGATACTTGAGCAAAACACCGCGATCGCCAATTATAAATCCGCGTTCTGGTTCTAAGAACACAATTTTGTATAAATTAGCAGCAACTTCCTCTACTTCTCGGTCTTTTTCCCAGGTTTTGCCACCGTCGCCACTCCGTAGCAAATTACCGCTACCGCCACCTATCCAAATTTCATTGGGTGTACGATATGCCAAATCCAGTAAACCCCAACTGGTAGATAACTCTGGATATTGTGCCTTTTGCCACTCATCAGGTTTGGTTTCGTCACTAAACTGAATTTGGCCTCCCCTAGCTAGTAACCACAATTGCCCATTGTTAGCAAAACCCATATTTTCTACCCGTCGAGAACTATTGCGGTTATGGGGTACCCAAGCATTTTGCCCTGGTTCCCAAGTTGAGTAGAAACTACCCTTAGCGGAAACCGCAACATATTTACCATCAGCAGAACGTTCTATATTACGCACCACACCAACTGCTGATTCCACCTGGGCTTTCCAATTTTTACCGCCGTCTATCGTCTTATATATGGCTCCCACATCAGTAGCCATTTCAGCTGTATTGTCTGCCAGTGCCTTAATTGCGATCGGGCTACCTGGTAGCTTTTCGTTCAAAGGAATACGCGACCAAGAAGCACCTTCATCGGTAGTATGCAGCAACAGTCCAGGCTCTCCGGCAATCCAGCCTTCCTTACCTGCAAAACTTACTGAGTCAAAACGATACTTTGGATCGTCCAGTTGCAGGGTTATTGGTTTCCAGGTATTACCACCGTCATTGGTTTCCAATAGGGTGGCATTGCTACCTACTAAGTAGCCATGCTCAGGATTATTAGTAAAAGCAATATCCAATAGATTCGAGTCTGTTGGCACAGAAATGATTTTCCAAGGGTTGTAGCTTACAGAGGGAATTTTGCTACAACCTATACACATGACGACTACTATTACCAAGGCAGCTATTCGTTGCCAACTTCTCACAAATGAAAGCATCAGTATTTCTTAGTTATTTCTAAATTTTTGTAGGAGTCGTCAGTCAGGATGCTAGGCAATCCTGAATTTTTCATTTTGAATTTTGAATTGCTTAACGCTTGTTACTGTAAGCCGTAGAGACTGATAAAAAACAAGAAACCAAGAGCCAAAGCACCAAAAATCAAGATATTCTTTTGGGTTGGCGTTAGGTTGTTGACACCAAAACCGTAACCGAGATTTTCTTTGAAGCCGGATGCAGTACCCGCAGGGCCAATGTTAGCAAAAGCTGTTTTCTTCGCACTACAAACTGGACAACGCCAACTTATGGGCAGTTCTGCAAAGACTATTCCTGAAGGAATATCATGCTTGTCGTCTCCCTTTTCCGGTTCGTAAACATAACCGCAGGCGCGACACTCGTAGCGGTCTAACACCGGAGTCTCAACAACTGGTTCGCTCATGGCTAGGGCCTCGCAAAGGAGAAATCTTAAATATACGTTAAAAATTATGACATAATTGTTAGACTTTTCTATCACTATCAAAAGCGAATTAAATACCTGAACTGCGTCTGTTTCCCAGATTTCAGAAAAACCAAACAGATATAATGTAAAAGAAAGTAACGTAATACAAGGGATTGGGCATTGGGCATTGGGTATGGGGCATTGGACATGGGGCATGGAGAAGAGACAAGGGAGACAAGGAAGACGGGGGAGATAAGGGAGAAATATTGCTACCTTGTCCCCCTTATCTCCCCTGCTTCCCCTGCCTCCCCTGCTCCCCCTGCTCCCCTACTCCCCTACTCCCCACTCCCCACTTAAAATACTCCATAAGCGGTAGATACTCATTGTGTTTGTCCTCAGCGGTTACGAGTACCTTCTAGGCTTCTTCATCATCTGTAGCCTAGTACCTGCCTTAGCGCTCTCAGCTTCCAAGCTCCTACGACCTAGTAGTTACAGCCCAGAACGGCACACCACTTACGAATCTGGCATGGAACCCATTGGGGGAGCGTGGATTCAGTTCAACATCCGCTACTACATGTTTGCTCTGGTCTTCGTCGTCTTTGATGTGGAGACAGTTTTCTTGTATCCTTGGGCGGTAGCTTTCCACCGTTTGGGGCTATTGGCATTTATTGAAGCGCTAGTATTTATTGCAATTCTTGTAGTCGCTTTAGTTTACGCATGGCGTAAAGGAGCTTTGGAATGGTCTTGAATTCTAACATAACAACCCAGGACAAAGAGCGAATCATCAACCCCATTGAGCGGACTACAATCACTCAAGACCTTTCAGAAAACGTCATTTTGACAACGGTTGATGACCTCTACGACTGGGCGCGGCTTTCTAGTTTGTGGCCGTTGCTGTTTGGTACTGCTTGCTGCTTTATTGAGTTTGCAGCTTTAATTGGCTCCCGATTTGACTTTGACCGATTTGGGCTAATTCCCCGTTCTAGCCCCCGCCAAGCCGATTTAATTATTACGGCAGGGACTATTACGATGAAGATGGCTCCCCAACTGGTGCGTCTCTATGAACAAATGCCAGAGCCGAAGTATGTAATTGCAATGGGAGCTTGTACTATTACTGGCGGGATGTTTAGCGTTGATTCCCCCACAGCAGTGCGCGGAGTCGATAAACTGATTCCTGTGGATGTATATTTGCCTGGTTGTCCTCCTCGTCCAGAAGCAATTATCGACGCAATCATTAAGCTGCGGAAGAAAATCGCCAATGAATCGATGCAAGAGCGGTATAAAATTAAGCAAACCCACCGCTACTACAGCACGACTCATAACATGAAGCCAGTAGAGGAAATATTAACTGGCAAGTATTTGCAGTCAGAAACTCGCTATGCACCACCGAAGGAATTGGCAGAAGCGATTGGTATGCCAATACCACCTGCACTACTGACAGAAAAGGCGCAAAAGGAGGAACAAACCCGTGGCTGAAGAAGAATCTCAACCAGTAGCAGCCAAAGAAGAGTCATTGGTACAAGCGGGTAAAATTTCCCAATGGTTAACGGAAAATGGCTTTGACCATGAGTTTTTGGCACCAGATAAGAATGGTGTAGAGATAATTAAGGTGGGGGCAGATTTCTTGCTTCCTACCGCTACAGCCCTTTATGCTTATGGGTTTAATTATCTCCAGTTTCAAGGCGGTGTTGACCTTGGGCCAGGACAAGAATTGGTGAGTGTGTATCACTTGATTAAAGTGGGTGATAATAGCGATCGCCCCGAAGAAGTCCGAGTTAAGGTGTTCTTAGCACGGGAAAACCCCGTAGTGCCTTCTGTGTACTGGATTTGGAAAACCGCAGATTGGCAAGAGCGCGAGTCTTACGATATGTACGGCATTATCTACGAAGGACACCCAAATCTCAAGCGGATTTTGATGCCGGAAGATTGGGTGGGTTGGCCTTTGCGGAAAGATTACATCTCGCCTGATTTCTACGAGTTGCAAGACGCTTATTAAATATTGCTGAGTTTCTAGCAGTGATTTAACCCCTTTCCGGTAGCGGAGAGGGGTTATGTTTTTCGTGTTCGAGGTAAATTTGGTTAACAAATCACTACAATCTCTACGGTTAACCAATCGAAAAAAGGGGGAATTCTTCTTGCTGTAAGCCTTGGAACTTAGGAATAGCACGACGGATAACTCGTAATGTCCCTGTAAAACTGATTACGTATTCTACAGGAAGGCTCCGCCTACGCAATGACATAAATATTTTTGCATCCGCACTTAGATTCGTTCTAGCCAATCCTTGACGTGAGAATATGACAAAATACGCTCTTTGAGCGGACTAGTCCGAAGTATCTCATCTATTTGTGCAGCAACAGCAAAATCTGCTATACTTTCATGGTTTCCCGCCAACCAATCTTGCTGACTGAGGATAGTATCAAGGTTAGCTAGATGGTTGAAAAACTTTTTTTCAACCCGATTCTTATCGATGCGACCAATTCCTTGAGCATTCAATTGCTTTTCGTATGTGTAGCGAGCGACGGGAGCAAAGATTAGTTGCTCAAACTTCGATCGCCCTTTACACAGTAAGCTGGTTGCTAGTTGAAGAGCATCTGGATAGCGGAAGCGAAAATATACCTCAAACCAATACAACGATTCATCTGCCCAGTCTTCCCAGAAATAGGCTTGTGCTAAATCTTTGCTGTCTACTGGGTAAAGTGGATATTCTGGGTGTCGAGCTTGCAAAAATTCTGCAATATCGGAACTGTCTTGAACCTTCTCACCATCGTATTCAATCACAGGAAGCTTCCCCGCAGGTGATAATCGGGAAGCTGCCACTGCCAGCAAACCGTTGTAGTTGACGACAGAGTAGGCAAGATGCTTGTGCTTGAGAATCTTGCGAACCTTGTTACAAAAGGGAGAAACTTCCCATTGATGCAGGATGATTTTTGGCATCGCGCTCACCGATATTTTTGGATGTCGATAGATTGAAAAACATTAACGCGATCGCTGTCTGATGTTAACAGAACAATAGTATTCTAGTAAACATACTGAGGTCTACAGAAATCCTAAATCATTCATGAAAAGTTAGATCCCTAATAACTTTTACGAAGTTGGGGATTTAGACACCACGAATTTTCAGAAATCAAGCCCTTGCTCTGTAACCTTGATTCGCCACCCATTCACTTTAAATTTTGAAGTTGGTCAAGTGGGAGAAGTTCGACCTTCTGAACCCGTGCACTAAAGTTGCTAATTTGGCGGCAGTCAGGTAAGAATCTATCAATAAAGTCCAAATAGCTTTAAACCGTAATAGTGGATGTTACCGAATTAGTCAAAGTTTTAATTATTCTCTTGCTTCTTGCTACAGGTGTAGCTTTGCTATCCCGGCGATTGCGAATTCCTTATGTCACGGGTTTAGTATTGGCAGGTTTACCAATCACTGAGCTATTATCGCGTCCTATTGGTTTAAATCCTTCCCTTGTTTTGAATCTTTTCTTACCAATTCTCATCTTTGAAGCGGGTATTAATACTGATGTCAGCCGCCTCCGCAGCACATTTAAACCAATTGCCCTGCTAGCTGGGCCTGGGGCTGTGCTTTCCAGTGGGATTATTGCCGTCCTGGTAAAATTTGGGCTGGGACTGAGTTGGATACCTGCCTTATTTGTCGGAGTGATTTTGGCAAACACTGATACTGTTTCCATGATTGCCGTCTTTAAGGAGATACCCGTACCCTCTCGGCTTTCTACCATCGTTGAAGGAGAAACCCTATTCAATGATGCAGCTGCCCTAGTTTCCTTCAACCTGATTTTGCAATTATATTCAACAGGTTCACTCACATTTCTAGAGGGAATTCAACAACTACTATTTATCTTTGTTGGAGGCTGCCTTGTGGGGTTAGTCTTGGGCTACTTGAGTATACCTGTATTCGCCCGTTTAGATGATGCTCTTAGTAGTTTATTACTGACAGTTGCAGTTGCATTGGGAACTTTTCAGGTTGGGCAATCTCTCGGTGTATCGGGTGCTGTAGCCGTAGTTGTCGCAGGATTAATTTTCGGGAATTTAGGGCTTTCTCGCAATACTTCTGCTTCTAGTCGCATCACCCTGTTGAGTTTCTGGGAATATGCCAGTTTTACTGTCAACACCTTTATTTTTCTGCTAATTGGTGTAGAAATAAACTTGGTAACACTCTGGAAAACTTTACCTGCAATTTTACTTGCAGTTTTAGCTTATCAAATCGGGCGATTTCTGACAGTTTATCCACTGCTAGCATTGGTTCGTTGGATTGACCGCCCAATTCCACTGCGCTGGCAACATTTACTCTTTTTAGGTAACATCAAAGGTTCGCTCTCAATGGCTTTGGCATTGAGCTTACCAGCCACATTACCAGGGCGAGAAGTCCTCATTGCTATAGTCTTCGGTAGTGTATTGGTGTCGTTAGTGGGACAGGGTTTAAGTTTGCCTTGGGTAGTAAAACGCTTAAAATTATCTAAATTTTCCGAAGCTCAACAACAGGTTGAAGAATTACAAGCTCAGTTAATGACAGGTAAGGCAGCACAAGATGAATTAGATAGCCTGTTGAAATCAGGAGTGTTACCAAAAGCAGTTTATGAAGAGATGCGTTCAGGTTATCAGGTAAGAATTGCCAGTGCAGAAAAGACACTGCGGGAACTATATAATCGTCGCCCGGATGAGTTGGATGGCAAAAGTGGCAACAGTGGTAAATTGGATGCCATTCGCCGCCGTTTATTACTAGCAGAAAAAGGAGCGCTTAATGAAGCTATGCGAAAGCGAATTCTCTCAGAAGAAATTGTGCGTGGACGGATACAAATTCTTGATGAACAATTGCTGAACTTAGAAGATGAGTAAGTAGTTGTTGGAGACAGTAAAAAACAGTCCTGAGTAAAGAAGTAAGATTTTTTTTAACCCCTTAACTCTGTGTTCTCTGTGCCTCTGCGGTTAAATGAAAGATTTTTTAACCGCAGAGGCGCGGAGGGCACAGAGAGAAAAAGAGATTTTAGCAGTGACCTTGAAAGGGCTTGTCCTCATCACCTTCTCCCAAGTTGGGAAAAGGGGAATTGGAGGTTTCTAGGCACTAAAGTATTTTGCTACTGGGTGGTAAGTAATAATTGCAGTGGTAGATTGTTCTGGATAAAGTTGTTCGCTTTCATCCATATACAATTTAATCCTGTCAGTCTGCAATAAATCCAGTTGCTTGTATTGGTCTTGGATATTCGGGCAAGCGGGATACCCAAAACTATACCGTGAGCCACGATAGCGTTGTGCTAATATATCCCGGATATTGTCGGGTTCTTCAGCAGTAAAACCTAACTCTCGACGAATTCTGGCGTGTGTCCACTCGGCTATCGCCTCTGCAACCTGCACCGCCATTCCGTGAAAATACAGGTAATCGGTGTATTGATTGGCAGCAAATAGCTTTTGAGCAAACTCAGTTGCAATCTCTCCGACAGTCACTGCTTGCATCGGGAAGACATCTATAATTCCCGATTCCTTTGGTGCAAAGAAATCTGCTATGCACAGCCGCCTTAAGGATTTTTGTCTGGGAAACTCGAAAGTTGTAACCTGCTGTGATTGATTCTCTGAATCATATACATGAAGAGAATTCCCTTCAGACTGACAAGGAAAATACCCATAAATCACCTGGGGATGCAACAAATTCTCTTCAATAATTCGCTGTTTCCAAGTTTCTAAAACTGGGTACACTTTCTCTGCTAAGAAAGCCTGATATTCTTCCTTAGATTGTTCCTTTGGCTTACGGAATTGCCACTGTCCTGCAATTAAAGCTTGTAAATCTAAGTGCCAGAATATTTCCTCAATGGGAATATCACTAGGCTGCAACAACTGTGTTCCCCAGAAAGGTGGTGTCGGGCGTTCAATATCTATCGCTACCGCATCAGAACGTCTCGTATCTAATACTTTTGGTTCAGCAGATATTTTTTCCTCAGCATTTGTAGTTACTGATTCTTTGTTACCATTCGTCGAAACTTCAGCCGTTTCAACTTCGTTCAAAAATCCCTGCAAATCTTCCCAGTTACCAGCAGCTTTAGCTGGCATTAATTTATCCATGAAGTGCAAGTCAGAAAAGGCATCTTTGCCATAAACGACTTTACCCTTGTAGGTGTTTTGGCAATCTTCATACACAAATTTTGGAGTCAGCGCCGCACCTCCTAAAATTACGGGGACACTAATTCCCTTTTCGTTGAATACCTCCAAATTCTCTTTCATGAAGGCAGTGGATTTTACCAGCAAACCACTCATCGCAATACAATCAGCTTTGTGCTGTTCGTAAGCGTTGATGATGTTTTCTACCGGCTGTTTAATTCCCAGGTTAATCACCTTGTAGCCGTTGTTGGACAAGATGATATCTACCAAGTTTTTACCAATGTCGTGGACATCGCCTTTAACTGTGGCAATGATAAAGGTTCCCTTGGCGTTGTTTCCTGATTCTGATTTTTCCATGAAGGGTTCTAAAAACGCAACTGCCGCCTTCATAGTTTCGGCAGATTGCAAAACAAAGGGTAACTGCATTTGTCCAGAACCGAATAATTCCCCGACAACTTTCATGCCATCTAGCAGGAAGGTGTTGATAATTTCTAAGGGGGGATGTTCTTCTAAGGCTTTTTTGAGATGTTCTTCTAAGCCAATGCGTTCGCCGTCGATGATGTGACGCTTGAGACGTTCGGGAATGGGGAGACTTTCATCTAAGGAGCGATCGCGTTTTGTTGTTACCCCAGCAAATGCTGTGGTAAGCTCTCCCAAGGGATCGTATACACAAACATTACCCTCAAACTTCCGCTCATCATAAATCAACTGCCGACAAATTTCTTGATGGCGTTCGTCAATCTTCGAGAGCGGTAAAATCTTGTTAGCGCTGACAATGGCTGCATCCATTCCCGCCGTTGTCGCCTCGTGCAAAAACACTGAGTTCAGCACCATCCGCGAGGCTGGATTTAACCCAAAGGAAATATTGGAAACACCCAAAATCACGTGACATCCAGGCAATCCTTGACGAATGCGCCGGATGGATTCAATTGTCGCCTTACCGTTTTCTCGGTCTTCTTCAATCCCGGTGGAAATTGGTAACGCGAGGGTATCAAAGAATATTTCTGTGGGTGGTATGCCATATTCTACAGCTTGACGGTAGGCGCGTTGTGCGATCGCAAACTTTTTATCTGCTGTCCGCGCCATCCCATCTTCATCGATAGTACCAATGATTACACCAGCACCGTATTTTTTCGCCAACTCCAGCACCTTTAAAAAGCGCGGTTCCCCATCTTCGTAGTTGGTGGAGTTCAGCAAACACTTACCACCGGCAACCTTTAAACCTGCCTCCATCTTTTCCCATTCGGTGGAGTCAAGCATTAACGGCAGTGTCACATTATTAACAATGCGCGAAACTAATTCGTGCATATCCCGTACACCGTCGCGTCCTACATAATCAACGTTGACATCGAGGATGTGTGCGCCTTCTTTGACTTGCGCCCTCGCCATTGAAACGAGTCCATCCCAATCTTCGGCATTTAGCAAATCGCGGCACTTCTTGGAACCACTGGCGTTGAGACGCTCGCCCACAATCAAGAAGGAATTATCTTGATCGTAAGGTTGAGTGGTATAAATTGATGCGGCTGCTGGTTCCAAGCTAGGGTGTCTAACTTTTGGCTTCAGGTCTTTAGCAAGTTCTGCCAATTGTTGAATGTGTTCTGGACGCGTCCCACAGCAACCCCCGATCACTTGGACACCCAAATCTTCAACAAAATGCATTAATGACATCCGTAATTCCAACGGGGTCAAACGGTAATGTGCTTGACCGCCGACGTTCTCAGGTAAACCTGCGTTGGGAATACAGGAAACGATGAAAGGCGAATGTTCTGCCAGATACTTGATATGTGGTTTCATCAAGTCTGGGCCAGTGGCACAGTTTAAACCGAGAATGTCAATTGGGTAAGGTGCCAAAATTGTCAGCACAGCACTGATTTCTGAACCAACCAACATTGTGCCCATGCTTTCCATTGTCACAGACACCATCAACGGTCTGCGATCGCCTTTTTTGGCAAACACTTCTTCAATGGCATTCAACGCCGCCTTAATTTGCAGCACATCTTGGCAAGTTTCCACCAAAAATAAATCGACACCACCATCCCACAGCGCTTCTGCTTGTTCGGCAAAAGTAGCTTTCATGGTGTCAAAGTCAATATGTCCCAAGGTAGGAAGTTTAGTTGTGGGGCCGATGGAACCTGCCACAAACCGGGGTTTTTCTGGCGTGGAAAATTCCGCAGCCACACGCTTCGCTAATTCTGCGGCTGTCTTGCTGAGGTAGTAGGCTTGGTCTGCCAAGTCATATTCTGCCAGCACCAGGGACGTACTACCAAAGGTATCGGTTTCAATGACATCAGCACCAGCAGCGAGAAAGTCACGGTGAACCTTAGCCACAGCTTCGGGTTTGGTGTGGACTAAATATTCATTACAACCTTCATACTGTGGGCCGCCGAAGTCTTCAGCAGTCAAGTTTTGGGTTTGTAGGTTGGTTCCCATTGCCCCGTCGAAAACGAGGACTGGGCTATCTGGACTACGCAACCGTTCAAGGAAAGAATGAGTCATGTTTTCCTAGAATAATTTGGGTCAGTCGGATAATATTCGACTTACTTTATTATTTTCCCAAATTGTGATATTTGTTGCAGCCTTTAATAAAGTCTGGTTTTATTTATCAGAAAATTGGGTCTAAAACCCCGTCGTTCTACGTGGCTTATTGATAATCACCTGGCTCAAATCAAATCAAAACAAAACCTTGCCTACTAAGACTTATATCTTACCCAGGCAAGGATTTTATTTTTATCTGCTATAATATTTTGGGTTTTGTGTATCGATAAAAGCTCAGTTTGTAATCCTGAAAACCATCACTAACGCTTAAAAAATTAGGACTCAATCAACACAAGCTTGCGAACCTGAGAATTGTTTCCCTGAGAGCGGCGTGAGGAGGCAGCAGTTAGCAAAAACTTCCAAGACTGAGGAGAAAGTATAGACGCATCTATCATTGAAAAAAAGCTCTTGAGATTTTTTTGTTTCAGTGCTACTAAAATCCAATGGAGTTTTAGATAATTTTTGATATCCTGAAACACGGGAATCTTTGAGCGATGTTGCTCATTTACCAAGGCGTAAATTTTCTCCTTCATCAAAATATTTGTCGCCAACCGCCGAGACAAAGAGAACTTTTGATTATACGCACCAGGCCAGATAGTGCGGTAAGCAAGACACTGATTAAAGAAAATAGCATCACCAAACTGGGCAATGCGAATCCACGAATCGATGTCATCACAGTTAGCATCGAGTGTGGAGTCCCAACCACCAGTTTGTAGAAAAGCATCACGACGGCAAGCTACTTGTACAGGTGTGCCAAAGGGTACAAGCTCTAACAGCATACCGTAATGAATATCGGCTTGGGGGATATAAAAAGCTAAACCGGGGCCAACTTGTGGGGTGCGAGAGAGTTCAACTTCATTACCATCCACCTGAGCCGCCACACAAGAGCAGATTACAGCATTGGGACGAAGTGCGATCGCTTTAGCCATCTCTTCTATACAGTTGGGAGCTAAATAGTCATCATCATCTAAAAACTTAATCCAATCGCCGCTAGCTTTGGCAACTCCAGCATTTACCGTTGCTGCATGGCCAAGGTTCACTTCATTCCGATGGTAAACAACCTTATCCCCTAAGCTTTTGAGATAGGTTTGGGTATCATCAGAAGAACAATCATCGGCAACTACCACCTCACACTCAATGGTTTGGTTCCGAGCCGACTCAATTGCTCTTTGCAGCAAGTTCAAGCGATTATAAGTACTGATGACGACGCTAAATTTCATAAATTTCCACTTCTGGTACAGCATTTTGCAATATAGCTTCGATTTATCGAGTCTTGTCTCAGTAAAATTATCAATCTCTAATAAGTAGAAGTAGACTGAAATAGGATTATCGATTTATGATTGATGATCGTGGGTTTTTTTTAAGCAGACAGAAAGACTATGAGCGCTCAAGAGATTATCCGCTCCATTGAAGCGGAACAGCTAAAATCAGGTTTGCCCGACATTTATGTGGGCGACACCGTAAAAGTAGGAGTGAAAATTAAAGAAGGCGAAAAATACCGGGTACAACCCTACGAAGGAGTAGTAATTGCCAAACGCAATGGTGGCATCAACGAAACTATTACAGTCCGTAAGGTTTTTCAAGGTGTAGGCGTTGAGCGGGTATTTCTGTTGCATTCTCCGCGCATTGACAGCATTAAGGTGTTACGTCGTGGTAAGGTACGCCGTGCTAAACTATATTATCTCCGCGATCGCGTAGGTAAGGCAACCCGGATTAAACAACGGTTTGACCGCCCTTTGTGATTCTGACTTCTTTCATGATGGGAGAAATCTCAAGCGGCATCTGCCGCTGACTTGTTTTCTCTAAAAAATTGAAGTATGATAGAAATCGCGTGTTGCGTTCAACTAAAAACTAAAATTTAGTTCAGCGCAATGACTGAATCAAAAACAGCTTGTGCGCTCTTAGTTCAGTTGGTAGAACGCAGGTCTCCAAAACCTGATGTCGGGGGTTCAAGTCCTCCAGGGCGCGCTCAAGAGCAAAAAACAAAGCCCGAAATAATTACGCAGTTTCTAATTTAGCAGCTAGCGTTAATGGTTTCGGGTAAATTTATTGTATTTGCAGTTGTTTTGCTTTCAGTTAACTTGTCGCGGAAGTCCCACTTTCAATGTACTCATAAGGTGAGGATTGTGAGCGGGGGGTGAGGATTGCATCCAGTGTTGTTTTTTTGCTGACGCAAAAAAACAACACTGGATGTATGACGAAGCGCAAAGTGCGGTCTTGGGGTCTCCCCCGCCGAAGGATGCGCGGAGCGCTGTAGAGGAGCAACTTTGCAAGACAGCGCCAAAATTTTCAGATAAAATTATTAGGTCTTGGCCACCAATGCCGTAAGCGAAAACCAAGCTGTATAGGTAAGTGTTACAAGAAAAAATTTGGGTCTTGGGAACCAGGACTCCTGCCCTTGGAGGGAATGTAAGACCAATAAAACTACGCAGTTCTGGAGGCTATTCCCGATGAATTGGGAAGCCCCGTCCGTCTTAGGGTGGGGTAGTTCACCTAAGTAAAATAGAGTCGAAACTGCAAAACTGGATAACCGAATTTTAGATTTCTTCTCAATCCAAAATCTTAAATTGATTACTTTGGACTGAAATGGAATAAATCTAAAATCCAAAATCCAAAATTGACTAAGAAACCGGGGGATAAACGGTCGTGGCTAAAAAAAGTGAAGCAGAATTGCCAGAAACTACAAATGGGTTTAGCTTAGGCAACTTCATCCAGGGAACCAAAGAAGAACTTGACAAAGTAGTTTGGCCCAGTCGGAAACAGATAGTGAGCGAATCCGCCGCTGTGTTGTTAATGGTGGCACTCTCCGCATCTTTGATATACTTGGTCGATGGATTGTTTGGTTGGGCAGCAAAACAGGTGTTCTGATGACTTTTGCAACAGACGAACCTCGCAACTCCACGTTGCAGTCGGAGGAAACAGGAGAAACAGCAGAATCAGCGTCAAAAGAAGCACGCTGGTATGCTGTGCAAGTAGCTTCAGGCTGTGAAAAGCGTGTAAAGACTAACTTGGAGCAACGCATTCAAACTTTTGATGTAGCTGACAAAATTATCCAGGTAGAAATTCCGCAAACGCCGGCGGTGAAAATCCGCAAAGATGGCAGTCGCCAGCATACAGAAGAAAAAGTTTTTCCTGGCTATGTGCTGGTGCGGATGATGATGGATGATGATACCTGGCAGGTGGTACGAAACACCTCTCATGTAATTAACTTTGTCGGTTCAGAGCAAAAACGTGGTAGCAGCAAGGGTCGCGGTCATGTCCACCCCATACCACTGAGTGCTTCAGAAGTTGAACGTATATTCAAACAAACCAGCGAACAAGAAGCTGTTGTCAAAATTGACATGGCGACTGGTGATAAGATCATGGTGCTTTCTGGGCCATTTAAAGACTTTGAAGGCGAGGTGATTGAAGTCTCTCCAGAACGGAGTAAACTAAAAGCCTTGCTCTCAATTTTCGGCAGGGATACACCAGTAGAATTGGAATTTAATCAGGTAGAGAAACAGAGTTAAATACAAATGGCGAAGAAAGTAGTGGCGGTCATTAAACTGGCCCTGAATGCTGGAAAAGCCAACCCAGCACCACCAGTTGGGCCCGCCTTGGGTCAACATGGTGTTAACATCATGATGTTCTGCAAAGAGTACAACGCCAAAACAGCAGACCAAGCTGGAATGGTGATACCTGTAGAGATTTCGGTTTTTGAAGACCGGAGTTTTACCTTTGTACTCAAAACGCCACCAGCATCAGTGCTGATTCGGAAGGCGGCGAAGGTTGAAAAAGGCTCCAATGAACCCAACAAAAAGAAGGTTGGGTCAATAACTAAAGCACAATTGCAAGAAATAGCCCAAACGAAACTCCCCGACCTCAATGCCAACGACATCGACGCGGCAATGAAGATTGTGGCAGGAACTGCTAAGAATATGGGTATAACAGTCAAAGATTAGTCATTAGTCATTAGTAAAAAAAATGACAAAGGACAAAGACTCATAACTAAAAATTATCGGGGGAGAGGCGAAGCTTCGGAATTACCCCAGGAGAACAAAATGGCAAAAATATCGCGTCGTTTGCAGACGCTACAAGCAAAAGTAGAAGATAAGGACTATCATCCTTTAGAGGCTTTAGCCCTTCTCAAAGACACAGCAACAGCTAAATTTGTTGAAGCTGCCGAAGCTCATATCCGGCTGGGAATTGACCCCAAATATACAGACCAACAGTTGCGGACAACGGTAGCACTGCCTAAAGGTACTGGACAAATCGTTCGGGTGGCGGTGATAGCCAGAGGCGAAAAGGTAAATGAAGCCAGCAACGCCGGTGCTGATATAGTCGGTTCAGAAGAACTGATTGACGAAATCCAGAAAGGTAGAATGGATTTTGACAAGCTGATTGCTACGCCCGATGTCATGCCACAAGTGGCAAAGCTGGGTAAGTTGCTTGGGCCCCGTGGTTTGATGCCATCGCCCAAGGGTGGAACCGTAACATTTGATTTAGCAGGTGCGATCGCAGAATTCAAAGCTGGTAAACTAGAATTCCGAGCCGACAGAACTGGTATTGTTCATGTTATGTTTGGTAAGGCAACATTCTCGCCTGAAGATTTATTAGTTAACCTGAAGGCATTGCAGGAGACGATTGACCGTAACCGTCCTTCAGGAGCTAAAGGTCGTTATTGGCGCACATTTTATGTGTCAGCCACAATGGGGCCATCAATTAAAATTGATGTCACCGCCCTACGAGATTTGAAACTGAGCGAAGCAGCGTAAAAGGGAATAGGGAATAGAGAATAGGGAGTAGGAAATAAAATAATTCCCCCACTCACTATTCCCCACTCCCCACTCCCCCTTGAGAAATTAAATAGGCAAAGCCGGAGACAGCAGGTAGCTAATAGCTTAAATATCCTGCCGAGGTTAAAACTCTAATTGTCAAAATTACCACCCCGAAAGGCGTGATAACTATGGCATCACGAGTCTTAATACTCAACCCCGGCTAAATTAGTCGGGGTTTGTTGTTTGGGTTCAGGTTGAGAAGAAACGTACAAGTAGGGTACTTCCCCGATTGTTTTAAGGAGGTGAGATTGGAATGGGTAGAACACTAGAAAATAAAAAAGAGATAGTAGCTGACCTCAAAGAAACTTTGAGTAATTCAACTCTGGCACTGGTAATTGACTATCAGGGACTAACAGTTTCGGAAATCACAGATTTACGGCGGCGGCTACGTCCTAGTGGCACTGTTTGTAAGGTGACGAAGAATACTCTGATGGGCATTGCCATTAAAGATGATGCAAAATGGCAACCCCTGTCAGAATTACTCAATGGTGCTTCCGCCTTTTTGCTGGTAAAGGAAGATTTCTCATCGGCAATTAAGGCATATCAAGAATTCCAAAAAGTCACCAAGAAGACAGAACTTCGTGGTGGTGTACTGGAAGGTCGCCTACTCAAAGAACCTGATGTCAAGGTACTGGGAGACTTGCCATCTAAGGAACAACTCATTGCTCAAATTGCTGGAGCTATCAACGCCTTGGCTACGAAGATTGCTGTGGGTATCAACGAAGTTCCTGGTTCACTGGCTCGTGCTTTGCAAGCTGTGGCCGACCAAGAGCAAAGTGGTGGTAGCACCGAAACTGCTGCTGTCCAAGATAGCAGCGCCGAAACCGCAACTGTTGCTGATAGCAGTAATGAACCTGCTGCTGAATAGACTGGTTCATCAGTCAAGAGGAGGCAGTGTGGTCTTGGGGTCTCCCCAAGTGGAGCAACTGCCGGTCAAAAGTCTATAGTTAAAGACCAATGACTCATGACAAATAAATAATCAAAATTACAGGAGTTATATCAATGTCTGCTGCAACCGATCAAATTTTAGAACAACTAAAAACCCTTTCTTTACTGGAAGCTTCTGAGTTAGTCAAGCAAATTGAAGAAGCTTTTGGTGTAAGTGCTGCTGCACCCGTTGGCGTAGCATTCGCAGGCCCTGGCGCTGCTGCTGCTCCTGCTGAAGAAGCTGTGGAGCAAACTGAGTTTGAAGTGATTCTTGATTCAGTCCCAGCTGATAAGAAGATTGCCGTGCTGAAGATTGTCCGGGAATTGACCGGTTTGGGTCTGAAAGAAGCGAAAGACTTGGTAGAAGCTGCACCCAAGGCAGTTAAAGAAGGTATTGCTAAGGATGCTGCTGAAGATGCTAAGAAGCGCATCGAAGAAGCTGGCGGTAAGGTGACTATCAAGTAGTCACAATTCTATTACCGGTTTTTGATTAAGGAGCCTGAGTCAGGCTCCTTTTTTTTATTCCTATATTCATGCAGGGGACTATGGAATTGATGCCATTGAAGCTATTTCTAGCAGAAGGCATATAGCACCTGCGTAAATGCTTCAAGGAGGAAAAGCATCAATTTAAACATTTTCAGTATTCTTTTATTGCAGCAGATGTTGATGATGAAGTGTTTTGGCTTTTCGCAGACAGAATTACTAGCAACTTAGGCAGCGCGAGGCAAGCAATAGTATTTAACAGCGTCAGGAATATACCATCAATTAAACTCATGTGCGATCGTCTTGATTTCAAAATTGGTGTTTACTATATTTTTAGTTTGAAACAAAATTAGTATAATTGCTTCAAAACAGTATTTTGATTTCTTTTGTTGGATATAACCTAACTAAATACATTCTTATAACTTCAAGATGACTTAGTAAAATCTCTCTTTTCTCTGTGTATCTGCGGTTAAAAAGTAATTATTTTAACTACATAGGTGCAGATAACACAGAGGCAAGAAATTAAGGGTCTAAAATTGTTATCCACCTTAAAAGGGCTAGTAGTCTGTCAAGCTAGTTTTGAGGGTTTGTAGTAAGCACTTTAGTGCTTATAAAATAAGGACTTCAGTCCTTACTACGGACTTTCTTACCCATCAATTTAAACTTGACAGACTACTAGCTTTAAATAGTATTTTCTTGACAAGATTAAATTAATTACTATAGTCTATTAACTTATACGCATCTCAGTAGAACAAATAATACAAAATAATCATGAGCAAGAAAGTTAGCATTTTGATAGTAGCAGTATTGCTTGCAAGTTATACAGCAGTAAAACCTGCAACTGCGATAGAAAAAAATTCTACTTTTCTTGCTAAGAATATTAGCTTTATAGCTCCGGCTCAAATTAAAATAGCACAGGCTGTAGAACCTAGAGTTATTAAACTTCGTCTAGCAGATTCTGGTGTTTCAGTAGGAAGTGTTTTGTCTTGGGGATTTGCTGGTTTGATTCAAAAAAGATCGACTGATTGGGTTCGTTTAGAAATCAGTGATAATCAAGTAAAAGTAGTACATACAACAAGAACAACTAATTGGTTAACTCAGGTTTCTAAATGGTGGGATCATCCTGTCAGAAAAATTGCTTTTAAGCCAGATTCTTGTAAAGTAGATAATGTGTCAAATCAAGGTGGTTCAGATATAGAAACCCAACTAAGAGATATAAAAAAGCTATACGATTCTAAACTAATCACTGAGCAACAGTATCAAGAATTACAGCATAAAATTATTAATCAAATAAATACAACGCCAAACCAACCTTCCACTAGCAACTCGGAATGTGTTCTCTTAGGAGAAAATGCAACAGTGCAACTAAAAGATATTAGTCTAGTGACTAAAGGAGAATTTAAAATTGAATATTTAGAAGGTAATGAATGGAAATATGCAGCTTTTAGAGTACCAGAAAAAGAATATCATTAGCACCCTATAATCCAATACGGTTGGGTTAAGGGTTATTGGTGTAAATAATCGGTCTTTGAAGAAGCGATAAACGCGTCTCTACATCAGGGTGTTGGGCTTATCTGAACCGTATTGTCCTATAATCCAATACGGGTTTAGTTAAGCATTTTTTTCTTCTCTCTGTGTCGCGCCAGTTGCATCTCCTTTAACGCATCTTTATACAGAATTGGTATTAACTATATTTGAGAATGCGTAAGCCTTCTAGTCGGAGAGCTTCAGGATAAAGAGCTTTATAAATATTGCAATTTGGAGATTGAATATCGTAACGACCTGTAGCCTTAAACGTTGCTAAAGGACAACCACCTGTACACCAATATTTCCACTCACATGTCCGACAACCTTCTTTTTCTTCAACGTACAAATTCTGAATACCTGGTTTATCTTGTCGCACCACACTTAAAGGATCTTGAGTGTCAACTGAGGATACAGTTTTATGTAGCTGCATCTGGCATTTGGCAATTTTTCCTTGGTAATCAAATACGAGATAGCTTTGTCCAACTCCACAAGTTCGTTTATGAGCAGATGATAAATTAGCACGATCGACTAATGAACCTAATAAGCTGCGATTAGGTAATTTCAATTCTATAATTTTGAAGGCTGCCAACATTCCCTTAATCAGCCGAGATTCTTCTAGTTGCAAGTCTTCGTAAGAAGCTGACAGTTCATTTTCCCGATAAAAATTTAAACTAAAGGGCAAATTATGCTCTAATATCCATTCAATCAGATTGGGTAATCCTTCTGCATTCCGCCCGCTAACAGTGATGGAAATATCGGGTATAAGCCCATTTTGCAAAGCAATTTTAATGCCCCGTTCAACATCTTGAAATGAACCCTTTCCACCTGCATAAGTTCGTTGGATATTGTGGAAATCTGATAATCCATCTAGTGAAATCATTAGACGCAGATTCAATATTTGAAGCATCTCAATAATCTCAGGTGTAATCAATGTTCCATTGCTGAGAACAACTCCATCTAATATAATGTCTCTTTCTTTACTAAGGGATTGAGCATACAAATGCAAATCCTTAATTAAAGGAGAGCATAATAATGCTTCTCCTCCAGCATACTTTAGTTTGACGCGGCGATAATTATTTAAGCTAGCAGAGCGAAATGTAGATTCAATAGCTGCTCTACCTATATCTATTGACATATCTCTCGCTAAATGAGGAAGGTAGCAGTAGTCACATCTTAAGTTACAGCGATCGGTGATATGTAACCATGCTGATAAAGTTTCTGGTATTTCATTTAGGTTAAATGAGCTATTATTTTTAGGAACAATTAAACGGGCTTGATATAGTTCCTGAATAGCTGTCTGTAAGTCTATTTGATTAATGTGAGAATTCTCTGTTGTGATATCATCTAATTTATGAGGATTGGTAAATAGATATAGTAAATATAATGCGGATTGATTTAAAACTACTACTTTATGATCGATTCCATAGCAGATAGAGTAAGTATCATCTAGATTAATTATTTGTGAATTGGGAGATATCACAAACTCTGTCTCCAATATTCCCAGAGATAATGATATATCTGAGCTTAATTCTGCTAAAGGGGATAAGTCACAGGCACAGTCTCCTCCATCACAATCACATTGCCCAGTTGGTACGCAGGTAGAATTGAGAGAAACTAAAATTTTAGGTCGATCAATTTTTTTATTAAGCATGAGAAGATGGCTGTTTTGTTGCACGGATTCTAGTCAGGAACATTTGTTGATCGCACCATTCTTTAAGAGCTTTATTGTTTTGCCACTGATGTTTGAGTTGCTGGATTAGAGTTTTAGAAAGTTCTATAGGCAACCGTTCGATTTTCTTTTGCAGCAGATTTAACTCATGTTTAATCGAATACGGCCCAAAACCTCCATCCTGGAAGATTTTGGGTATGCCTTGAGCATATTTTGCAAAGGCAGAATCGTAGTTTGCTTGTTGAAATGCTACATCACCTTCTATCCGTAATATTCGACCAAAGTACAGTTGATAGGTATTTTGATATGACTGGAAGCGATCGCTAAGTTCTCGTGCATAATCTGAAATATGCTTGTATGCTTTTGCATAATAATCAAACTCTGCTTTCCCTACTAGGCTATCGATGGCATATCGCGTGTCATTATACTCTAGACTAGTCTGGTAAGAGCGCTCGTTGAGTTTGAGAGCTTGTTCTTGCAGAGAGCGATCGCACTTTTGAAACCCAAGATGCCAATAGACACTGGCCGTTTGGTGCAAAATTTTAGGTAATTCCTCTTCAAGTCCGTATTTATCTGCTAGTTTCAGGCTTTTTTCTAAAGCATCTTGAGCAAGACTTAGCACATTGAGATCCCACTGTACTTGTGTCACATCCCAAACGGCTTCATTTACTACCTCAGCACTAAACCACTGATTTAAGCCTAATTGAAAGTATGCCCTACACAATATTCGATTATCGTTTTCTTCATTGTCGCAACGGCTTAACGCTCGTTCAAGTAGCTGTTTAGCTTTAATATAATTACCATTATCTACCAAAATAGCAGCAGAGGCAATTTCGGCATCGGCTATTTCGCGCTCACTTTCAACACTAGACCACATATCAATGGCTGCCTTAAAACACTGTTCAGCCTTTACGTAATCTTTTTGTTGTCCGTACAAAAATCCTAAGTTATTCTGAATGCTAGCCATAACTTGAGTTAAGCCTTTATCAGGTATGTCAACTTCCATCGCAGCATCCCAACCTAGTTTGTAATATTTTTCAGCTTCGTTAAACTTGTTGAGTTGTCGATAAAGATAACCAACTTGGTTAGCTACGCGAGGTATAGCAGATGATAGCCTGTTTCCTTGAACTAGGGATAAACACTCTTGCTGATATTTCAAAGCTTCGTCATAAAGATGTAACTTGGTATTCAGTATTCCTAAGACATTATAAATATCTGCCTTATGAGAAGAATTAGAAGATTGTTCAGATAGTATACCCTCCAGTTTTTTCACCTCATATTCTGTTGTACTCTTGTCTTTAAGGGCGTGAACAATCCTTGATTCAAAAATAATCAGTCTAAGTTTTTGATCGGGGTTTAGGTCTTTTTCAAACTGTTTAAGAAGTGTTAATAATTGCTTGACAAAGCTAATTTTCTTGGCTTGAGTACGAATTGTATTAGTAACTTTATACCAAGTCTCAAAGCCTATTATCAGATCGGCATATAAAGCATTCCATAGCCATCGCGTAGTATTGAATTCTCGTAATTGTTTTAGTTCTTCAATTAGAAACTCAATATTGGCTACTTTATGAGAATCATCAGAGGAAAGTTGAACCTCCAATATCCTTTTTTGTGGCCCTAGCTGATAATCTTTTTGCTCAAAATATTTAGCAGCAATCCGACTATCTCGTTTTCTCCATTCAAAATCTGGGTCAATATCTGTCCACACATATTTATCAACCAAGTCTCGCACAATATCATGTAATGATATTTGATTACCACTCATTACTGGTTTGATAAAAAAGTAGCTTTGGGCATCAATAAATAATTTTTCAGCATCTTCCATCGATAGTTCTAATAAATTAGCAATATCATAACTATCTAATGGGTAGATACGTGAAAGTAACAGGGTTAGCCTGTCCATTGATGTCCGAAGCTGTGTAATATGACGAACCATTTCAGCTTCAAATCCGCCTGTTTTTTCCAACCTGGTTGGAATAGTTTCTATATCTTCACTCTCTAACCAATCTGGAATAACTTCTCGATAAGCATACTCTACTCCAAATTCAATCATGATGGGGCTGCCACCAGAAAGAACTATGATTTTTTCAACTAAGTCTTTCCCAAGATTGAAGTGAAGTTGCTCCTCTTTAGAAATAATGTATGTCTGCACATCCTCATGAGTAAATTCATTTAACTCAAAATAAGTTAATTCTTCTTCCTTAAATGACTTTTTTAGAATTGGACGAGCAACGCTAGGGCGACCTGCTAAAATAAATACGGTGTTATCTAGTTGCTGGCATAAATTAGCGATATATTCCCAAACTTCCGCTCTTATTTCTGGTTGTCCTAACTTCTCAACCGTATCAATTAGAAATACTAGTCTCTGTTGTCTGGATTTTCGATTAATTTCATCTACTAAAAACTTTTCAATTTGTCTGCGTTCTTCTTGGTATGCGATTTCACTGAGGTGGTTTTCATCTTCTCTTAGTTGTCGTAACCTGAGTAGCCATTCTTGATATGTATTATCATACAATTGCTTGGCAATTTGAGTGCATAAATCTTCTGCATCATTAAAAATAGGGGTATCGCAATCAATAATTTCACTTGTCCCGATTTGAATTTGATTGAGGCGGTTTTGTAATTCATTAAGCAACCAAGTTTTGCCAATTCCACCTCGACCTTCTACTAAAACAACATGCAGTGTGTTAGTTTTTTGAACGAGGGAAATAATTCTATTTAGATGTTCTTCACGACCAACAAATTCTAATTTATCTATTTCAAACATAATAGACTCCTAAGTTAGTTATTTTGAATAGCTTCATCAAGCTTATGAATTAAATATCTATAGGGTGTATCATTATATTCGTCATTGTGGAGGTAGTAATTGACAAGAAACTGAAATTCCCAGTCATGCTCTACTTCAGATTTAAGGGTAGACAGAAATTCGTGGGTTTGTTCTCGGTCTGTATTGCGGAATATTCCAATAGTTTCTTCAACGGTTTCATCAAAGAAAGTTCTGCGAAGCTCTTGTCGATAAGCCAAACTATCAGCACCACAATTGATAAATCCAGCATGTTGCTGAAGGCTTTGAAAAAAATACTGCATTGACCAAGTTCCCGCCACAGCAGAATCATTCTTGGATTTAAGCTCATGAACATATTCCCAGCAAATTTGAGCCGCTTCGCTACAAAGCTTTTGAAAGCTATCAGGCGAACTTTCTCGGAGAAGACCAATAACTAGCAACCGACGGGTCATTCCATCTTTTATAATCGTTTTGTCACGAGTAAAAATTGATGTTTTTGTCAGTTCAGCATTTAATTTAAAACTATCGTCACTGAAAGGTAACTGAAATCTCCGAACGGCTTCCTTTAAGATCCAATGACCATTTAGTATGGGAAATATACTCAGTTTTTCAATAGATTCATAAAGATGATTATTTTCTTTTATCAAACTTTCTTTAATCTGATCTCTACATTGTCTGAGGGTTCTTTCCCATATTTTGCTGCCATAACTATTTAAAAACCAATTAACTGTATAATCGCCGCTTCTATAAACTTTTAAGGCTTCAGCAATACACCCTGGATGCCCACCAGTTAAATATAATAAGTGTCCTGCCAATAGAGATAGACTTTCAGAAGTCATTTCGATTGGCTTGAGATATTTTGTTGCTGTATCCTGAATTACTTCCCAATTAAAAGGAGAGAGGGTTAGTTTAGGAAAAACTCTATCAGAGGGGAGATCGGTAAGACAGCGAGCTGCTATTACAACTCGAAGACTCTTGGAATTATCTTTAAAAAATTGTAATTCTTTCAAACATTTTTCAATTCTCCATCCTAGCTGTTTAAGCTGATCAAAAATTTCGTTTAAACGTTGTTTGTTTGGAGCATTTCCATCTAGATCGATTAGCAGTACAATGCCTTTTTGACCCTGCGATTGCCATTTAGCCCAATTCCTATGTAATAATAAACCTAAGCGCTCTCCCGAAGGTAATTCATGCCCTTCTTGGATCTGAAGATTGAGAGAACTAGCTAATTCCTTTTCTAAGTCTTCAATATTTTGATCGCCTGACATAGAGGCATAAGCACAACACCATCGCAATTCTTGAAACCGCTTCTGTATCTGTTTGAGAAATTCTGTTTTTCCGTAACCTTTGGGAGCCGTTATCAGACGATAGGTAGGGGAATTAGTTGCTGTAATATCATTAATTGCAGCATCCCGATTAGTGAATGGGATTTTATCAAAATCAACTGGCTCTAGGGATTTTTGATTTAACTGGCTTAACTCTGATTCAGCCTGTTCTATTGCATCGAATTTATTATCAATTTGCCTTTGTAATTTATTTTTATCTACATCATTAAGCGTCCACCCTATTTGTTTACTGATACTTTCAATCTCAGTTTTTAAACTGGCTATTGAATGCTCTAGATAGTTTTTTCGTGACTCTGAGGAATTTTTCATTGTATTTAGATGCCATTAAGTTCGCTTTCTACTCGTTCAAGTTCTTGTAGTATGATGTTGATTTGCCGTTGAATGATATTGCGATCGCTCTGGCAAATGTATGATTAAATTTATTTTGGAGTGTCTCATAATCACTACTTAGAATATCCAAGCGTTGTTGTAAAGTTTTGATTTTGAGTTATTGTACCTGACGAGGTTGTTGATTTAGCTGCTTTAACTCTGATTCAGCTTTTTCTATTTCGTCGAATCTATCATCAAGTTGCCTTTGCAATTTATTCTTATCTACATCATTAAGCGTCCACCCTATTTGGTTTCCGAGACTTTCAATCTCAGTTTTTAAACGGGCTATTAACTGCTCTAGATAGTTCTTTCGGAAATCTGAAGAATTGATTTTGAGTTGTTGTACCTGACGAGGTTGTTGATTTAGCTGGTTTAACTCCGATTCAGCTTTTTCTATTTCGCCGAATTTATCATCAAGTTGCCTTTGCAATTTATTCTTATCTACATCATTAAGCGTCCACCCTATTTGGTTTCCGAGACTTTCAATCTCAGTTTTTAAACGGGCTATTGAATGCTCTAGATAGTTCTTTCGGAAATCTGAAGAATTGATTTTGATTTGTTGTACCCGGCTTGGACTGTTCTGAGTATGTGCATTTGATGAAATCGGCAAGGTTATTTCATCCCATGCTTTGCTCAATACATCCGCCGGAATCATGAAAGCAGTCTTGATATCTTGTCGCTGTTTCTCCGCCGCCACAGCCATACCAACCACTCCTGCAAGAGTTTCATCCCATATAGGCGCACCACTAAAGCCCGGTTCTACTCTGTAGCCAGTTACCTTACTATCTTCCAGTTGCACCCATCCCTTTCCTTGCCCATCTCGCAACACCCCTGTAGACCAAACGCCATCATTGTGTCCGTGAGGAAAACCGAATATGCGGAAAGGATGCCCCCAGATGTTACTAGCTGAGATTAGCTTGATAGGTTGCGCTTCATGAGGCAACTGCCCTTCTATTTGCAACCCAGCAATATCTTCTGGTTCGGAACTTGATACGTTGTTGACAACAGGCTGCCAAAAAACAACTTTAGCTTTTAGCTTTTGTCCTGATGCAATTAGCGGGAAATCGAAGTAAATATGATTAATAGGAATTTCAACTATATCCTGTGGTAAAAATAGAGCCGAGGTAACAACATGAGCGCATGTCAGGATATAATTTTGACTTCGCCCCGATACTAAAAAACCTACACCAACTACCGCACCATTGGGATGGAAAATCCGAGCGATCGCTGACCTAAAAGCTGGAATATAATTATCTACAATCGATGCCATACATTACTATGCCTTGTTTTGTTTCCATTTCAAGGTAATTTCGTAGTTAGCTTCACCACTTACAGAAGTAAAAATTGCACCCGCAGCAGCATTTAATTTAATACCAAACTTAACTTCTACCTCATCGGCAGGTGTATTAAGCTGACTCAGTTTGATGATAATTGCTGAAGCTACAGGTTGTATTTCGTCTAATATTTCATCAAATTTCTTTTTAGCTTCAACTACCATTTGTCCAACGTCTGGTCTGGCAACACGGACAAAAGAATTGCTATTTTCTGGCTCATCAATTTCAGCTAAAAACTTTGTACCGTCTTCTAGAGAAAACTCTACGATCTGTTTCCGATTCATGGTGAAACCTGTGATTTTCAATTAATAGCTCAATGTGTAGATAATCAAGATAGTTCGCAGAAATTTTTGTACATAATCTTGTTTATCTCTAAACATCTAGGTGGAAATATAAAGTTTGTAGTTAGGACTTTAGTCCTGATAAATGCTATGAGCGATGAATCGCTCACTACGAACGATGCTTGCTGTAAACTTTTTCTGGGTCAACCCTAGAAGTTTGTGAAGTTTCTTAATAAGCTGACCAACTTCGGGCTGTTTGGGAATTAAAGCTGTTTGGCTCTCATGTAATAGATTTAACAATTAATATATTAATTGTTATATTAGTTATATCTGTACCCTGACTTCAATTAGTAATTATACTGAGTTAGACGCTGGCAAGGAAACAAAGATGTAGTGGAACCAGCAGAATTTCATAAACAAGATCCCCGACTTCTTCAAGAAGTCGGGGATCTGCGGGTTGCAGTGGAAGTATGTACGTACTGTTCAATAGACTTGTGTATAAATGATAAATACTTACAGCATAAAAGTTTTAGGGATTATAGGGGAATAAAGTTAGCGTAGCTGATTGTAGACATCGTTTGACTAAGTAGATGCCTAAACTATGATTTGGAATGCAAATAAACTTTTCCAATTTGGCAAATAGTCCATCAATTCGGAGAACAATTAGAACAAAAATCAGGACTGAATTTGCAGTATTGACTACCTGTCAACGAGTAAGCTGTACAATAAGGAAAGCTCGTCAATTCAACTTTGGCTGTTTGTAATTTTGAACCATTCCGCGACACCTCATTAGGTTGAGTTTTATCCGCCAGAAGAATAGCTACAAGCTTAGGAAACGCCATGCACGCTGCTGCGTTGATGATCGTTAGCAGTATAGCGTCTATCAAATTCATAGGTGATCTCTCCTGTGATAAATAGGCGTAGGCGTAGCCTGTAGTAGACATCGCTGTTTTCAGGTGCAAGCATAATATTATGTGTAGAATTGACCTTTAGTCCATCTATTGCTTGCACTCTATGTAAACTAACTTTAACATAAATTTTTGTGAATATAAAGGTGGAATTCCTGGAATTATTATACACAGAAGGGAATGTGGATAATAATGACAGTTATTGTAGCGGAATAACAAAATAAGCTGTAAAAACAATTAGTTTCAGATATTTAGGTAAGGTGTGATGTCAAAAACCCAAACCGCGTCTTCTTTTTTATCTAACATCAGTGAGCAAGAACGTGAGGGCTTAAAGCGGTTGGTAGATTACACAAATGTGGAATCGCTACCAGAAGTTTGGCCTTTAGCGGCTCAACGATTTGGTGATATTGTTGCCCTCCGTAGCCCTCATGGTAAACCAGAAGCTGTGATTACTTATACACAGTTAGCGGAACAAATGCAATTATTTGCTGCTGGTTTACAGGCGTTGGGAGTGAAAGTAGGCGATCGCATTTCCTTAATTTCTGACAACAGTCCCCGGTGGTTTATTGCCGATCAAGGCATAATGACTGCTGGAGCCGTTGATGCGGTGCGTAGTTCCCAAGCCGACAAAGAAGAACTGTTGTTTATCATTGCTAATAGCGGCAGTACGGGAATCGTAGTTGAGGATTTAAAGACACTTAAAAAACTGCAAGATCGCATCAAAGATTTACCAATTCAGTTGGTTATCTTACTTTCAGATGAAGCACCACCCACAGACGAAACCCTAAAGGTGCTGAACTTTGCCCAGTTGATTGAAGTTGGGAAAAATCATAATTTTGTACCAGTTAAGCAAAATCGTGACGCTTTAGCAACCCTAATTTACACCTCCGGCACCACAGGTAAACCCAAGGGTGTAATGCTGTCTTATAAAAATTTGATGCACCAAATAATCACCTTTGGCACAGTATTACAACCCAATGTCGGCGATATCGTTCTCAGTATTCTACCTTCGTGGCATAGTTACGAGCGGACTGTTGAGTATTACCTACTATCCCAAGGTTGCACGCAAGTTTATACCAACTTGCGTTCTGTCAAAGGAGATTTGAGACAGTTTAAACCAAACTACATGGTGGGTGTACCCCGTTTGTGGGAATCGATTTACGAAGGAGTGCAAAAACAGTTCCGCGAACAACCAGCGAATAAACAACGCCTAGTTAACTTTTTATTGGGCATTAGCGATAAATATATCAAAGCCCAGCGAACTGCTCAGGGATTGGATTTAAATAATCTTCATGCCTCAGCCGTCGAACGATTAGCAGCTAAGATCCAAGCATTGGCTTTATTACCCCTCCACACCTTGGGAGAACGGTTAGTTTATGCCAAAGTGCGACAAGCCACAGGCGGACAAGTCAAGCAGATGATTAGCGGTGGTGGTGCGCTTCCTAGACACATCGATAACTTCTTTGAAATTATTGGCGTGCAAATTTTGCAAGGCTATGGTTTAACAGAAACTTCTCCCGTTACCCATGTGCGTCGTCCTTGGCGAAATTTGATTGGCGCATCAGGGCTACCACTCCCCGCAACAGAAGCTAAGATTGTAGACCCTGAAACAAAAGCGCCTCTACCAGTAGAAAAGCGAGGCTTAGTATTGTTGAGGGGCCCACAGATTATGCAAGGCTATTACCAAAATCCCGAAGCCACAGCGAAAGCCATTGATGCGGAAGGTTGGTTTGATAGCGGCGATTTGGGTTGGCTGACACCACAAGACGACTTAGTGCTGACTGGCAGAGCAAAGGATACGATTGTATTGACTAACGGCGAAAACATCGAGCCACAGCCGATTGAAGATGCCTGTTTGCGATCGCCATACATCGATCAAATTATGCTCGTCGGCCAAGATCAGCGCAGCCTGGGAGCCTTAATTGTCCCCAACGTCGAAGCCTTAGAAAAATGGGCGCAGAACGATCCGGCGGCTTCTTCACCTAGTCAAAAAATTGACTGGGAGAGTAGAATGATCCAGGATTTATTTCGGCAAGAATTGAATCGAGAAGTGCAAAATCGTCCAGGCTATCGACCGGATGACCGCATTGGGACATTCAAACTCATTCTAGAACCGTTTTCCATCGAAAATGGTTTGATGACACAAACACTAAAAGTTCGCCGACATGTCGTCACGGAACGCTATCGCGATATTATTGACGGCATGTTTGCCTGATAATTCCACCTCCCAACAGTAAAGAGTGAACGTGAAATGTTTATGGATGCCTCCAAATCTAATTTGCTTCTGAAACGCGTCGTTAACGTCAAAGTTATTGTGACTCCCCTGTGGAAAGAGGAAGTACAACAGCAGTTGCAAACCCAGATAAATCAACTCGATCAGCAACTGCAACAGTTAGACGTAGAAGGACAAAGAGCGATCGCAGCAATTCAAAAACAGAGTCTGCAACCACCTGGCCCCCAGACCCTCCAACAAATTGACAATATTCAACTCCAAGTCAATCAAAAGAAAAGTGAATTTCTAGAGCAAAAAAATCAGTTGCTGCAAAACCTCCAGCAAGTGCAGTTTCTCCAGCAAGATCAAGAAGTCAACCAATTCCAAATGGAAGGCTTTTTCCGAGTAGAAATCGGTGATAACCTGATTAGCAAAATGCAAGTCGAAATCGTTCTGCGCGACGGCGTTGTAGAAGAAATTCGCGGCGACATTTAGTTAAAGTTAGGAGTTATGAGTTTAAATTCCTAACTCCTCACTCCCCACTCCTAACTAATTTTTCACTCCAGCCCAAACTATTTGCCACACTGGAGGAGAGCTAATAAATAGCGATCGCCCAAAGGCTGACATCTCAACTCGATATTTAACTGTGCCGACTGAATCATCACCCCGCTTAATTTGCGTAATCGTCACAAGGGCCTGATTTCGTTGTGGATAAGCTACCTCTACCTTTCGCGTTCCTTCTATTGGTGCTATATCGTCAAAGGCATTCAGGGCAAGAGTTGCAGGATCGCTACCTTGGAGAGATGAGTTGATTTTTTCTAGAGGTATAGTTTTATAATCGGAACGATCTGAGTATGCCACAACTTCTTGAGACTGATGTATTGCTTTCACCTGTTGGGTTTGCCCATCACTCGCCTCAAAAATCGGTGCCGATTGCTGGCGCTGGATAACATAAACTCCAGCGCCAGCAGTGGCAAAGATACTGAGTATCACAATCAAAAATAATTTCAACTTTGCCGACATAAAAGTAAACAGGAATTTCAAATAGGTTTATTACCAATTTTGAATTCTAGATTGAACTGCATCCCATATCCTCTACCCGTGAGAAGTTCCTGTATCTTAAGTATTGGGTATGAGGAATATAAAAAATGGCAATCCCATTTAATGACTAAAAACGAGATCGAAATACTGCCTAAGCATTGAGGATAGTTCTGTATTATAAGACCTCTAAGTTATATTTAGGTTCCTGGGGTTAGGAGTGGGGAGGATGAGGGAGACAAGGGAGCAGGGGAAGATGAGGGAGAAGAATTAACCAATGCCCAATTCCCAATTCCCAACCTAAAATATAAAATCTCCAGTCCAAAACTCTCCCATCAAGATACAATTCGATCTGACAAAACCTGTTAAAGTCCATAAACCATTGATTTCCAAACCACCCTATGAGCATTCACGAAGTATTTATGCCGGCTCTGAGTTCTACCATGACGGAAGGCAAAATCGTCTCCTGGGTGAAATCGCCAGGTGACAAAGTGGAAAAAGGCGAAACAGTGGTGGTTGTAGAGTCAGATAAGGCAGATATGGATGTAGAAACCTTTTATGAAGGATTTCTGGCACATATCATAGTTGAAGCTGGTGAAACTGCCCCGGTAGGATCTGCGATCGCCTTCATCGCCGAAACGGAAGCTGAAATTGAACAGGCGAAATCTCTCGCCAATTCCTCCGGCGCGGCGGCTACTCCTACCTCATCCCCGCAACCAGTCGCCGCTACAGCCTCAGTTGCAACACCTGCCTTAGCCTCTCAAAACGGCTCTAACCACAAAGAAGGAAGGCTTGTAGTCTCACCCCGCGCCCGCAAGTTAGCCAAAGAACTGAAAGTTGATTTAACTACACTCCAAGGTAGTGGCCCCTACGGTCGCATTGTCGCCGAAGATGTAGAAGCATTATCCAATAAGGGCAAACAACCCGCTCCTGCCCCAGTTGCCCCACCAGCACCTGTAGCAACCAGCGCCCCAGTTGCCCCCCCAGCACCTCGGACACCAGCACCCGCGCCAGTAGTAGCGGCTGTTCCTGGTCAAATCGTGCCTCTAACTACCTTCCAAAATGCTGTAGTGCGGAACATGGTAGCCACCATATCCGTGCCCGTCTTCCGTGTTGGTTATACAATTACCACCGATGGATTAGACAAACTTTATAAACAAATTAAATCCAAAGGCGTGACAATGACAGCGCTACTGGCGAAAGCTGTAGCAGTAACGTTGCAAAAACACCCATTGTTAAATGCTAGTTACTCAGACCAAGGTATTGTTTATCATTCTGATATCAACATTTCCGTAGCAGTAGCGATGGATGATGGCGGATTAATTACACCTGTGCTGCAAAATGCAGATGCAGTAGATATTTATTCTCTATCGCGTACTTGGAAGTCTTTGGTAGAGCGTGCGAGGGCAAAACAACTACAGCCCCAAGAATATAACAGTGGTACTTTTACCCTGTCTAATTTGGGAATGTTTGGCGTAGATAAATTTGATGCGATTTTACCGCCTGGACAAGGTTCAATTTTAGCGATCGGGGCATCGCGTCCGCAAGTTGTAGCAACACCCGATGGTTTATTTGCCGTGCGGCAACAAATGCAAGTCAATATTACTTCTGACCACCGGATTATTTACGGTGCCCATGCTGCGGCATTCTTGCAAGATTTAGCGAAATTGATTGAGACTAATCCTCAATCTTTGACAATGTAATTTTGAAAAGACACCAAATTTAAATGTTAGCGCTATTAGCGAGCAGCAGTTTTTCGTAGAGTAGCGCTAACAATAAACAATACATACACTTAAATTTTTTATGGACAATCTATAATAATTTTGGACTATTATCACAAGCCGTTGCAATTTAAAAGCTTGTCGAAATGTTCTGCCAGAAACTTACTTGGTGAAGTAGACCTTTTGAGGATTGCTGCAAGCTTGAAACAGGAGCAAAAACAGAAGGGAAAACTGGGACAATTTTTGACTCCTGCTCCAGTAGCGGAATTAATGGCTGGGATGTTTGATAAGCTTGATCTTCCTCAAATATCCCTACTTGATGCTGGAGCAGGAGTTGGCTCATTACTTGCAGCTTTTGTGGCTAACCTTTGTCAAAGGAAACCACGTCCAGCCAATTTAGATATTGTTGCCTATGAAATTGATCCTTTTCTGATTGTGTATTTGCATCAGACATTGAAATTATGTGCCAGAGAATGTCAAATAGCTGGGATCTATTTCAACTATGAGATTCGAGATAGGGATTTTATTGAGGATGCCGTCAGGCTTCTTGGATCTAGTTTATTCGATAATGCTGACAATCGCAGATTTACCCACGCTATTCTCAATCCCCCATATTTAAAAATTAACGCTCATTCCCAAGTTCGTGGTTTGTTACGTTCTATAGGATTAGAAGCCAGCAATCTATATACAGGTTTTATTGCTGCTACAGTTCAACTTCTTGAATCAAGAGGGGAACTTGTAGCTATCTCGCCGCGCAGTTTTTGTAATGGGCCATATTTTAGAGACTTCCGCAGAATGTTTTTGGAAATGATGGCTTTAGACCAAATACATATTTTTGAATCCAGACAGGAAGCTTTTAGTGATGATGAAGTTTTGCAAGAAACAATTATCATTCATGCTGTCAAACAAAAACCAAAATTTGACAATGTACTCATCAATACGATATCGAGTGTTGATGATGATTTTATTATGTCAAATTACTCACCTTATAAAGAGATAGTTCATCCCCACGATTCGCAACAATTCATCCATATTATCCCAGATACACTAAGTCAGCAGGTCATTGGACAAATGGCGAATTTTACCTGCACATTAAAAGACCTGGGATTGACCGTATCAACTGGACGTGTTGTAGATTATCGTGCCAAAGAATATCTGTGTTTAATGCCAGAAAAAAACTCTGTTCCTTTGATTTATCCATTGAATTTCTCAGGAGGATATATTGAGTATCCAAAGGTAACTAGAAAACACCAAGCTCTAGTATATACAGAACAAACAGTCTCTCTTTTAGTACCAAATGAAAATTATGTATTGACCAAACGATTCTCCTCAAAAGAGGAAAAAAAACGAGTTGTTGCCGTTGTATATGATGCTAACCAGATTGATTGTTATTGGGTAGGTTTTGAAAATCATCTTAATTATTTTCACAAAGAGGGAAGGGGACTAAATCTTACCCTAGCACGTGGTCTTACTGCTTATCTTAACTCTAGCCTCGTGGACACATTTTTTCGTTTATTTAATGGTCATACTCAGGTTAATGCAACTGATTTACGAAATTTAAAATATCCTACAATAGCACAGCTAATAACCGTGGGGCGATGTATTACTGAGTATTTCCCATCACAGAAAGAAATTGATCAACTTGTGCAAGAAAAGTTACTGAGTATGAGCAGTCAGTGGGAAAACAACCCCTTAATAATTAAAACCCGTATTGATGAAGCACTACAAATACTAATTGAACTTGGATTTCCACGGGCACAACTTAATGAACGTTCAGCCTTAACCCTTTTGGCTCTACTTGACTTAAAGCCGACTGAACCTTGGAAAGCTGCTGCATCTCCCTTAATGGGAATTACACCAATGATGGAATTTATGGCACAGCACTATGGCAAAACATATAAACCTAATACGCGAGAAACTGTTCGCCGCCAAACAGTCCATCAATTCTTAGATGCAGCTTTGATAATTGCAAATCCAGATGCTCCTGACCGCGCTATTAACAGTCCCAAAACGGTATATAAGATTGAAGAAAGTGTGCTTGAGCTATTACGTACTTATAGAACCACTGAATGGCAAAAGAGCCTTGGCACTTACCTTGCTTCAGCTGAAACTTTGAAAAAACGATATGCTCAGGAGCGGGAACTATCACGTATCCCTATTGTGATTGAGGGGAAGATAAAAACCTTATCTCCAGGTGGACAGAATATTCTGATTGAGAAGATTGTTAAGGAGTTTGCAGAACGTTTTACACCTGGAGGAAAATTGATTTATGTTGGTGATACAGATGAAAAATTTGCCCACTTTAATGAAGTTGCATTGAGAGATTTAGGCGTTACTGTTAATTCTCACGGAAAAATGCCTGATGTGATTATCCATCATCTAAAAAATGATTGGCTAGTTTTAATTGAAGCTGTGACTTCTCATGGCCCAATTAACCCTAAACGAAAGAAAGAACTTGAAGTTATTTTTATTGATATAAAAATTCCTCTTGTAATGGTAACAACCTTTTTAAGTCGGAAAGCAATGGTAGAGTATTTGGCTGAAATTGCTTGGGAAACCGATGTTTGGGTTGCTGAAGATTCTACTCATCTCATTCACTTCAATGGAGAATACTTATTACAAGCTTACAAAGTAGATAGAGATTTTTAAACAGAATAAACTATAAGAGGGCAAATAATTTGCCCTCTCTCTCATATTTTTGGCAAATTGGGATATTCTCTACAAATTTATCCTTTCACACAAAGAACTTGCTTGAGAGTCGCTACAACTTCAACTAAATCAGCTTGATTTTGCATCACTTGTTCTATCGGTTTATAAGCACCAGGAATTTCATCTAACACACCCTCATCTTTGCGGCATTCTACGCCATTTGTTTGCTCGATCAAATCATCCAGTGTATAAACATTTTTCGCCTTATTTCTAGACATCAAACGCCCTGCACCGTGAGAACAAGAACAGAAACTGTGGGCATTACCTTTACCTTTGATGATGAAAGATTTTGCCCCCATCGAACCAGGAATAATCCCATAATCTTCAGTCTGGGCGCGGACTGCACCTTTACGAGTAACGTATACATCCTCGTCAAAATGCACTTCTTTTTCCGCGTAATTGTGATGACAATTAACTTGCAATAAAGGTTTAGTTGTCTTCCCACCGACTAAATGCTTCTCAACTATGTGCTTAAAACGCGCCATCATTACATCGCGGTTGACACGCGCATAGTTTTGTGACCATTGCAAATCGTGCCAGTATGCTTGGAATTCTGGCGTACCTGCGACAAAGTGAGCTAAATCCGGGTCAGGCAATTTATTACCTGCCATTTTCGCTAATTCTCTCGCTGTGTGAATATGACACTGGGCGAGTTTATTGCCGATATTACGCGAACCAGAATGCAGCATCAGCCAAACTTGATTCTCCGTATCAAGACACACTTCAATAAAGTGGTTTCCTCCACCGAGAGAACCCATCTGTTTCATTGCTTTACCTTGGAGGTCTTGCACGCCACGATGCAAGTCTTTAAAATTATCCCAGTGTTGCCAGTTGGTGACAGATTTTTCAACGTCTTTGTTTTCGTTGAATCCAGTAGGAATTGCTGCTTCAATATCTAGACGAATTTTCTTAAGTTTACCTTCTAGTTGTTCGGCGGTAAATGCTGTTTTGATAGCGCTCATCCCACAACCAATATCCACGCCCACGGCAGCAGGGATAATTGCCTCTTTGGTTGCAATTACAGAACCGACTAAGGCACCTTTTCCTAAGTGAACATCTGGCATCAAGGCTATGTGCTTAAAGACAAATGGTAATGATGCCATATTCTTTGCCATCTTGGTTTCTTCTGAACCCAAAGAGTGATTTGCCCAAGATAAAACGGGTGTTGGTGTGGTAATTTCTAACTTTTCGTAGGGCATAATTTTTCTATTTTGGATTTTAAATTTTAGATTGGGTATAGGGCACTGATAATTATCGGTATGACTTATAACCCATTAGCTAGTTAGTTGTAGCAATTTAAATGTTGCATTGTCTTTCATTTGCCTAGCTCAATTTTCGGGGAGATGAAGAACTACTTTTAGGGAATAGCACGTTTATACTACATATATACTACAAAGAGTTATAAGTGTCAAATCGATGCCACTGAAAGAAAAGATGTATTAAAATTTGTAAAGAAAATAACGATGATTGAAACAACCCTTTACAAAAACTGACACAACACCTATGGCAGTGCGTCAAGATCCATCCAATCTGGGAACGTTTTTTATCCCCTGTAGTGCGTCTTTTGATTGATGAAGACGGGTTACGGCGTTACGCTGATAGTAAAGAGAGCGTAGGCGTAGCCCGTCGTAGACATCGCTATCGGCGAGATGATGTCATAATTCCGTCGTACTACAGCAGTCAAAATTTTCACGGAATTAGAGGCGGATATCTCACTTACAATGCAGCAGTTACTTACGATCCGATTACTCAATATATTCTTCCGCCTAATGAAACTATTGTCCATCAGGCTTTAGTTGATGCCGTTAGGGTAAAACCACGACGCATACTTAATTTAGGTTGCGGTACAGGTTCTATTACTTTAATGTTAAAGCCTACGCAGGATGTATGGTGGATAAATCAGGTAACTAGCGGCGTTAAACCAATAGCAACTGAAAATGTCCGTCATTATACTCCCACATCAGTAGATAATAATGATTTGGAGGGATTTGGATCTCCAGCATTTGGCACAATCGCATGAGTTTAAAGGCAGTTCTCTTTGATTTTAATGGTGTCATCATTAACGATGAGGCAATCCACCTGCAACTGATAGATGAGATTCTTGTTGAAGAAAATCTCCAACCCCAAAAGGTGAGTGAGCGTCAAGCTTCTTTAGGACGCAGCGATCGCACTTGTTTTCAGCAATTACTAGCGAATCGTGGTAGAGTGAGCAATGAAAGCTATTTAACTCAGTTGCTGTACCGCAAAGCTCAAGCTTATACGGTGGAGCTAGAAAAAATAGAGAAACTGCCTTTATATCCAGGTGTCGAAGACTTAATCTATCAGGTGCGATCGCAGAATCTGAAATTAGGATTAGTCAGTGGTGCAATTCGCCAAGAAATAGAATTGGTACTCCATCGCGCCAAACTAGCCCAACATTTTAAAGTTATTGTCGCAGGTGATGATATCACCACCAGCAAACCACAGCCCGATGGTTATCTGCTGGCTGTGAAACGCCTAAATAAAGAATATCCTGAATTGAATCTTCAACCATACGAGTGTTTGGCAATTGAAGATACTCCAGATGGGATAGCAGCAGCGAAGCGATCACTTATGCAAGTTGTTGGTGTAGCGAATACTTACCCATTTCACATGCTCCAGCGTTGCTGTAACTGGACTGTTGATTATCTCAGTGATTTGGAATTGGAACGGGTGCAGAAGGTTTATTCCCAAAAAGAGCCTCAACCATCGGCAACTGAATGTTAGAATACTATGTGGTGATAGTGTATTGAGTTAATGAGTAATATTACTCTTGACTTTGCACCGATCAAGGGGAATTAGCTCAGTTGGTAGAGTGCTGCGATCGCACCGCAGAGGCCATCGGTTCGAATCCGTTATTCTCCATTTGTACATTAAATAATTATTGTCAGTTTTAAAGAATTATTGTCCAAAATCCGCCTATAGAACTCGGCTAAATATATGTTTTCTAATTTAATTTATTACAGCAAGGCCAAGGCTCTTTAATTACAAAAATAGCTTTAAAGAACTTTATTTGCAGTCTAATTACAAAAATATATAACCTCTTCTTTTGCTGTTTTCACCCAAGCAGAGGCTCCATTACTATAAAATAGCTGCGTTTCTACGTGCGATCGCACCCCACCGTTGATTGAAACTGCCACTCTAGGCGGTGATATGATTTTTCAGCATAACAAGCCGCACATAAACGAATTGGCTCTAGCTTCATTTTTTCGCCTTTTGGCGGCAGCATTTGACCTATTTACAAAGGGCAATATCCACCAATATGTTTCTCCCGATTGCGGATGAACAAAACCATATAACCACATCCATTCAAATCTCCAATTAACATTTGCTACTGGTAGTGTCCATTCATCAACCTACATCCTTATTTACAGTCAGCAATGATGTGGCGTTCTGCAAATTCGGCAATTTTTTTAAGTTATTCGCGTGAGGGATTACTCTATTGCCTCTGCGGTTTGTTATTCCGTAACTCTTGCGTAAGTCCTAAATAGATAATTAAACTTTCCCAAATCGCCGCTCCCGTTGCTGGTAAGCACACAAGGCGCGGTGAAACTCAGCCCGATCAAAATCAGGCCAGAGAGCATCTGTAATATAAATTTCTCCATAAGCCATTTGCCAGAGAAGAAAATTTGAGAGGCGCATTTCTCCACTGGTGCGGATTAATAAATCTGGGTCACTAATTCCGGCTGTATACAAGTGGCTCTCAAACACCTGCTCATCAATTTCATCGGGTTGTAGGAGACCTTGTTGAACTTGTTTTGCGATCGCTTGACAAGCTTGTAAAATTTCTTGCCGTCCGCCATAATTAGTTGCTACTAAAAACCGGATACCCCTATTATTCTTAGTTTCTTCCATTGAACGGGATATTTCTTGTTGGAGCGATCGCGGTAGATCTTGCAAATTTCCCACAAACTTAATTTGAACATTCTTTTCGACCATTTCCCGCAGTTCTTGGCGCAAAACTCTTTGAAACAGAGTCATCAAAAAATCCACTTCTTCCTGCGGTCTTTTCCAGTTCTCCGTTGAAAAAGCATAAGCTGTCAGTGCTTGAATTCCCCAATCTTGACAACAGCGAAGTAAATCCTTGAGAGCATCTACTCCTCGCTTATGACCCATAATCCGGGGTAGACCCTGATGTTTAGCCCATCGACCATTACCATCCATAATTACCGCCACGTGCTGCGGCAATAGTTCTCGTTTTAAGTCAGTAGGCAAATCTTGCAGTTTAGTTTGTTGTCCTGTCATTTTTTATCTCGAGAAGCGGTCGATGGTAATCTGAGTAAACGTGAAACCAGGGCTAGTGTCTTCCCACCTATCCGACGAACAAAACTCAGCAGACCAGGAGCAACAGCTTCCCTATCCACAGTTGGGGACAAAAGAGCCTCTAATGACTCTTTCAACTTCTTAATCGTCAGGGGTCTATTTAGGGTTCCCCGTTCCGCCAAGGAAATAGAACCCGTTTCTTCAGAGACAACGACACAAATGCAATTTTCGACCCGCTCAGTAATTCCCATTGCCGCCCGGTGGCGTGTTCCCAACTGGCGCGAGGCTGTGCGTCCCGAAAGTGGTAAGATTATACCCGATGATATGATCCGTGAGCCACGGATTAATGTCGCCCCATCGTGTAACAAAGTTTTCGGCTGAAAAATTGTCTGGATTAGTTCTTTAGAAACCTCCGCATTTAGCTTGACTCCTGGCACAGAAAAATCTCGCTCATCAATTGGCCCTGTGGTTTCCACAATTAGTAAAGCTCCAATGCGGTTTTTTGACAATTCTTTAACAGCCTCAACAATTTCATCAATTACACTATCAGATTTGGGGATTGCCAGCCGATCGGGTTGAAACAACTGGCGGAATTCGCCCCGCCCCAATTGTTCCAAAAACCGTCGAAACTCTGACTGTAGGGCAACTGCCATCGCCACAGCACAACCAATCACCAACTTTTCCAGTACAAAATTTAGCAGAGGTAGTCCTAATTTGCTACTTAGTGCTGAGGCTAGCATTAGGATAATGAATCCCCGCACCATCCACAGTGTCCGCCGCTCGCTAATAATAACTAGTATCATGTACGTCAGCGCCAGCACTAACACAATATCCAGAGTCCCAAGTAGCAAGGACTGTGACCATCCCAGGTTTATCAGCCATTGCTTCCACCAATCTCTCATGACATCTGGATTACACTTTTGCCTCTAATTACAATGATGATTTAGGAGTACAGACTCGATTAATCTCGTCTCTCCTAACTCCTGTAGAGACGCGATTAATCGCGTCTCTACTCCTAACCTTTAACTCCTAACTCTTGACTTTTCAGCCTTTCTGGTAGGCGATCTTGTCGAATTAAGTCTTGATAAGTTTCACGTTGCAAAATTAAATTTGCTTCGCCATTTGCCACCACAACTGCTGCCGGTCGGGGCAAGCGGTTGTAGTTAGATGCCATACTGTAATTGTAAGCACCAGTTCCCATAACTACGAGAATATCTCCTGGTTCAGTCTTTGGGAGTAGGGCATTTTTAATCAGAATATCCCCTGATTCACAATGTTTACCTGCAATTGTGACTGTTTGGCTTAAAGGAGAAGACATTTTATTGGCAACGACTGCTCGATAAACTGATTGGTAAGTAATTGGGCGGGGATTATCAGACATTCCCCCATCGATCGCTATGTAGGTACGAATTTCTGGGATAACTTTGGATGAACCAATAGTATAGGCAGTAACGCAAGCTGTGGCAATTAGCGATCGCCCTGGTTCACTCAATAATTTCGGCAAAGGCAGATTTTCGGCTGCACAAGCTTCTTGGACAACTTCACAAATCGCCTTCACCCACTCTTCAATGCTTGGGGGATCGTCTGATTCTGTGTACTTAATCCCTAAACCGCCACCAACGTTTAACTCAGTAATATTTAAACCATACTTCCCAGCATCCCGTAGCCATTGCACCATCACAGCAGCCAAATCTTGATGTGGTTGGCGCTCAAAAATTTGGGAACCAATATGAGCGTGTACCCCTACGCAATTCAGGGTAGGCTGTTGACTGACAAAGGTAAACACTTCACCTAAATCGTTGGGATCAAAGCCAAATTTGCTATCTAAGTGTCCCGTACGAATATACTCGTGAGTGTGGCACTCAATACCTGGAGTTAGCCGCAACATGATGCGGATTGGTTGATTGGGTTGGGCTATTTCCACAAGGGTATGCAACTCATACCAGTTATCCGCCACAATAGTTACACCAGATGCGATCGCTAAAACTAATTCTTCACGAGATTTATTATTGCCGTGGAGGTAGATTTTATTGGGACTAACACCTGCTTGTAGGGCGGTGTAAAGTTCGCCACCGGAGACTACATCGATTCCTAGTCCAACAGAACCTGCGATCGCACAAACTGCTAAACAATTCCAAGCTTTTGAGGCGTACAATACTTGAGATTCGCCCTTGTAGTATTGCTTAAAAGCATCTCGGTATTGCTGACAAGCCGAACGTAAGGTTTCTTCATCTAAAATATATAGAGGTGAACCAAACTGCTCTACTAGGGTTGTGACATCACATCCACCAATTTCTAGGGAATCATGATGATTAACTCTAGCAGTTAAGGGTAAAAGTTCTTGATTAGGCGAGGGATTCGCGTTAATGTCACGCCTTTGAGGTAAATATTGACTTCCAGAATGTTGAACCCCAGAGGGGTGAGTCGATACCATAAATATAAAAGTTGTCCTTATTCAAATTACGGGCTTTGAGTTCGTCTCCCGATTCCCAGTGTACAAAGGGTTTGTAATCTTATTCAATAAATGTGATCTTATTAGACTTAGAAATTAAATTACTGACAGCAGATCATCTCAGTGCAATTCTAGAACTCGACCGAGCCTGTTTTGGTGGACTTTGGACTCTAGAGGGCTATAAACGAGAATTGGATAGTCCCAATAGCGATTTACTCGGTTTATTTTCCCCATCCACCAGCACAAGTTTGCTAGGAATGGGTTGCTTTTGGTCAATTTTAGACGAAGCCCACATTACAATTTTGGCAGTTCATCCCCAATATCACCGTCAAGGTTTGGGTGCAGCTTTACTATATTCACTCATAAAGACAGCTTGCGATCGCAAAATGGAGCGAGCTACCCTCGAAGTCCGAGCTTCCAACTTGGCGGCAATATCTTTATATCAAAAATTTGGCTTCAAAACAGCCGGACGGCGGCGCGGCTACTACCAAGATAATGGTGAAGATGCCTTAATCCTGTGGCTTCCAGATTTACAACACTCCAAATTTCAAAAGACTTTAGACAATTGGTATACCATAATTAGCGATCGCCTAGACAAATCCTCTTGGCACTTACTTTCTAAGTAGCTGGGGATTAGTCTTGTTATGGTTCTAACGTGAAACTCGGACTCAATACTTGCAGCAGACACGCAATGAGGAGCATTTTCAAAACGAGGTTTAAAAAGATTTGGACTTAAGTTGATAAATTTTGAATTATCTTAATCGGGCTTGCGATCGGCTTCAGCAAAAAAATGTAATTTTGTTGAGCTTATTTGTATTTAAAATTTTTATTAGAAATAGAAAACTCATAGTTAAATCATATATAAACTTTTTTGTGCTTGATTGTACTAAATTTATATGCTATTAGTAGGTGTTTGGGATTAAGTGAATAAACTTTAAATATAAGCAGTCAACTATTCGTAATAAATCCCAAAAACGCTGGTGAACTAAAGCTCCTCAGTACACTAGCCAGATAAAAGTAGTCAATAGTTAACAATTAGCCCATCAACTAAAGTCATAGCTTCAGGATGTCTATAATCTGTTATACAGGCATCTAAAAGCTTTGCCTGTGCTAAAATCAGCATACCGGCACGACCGCAGATGATGGGATAAAGCCATGTTTGAGCGCTTCACAGAAAAAGCCATTAAGGTAATCATGCTGGCCCAAGAAGAGGCCCGCCGTTTAGGTCACAACTTTGTCGGAACCGAGCAGATCCTCTTGGGTCTGATTGGCGAAGGCACTGGAGTGGCTGCCAAGGTGCTGAAATCAATGGGTGTCAATCTCAAAGATGCCCGAATTGAAGTTGAAAAAATTATAGGACGGGGATCGGGCTTTGTTGCCGTGGAAATTCCGTTTACGCCACGGGCAAAGCGAGTTTTAGAACTGTCCCTAGAAGAAGCACGCCAACTGGGGCATAACTACATTGGCACCGAGCATCTGCTGTTGGGCCTAATCCGCGAAGGGGAAGGTGTCGCAGCCAGGGTGCTAGAAAACCTCGGTGTGGATCTATCTAAGGTCAGAACCCAAGTTATCCGCATGTTGGGAGAAACTGCCGAAGTTTCACCAGGCGGCTCATCTGGGCGCACAAAAACCCCGACTCTAGATGAATTTGGTTCAAACCTGACCCAAATGGCGATCGACAATAAGCTCGATCCAGTAGTGGGACGCGCCAAGGAAATTGAGCGGGTGATTCAGATATTGGGTCGCCGAACCAAAAATAACCCAGTGCTGATTGGGGAACCAGGGGTTGGTAAGACTGCGATCGCTGAAGGTTTAGCTTCCCGCATTGCCACTAAAGATGTCCCTGACATCCTCGAAGATAAACGTGTAGTAACGCTGGATATTGGTTTGCTCGTAGCAGGAACCAAATACCGGGGTGAATTTGAAGAACGTTTGAAAAAAATCATGGATGAAATCCGCTCGGCGGGTAATGTCATTCTCGTGATTGATGAGGTACACACCTTAATTGGTGCAGGTGCAGCAGAAGGTGCTATTGACGCAGCAAATATCCTCAAGCCAGCTTTGGCCAGAGGTGAGTTGCAGTGCATCGGCGCTACAACCTTAGATGAATACCGAAAGCACATCGAGCGAGATGCAGCCCTAGAGCGGCGTTTCCAACCAGTGATGGTTGGCGAACCGACAGTTGATGAAACAATTGAAATTTTATATGGTCTGCGCGAACGCTACGAGCAACACCATAAATTGAAAATCTCCGACGAAGCATTGGTAGCGGCGGCGAAGTTATCAGATCGTTACATTAGCGATCGCTTCCTCCCAGATAAAGCCATCGATTTAGTTGATGAAGCTGGTTCTAGAGTGCGCTTGATTAACTCCCAATTGCCACCCGCAGCTAAGGAGTTAGATAAAGAACTGCGTCAGATATTAAAAGAAAAAGATGACGCGGTGCGCTCCCAAGACTTTGATAAAGCTGGGGAACTGCGCGATCGCGAAATGGAAATCAAAGCCGAAATCCGCGCGATCGCTCAAAGCAAGACCAATGCAACTGGTACAGAAGGTGAAGAACCTGTAGTTACAGAAGAAGACATTGCTCACATTGTCGCTTCCTGGACTGGGGTACCGGTGAACAAACTCACCGAATCTGAATCTGAAAAGCTGCTGCACATGGAAGACACCTTGCATCAGCGTTTAATTGGTCAAGATGAAGCTGTGAAAGCAGTTTCACGGGCAATTCGTCGCGCTCGTGTCGGTTTGAAAAATCCCAACCGACCCATAGCTAGCTTTGTCTTCTCTGGACCGACTGGTGTAGGTAAAACCGAGTTAGCGAAATCATTAGCTGCTTACTTCTTCGGTTCCGAAGAAGCGATGATCCGCTTAGATATGTCCGAATACATGGAGCGTCACACCGTCAGCAAACTGATTGGTTCCCCTCCAGGTTATGTTGGCTATAACGAAGGTGGTCAGCTGACCGAAGCCGTGCGGCGGCGTCCTTACACCGTGGTGTTGTTCGACGAAATCGAAAAAGCACACCCCGATGTCTTCAACATGTTGCTGCAAATTTTGGAAGACGGTCGGTTAACTGATGCCAAAGGTCGCACGGTAGACTTCAAGAACACCTTGCTGATTTTAACTTCCAATATTGGTTCTAAGGTAATTGAAAAAGGCGGTAGCGGTATCGGCTTTGAATTCTCCGAAGATGCCAGCGAGTCAACTTACAACCGGATTCGCTCTTTGGTGAACGAAGAACTCAAGCAGTACTTCCGTCCAGAGTTCCTCAACCGACTCGATGAAATTATCGTCTTCCGTCAGTTGAACAAGCCGGAAGTGACCCAAATCGCCGAAATTATGCTCAAGGAAGTATTTGGTCGTCTGACGGAAAAGGGTATCACCTTAGAAGTCACAGACCGCTTCAAGGATCGTTTGATCCAAGAAGGTTACAGTCCCAGCTACGGCGCGAGGCCATTACGTCGGGCAATTATGCGCCTGTTAGAAGATAGTTTAGCAGAAGAGATTCTGTCTGGTCGCATTAAAGATGGCGATACTGCCGTTGTTGATGTGGATGAAAATGGCATTGTCCAAGTTAGTTCTCAACAGCGCCGGGAATTGTTACCCCAAGGTGTTGAGTAAGATTTAGGGTTTGGGATTTTTAGATTAAATCCCAAATTAAAAAACGGTAGAGTATTAATTGCTCTACCGTTTTTTTGTTTGAATATGTCTAATGCTCCCGACGAATACCGCGTTATTCCCCCACAAGATCCAATGAAGAATAACTGGGAATTTATGGAAGTATGGATAGATCCAAGTCATTCCCCTCCATATATTCTTTTATTGCTTTGCCACAGTGAAGATAACTGTCAGATTTATGATCCGGCAGAGGGTTATAAAGTTGTCTTTTCCACTAATAACTATGATGAAGCCAAGTTATATTTACTAGAAGATGAGTTTGAATCAGTTCAAGGTAGGGTGTTAGCTGCGGAATTATAGCGGTTCTCAGTTGGGTGCAATACGCCCGATTATTGGGGAGTCAGAAGCCAGAATTCAGGAGAACTTTATATTCTGACTCCTGACTCCAAGCTGTAGATGTATTTTAGTCATCTGAAAATCGCTATAGTCTGAAATTGATTCATTTTTCAGAGAAAGACGTAGACGTAGGTTGGGTGGAGCGGAGCGCAACCCAACATATATATCAGGATGTTGGGTTACGCAAAGCCTCCACCCAACCTACAATTTTTTTGCAACATTTTAGCCAAGAGGGTCCACTACAAGACTACCGATATTTTTTCAGAAATCAAATATGATTCCTATATTCATTAACTGCTTCAAATCCCAATCTATAGCGGAAACGCTTTCATTTTGTTAGGGCTTGAGACTCAAAGTTATATTTGACCGACAATCTTCTTTGTGACCAATTGCTCTTTTTAGGTTGAAGTTTACGCTGGAGTAATACCAAAAAATATTATATATTGGTATTATACAGGAGGAAATTGTATGCAAAAAAATACAAGTGTTACCTTGGGTGAGCATTTTGAAGCGTTTATCGCCAATCAAGTTGAAAGCGGTCGTTTTGCCAGTGCCAGTGAAGCGATTCGAGCGGGACTGCGCCTTTTAGAAGAGCGAGAAATAAAACTTGCCGCTTTACAACGAGCATTGACAGACGGTGAAAACAGCGGATTTGCTGACTATTCTCTCTCAGGATTGCTTGCAGAACTTGACCGTGAATAGCGCATGTCAGCATTTCGCCTTACTCAATTAGCTACTCAAGACTTGCTATCAATCGGTCGCTACACCCAAAAAACATGGGGAACTGAGCAGAGAAACCGTTATCTTGCTATCTTGGACGATTGCTTTCATCTCTTGGCACGAGAGCCACACAGAGGACGAACTTGTGATGATATTCGCTCAGGATATCGCAAGTACCACATCGGAAGACATTTGATCTTTTATCAGGAAACCAATGAAACTATCGATATTATTCGTATTTTGCATGATCGTATGGATGTGGAGTCTTATTTCAACGAAGACTAACCCAAAGACAACCTATTCCTTAACATGAACTGTAAACGCGAAAAAATAACAGCAAGGAGCAAGAACGTGCAAAGCATACTTTTAAGCCGCGAAGAAGTTGGACGACGCGCGAAAGAATTATACGAAAATAGCATTCGTCAACAAGTAGAACGAGAAGAAAACATCGGTAAAATGGTGATTATCAATATAGAAACAGGTGAATATGCAATTGATAAAACAGGCTTAGAATCGGCACGATATTTACGTCATAAAAACCCATTAGCTCGACTTTTTGGTATTCGCATTGGTTATAAAGTCGCTGTTTCCTTCAGTGGTGACATGGAGCGCGATTATCGGTGATTTCTGGTATTGTCAAGAACGGACGCGCAACAGTTAATATCATATTTCGACTTACAAATAAACCAGATTTTACTATTGAATTTGTTATCGATACAGGTTTTACAGAGTTTCTTTCTCTGCCTCCAACAGCAGTTACTCTACTGGGTTTACCTTTCGTGTATGAAATGTATGCAAATTTAGCTGACAATAGTAATGTAATCTTGCCAGTACATCAAGGTAACATTATTTGGAATGGAGAAGAACGGGAAGTGAATGTACTTGCGATAGGAAAGCGACCTTTACTAGGAACTGCTTTACTTGATGGGTATGAACTTGTCATATAGTTTATCGAGGGCGGTTTAGTAACAATTGATGAATTGTGAAGCAGATAAAAATCAATTTAAATACAAAACTTTAGCATTATAAAAAAAGCAATAATCACCTGAGTAGCAATCATAAACGATATTAAACCAGCGCAAAAAGCGATCGCACCATATAAAATAAATGCCCTTTTAAAAAAGTAACCAAACTCCCATTGCAAAATCTGGGGTACAATACCGCCTTACACTCTTTGAGATGATTATCCCGATTTGAGATATGCGTCTATTCCGAGAAAAAGAATGGTTATTTAGTCTACTGGTAATATCTCTAGTTTTATGGCTGATATGTTTGGGAAACTCCCCTTTACGAGATTGGGATGAAGGTACTGTGGCGCAGGTTGCCCGTGAAATTTGGCGTGCCCCACTTGGTTCAATGCATTGGCTTTACCCCACCTTGGAAGGTGAACCTTATCATAACAAGCCACCCCTGATGCACTTGCTAATTGCTTGGACTTACTCTATCGGAGGTGTGAATGAGTGGACAACACGCTTACCGGGTGCAGTGTTAACTGCCTTGGGAGTGCCTTTGCTTTACTTGGTGGGATGTTTACTTTTTAACCAAAGTCTACCATCTGTGTTTGCCGCTTTAGTTTACCTGACAATGTTGCCTGTAGTGCGTCATGGACGGCTAGCAATGCTAGATGGTGCAACTATTACCTTTTTCTTGCTGTTGTTGTTTTGTTTGCTAAAAGCACATCAGAATCGCCGTTATGCTTTAGGTGTGGGATTTTGTCTGGGGTTAATAACTCTTACTAAAGGAATGATGGTTTTGCCACTAGGAGCGATCGCTTGTTTATTTCTCATTGCAGATCGGCAGTTTGCTTTGTTAACCAGCCCCTATCTATTAGTGGGACTGTTTTTAGGAAATATACCTGCGATCGCTTGGTTCGTTGCTCAATGGCAACATTATGGCGAAAATTTCTTACAAGTTAATTTTCAAGCACAAACCTTTAATCGTCTTACACAATCTGTTGAAGGTCATACTGGCCCTCCCTGGTACTATTTAATTGAATTAATTAAGTATAGTTTCCCTTGGCTATTATTTTCACCGGGAGGCTTTTATCTAGCTTGGAAAAAACGTCATACTCCTTGGGGTTCCTTAATTATGATTGGCATAATTCTTTATTTAGGAACTATTTCTTTGATGAAAACTAAACTGCCGTGGTATGTCATGCCTATATATCCATTTTTAGCTTTGGCAATTGGTGCTAATTTGAGCGAAGTTTGGCATAAGGGTCATTTTAGAGTGCGAATTTGGACAATAGTCCTGGCTATTATTTCTCTTGCTGGTTTAGCAGGTTGTATTTACTTTCTGATGAAGAAAGAGCTTATTTTGATAGTTATGAGTATTGTTTTAGCAGTAAGTATGGGCATCGCAGCATGGCTAGTTAAACAGCGCGATCGCAACTTTATTCCAGTGTTATTTACAGGGATGTATTTAGTTTTAGCTTTGTTGGTAAGTTCGCAATCTTGGATTTGGGAATTAAAGGAAGCTTTTCCTGTTAAACCAGTAGCAGCATTAATTCGAGCAAATGTTTTACCAGGAACACAAATTTACACTTCTTTTGCTTATGAGCGTCCTAGTTTAGACTTTTACAGTGATTGCAAAGTAACTGCTGCAACTATGCCACTTTTACAAAAAATGTTATCTAATAAATCTTATTTGCTGTTAGACAATGGGGCTTTACAACAAATCAATTTAACTGGTAGTAAAATTCTCGGAGCAGCTAACGGATTTACGCTGATTACTAAAAATTAATTATATCAACTGATTTATTGTTTGTATTTACTAACCCACTTTTACAAAAACGGTATTCACACGGAAGAAAATACTCTAATCAGGGGAAAACGAACCGCAAAGGACGCAAAGGGCACAAAGAAATAATAGTTTTACAGAGTTTTTGCATAAGTCCTAATTATGTCATGCGGCTAGTTAACTAGCATTTTCTTAAGCTAGTTTTGATAGTTTGTAGTAAGCACTTTAGTGCTTAGAAAACAAGGACTGAAGTCCTTACTACAAACTAAAGGTAGTCAATTAAACTAGGGTTGGTATATTGGCAGGTTTAACTTGAGGTGTTGCAACCATCCGCATTCCGGCTGGTGCAGCTAATGTTAACCCACGGCGCACAGGATGCACAGGACGTTTATTCACCAGCGACACTTGAAATTCTGACAAAACAGTAGCCAAGATAATTTTCATTTCATACTGGGCAAATGCCATCCCAATACAGCGACGATTACCACCACCAAAGGGTAAATATTCATAGGGTGAATATTGTCTTTCTAAAAAGCGTTCTGGTTTGAATTGCTTAGATTGTGGATAAACTTCTTCTCGATGATGCGCTAAATAAATACTGGGGATTATTGCCGTTCCCTCTCGCAGTTCGTAGCCCATAATTGTAATTGGGGTTTTCACAATTCGCAGAAAAGCATTCATCGCAATTGGGTAAATTCGCAATGTTTCTTGGCAAACTGCTGTCAAGTAAGGCAATTTAGCCACACTACTTAAATCGGGGTTAACTCCAATGGTGTTGAGTTCCTGTTCCAACTTCTCCCGCACCTCTGGTAAATGGTCAATCCAGTAAAAAGCCCATGTCAGTGCAGAAGCGGTAGTTTCATGTCCTGCAACTAGCAGTGTCATTAACTCGTCGTGTAATTCTTCATCTGACATACCTTGACCATCGTCATAACGAGCAGCCATCATCAAACTTAGAATATCTTGGCGATTTTGAGCGACTTGGGCGCGACGTTCTCGAAGCAAAGTATAAATAAGTCGATCAATTTTTTGCCGTTGTTGCAGAATCCTACCCCACGGACTCCACGCACCGAAATCTTTTTGCATGAAGCGGAAAAAGAAGGCGCTGGACATTAAAGGCGAACTTATGAAGTCTAGTAAGTCACTTAGCGATCGCCTCAGTTCCTCAAAAAGTTCTCCCTCATCCAAACCAAATACAACCCGTAGAATAACACGCAAGGTAATTTCTTGCATCGACTCACGGATATTAAAAGGCTTGCCAATTTGCCATTCATGACTCACCTGTTGGGTTATTTCCTGGATATCCTCACCATAAGCCCGCATCCTTTCGCCATGAAAGGGGGGAGCTAATAGTTGCCGTTGGCGCTGGTGGCGATCGCCATCTGATAACATGAAGGAGCGATCGCCAAGTAAAAATCTTAATCCTATGTTCCCCCTGCCGACCTCAAAGTGGCTCGAATCAGCAGTAAAAATCTGCTCCAGCGCTTGGGGTTGACTAAAATACACAAGATGGTTATCGCTACGACTGTTCCTGATCGTGAAAGTATCACCATAGATTTTGGCAAAATCATCGACATATTTCACTGGCTGACCAATAAACTTGATCATCCTCAACCAGCGCGGCATTTGAGGCCCATCAGGCAGATTGTAAGTTGTTGTCATAGTAGTTTGTAGATTTAATGGCTTCTGAATTTTATTGTTACGAGTTTTCATGTTATTTAGGGACACACAAAGCGCTATATTCATCTAGTGGGGAGTAGGGAGTAGGGAGTGGGCAATAGAAAGTGAGAAAAGAAAAGGATAATAACTAATCACTCCTAATAATTAATTCAGTACTCAAAACTCTTTCAAGTCAGCCCACGATCAAAAAATCTCACAACCAAACATGAAAAAGATTTCTTCCCCACTCCCCACTCCCCACTCTCCACTCCCTAATCCTTGCTAAAGCAGTGCCAAAAATCATCGCTATTCTCAACGGTAAAGGAGGAGTCGGTAAAACGACTACCGCAGTCAATCTGGCTGCAAACTTTGCGAAGAAAAAAAAGGTGTTACTGATTGATGCAGATATTCAAGGTTCTGCCAGTTGGTGGTTTGGGCGCAGTCAGCAGGGAATGGGATTTGATTTATCTCAAGAGACAGATCCCACACTTTTAAGTAATTTAGGAAAGATAACAGGTTACGATTTAGTAGTGGTGGATACACCTCCCGCGCTGCGCTCTGAAGCATTAGTGGCGGTAGTTGCGATCGCAGATTATCTAGTTTTGCCTACACCCCCATCCGCAATGGATTTAGCTATCCTAGTGGAAACAGTCAAGGAAGTCGTTATCCCTGTGGGAACCCCTCATCGGGTACTGCTTACCAAAGTCGATACGCGCAGTATCGGGGAAGCACTAGAAGCAAAAAACACTCTAGGTCGGCTAGGTATTCCGGCTTTTAATACCTTTATCCGTGCCTATAAAGCTCACGAACGAGCAGCACTTGAGGGTGTAGCAATCGTTCAATGGCGAGGAAGCAATGCACGAGAGGCGGAGTTAGACTACCGTCGTGCGGCTGATGAATTACAGCGTGATTGGAGAAAATAATAATGGCTAGGAAACAAAGTCTCTCTGACTTATTACAAGAAGAGGCGCAAAAATTTACACCCCCAGAAGGAGAATCTGCGATCGAAGTTACAGCAGAAGCAATTGCTGAAGAACAAGCTTCATCTGATGAAGAATCATCAGCACAAACACCTGAGCCAAATTCTACTAGGCGTACAAGTCCTACTAAAGCTGATTTAGAAGCAACTGTCAAAGAATTGACAACAAATCTCGAAAAAAGCCACGAAAAGGAAGCATCTCTAGGGCAAGAAATTGCTGATTTGCAATCAAAACTATCTAAACAAAAAACATTAGCCTCGGAACAAAAATTATTAGCGGAACAGTTAACAAAAGACCTTGAGGAAACCAAGAAAACAGCGCTGCAACTAGCAGAAGCTAATTCCCAGCTTATAGAAGAAATTAATGCTTTAAAACAAACAGCAGAAGATAATTCTAAAAAACTTGTTGTCAAAGAAACTACTGCTATCAAACCAGTAAAAGACCATTACAATCCACTGAACTATAAAAAATCACATCGTTCATCGGAAACATTAGCTCAAAATCAACCACAAAATCAACCAAACGAGTATCCTGATAGCTCTAATGAGATGTGGTTACTTGACTAGAGTCAGACAACTTGTCGGGACGGGGTTGGTTTGCGTAGGGGCAATTCATGAATTGCCCCTACGCAAACTTTAATTTATTTACGCTTCACTACAAAAGTTTAAAATATGCTGCGCGGTGATTTGTGGTTGTTCTAAGTGAGGGAGATGACCACAATCTTGAATCCAGGTGAGAGTACTATGGGGAATTGCGCTTTTAAATTTTATCGCATCCTGAGTACCCAAAATCTTATCAGAATCACCCCACAAAATTAGTGTTGGCTGCACAATTTTTGATAATATATTTAATTTAAAAGCACTATAACCACCACTTTTGGTAAAAGCAATCAAAGCTTGATTCCAACTGGGCATTTGTAGATGTAATGCGCCACAACATAGAGCATCCGCAGACGCGAAACTTTGATTTTTATATCCTATGCGAGAAACGCGATCGCGCACTTTCAGATTACTCAAAAATCGAGTTGCTAAATAATCTAACGGGGGAAACATTACTTTACTTAACGGTGAACCACCCGCCAACCCTGCACTGTCAATTAATACCAGCTTTTTTACTACTTCCGGGTAAGTCAGCGTCAAATCAATCGCCGTTGCACCCCCCATCGAAGCGCCCACCAAAATTACAGGTTGGTTAATTAAGCTTTTCCAGAAATAATAAAGATGGGTTTTAATGGCATCTGGGCTATAAGCAATTCCTGAAAGTCTATCTGTAAACCCAAAACCCAACAAATCCGCAGCCCAAGTTTCATTATCCTGAGAAAGCAGTGGCAAAAGCCGCCTGAATTCTAGCACAGAACTGTCAAAACCGTGAATCAATAAAATAGGAGTTCCACCACTCCCTTGCAAGACATAGGTTGTGGTAACTGCTTGATTAATTAAAGGAGTAGCGATCGCAGCAGTTTGAATACTCTGAGCTAGTGCGATGGAGGCAGATTCAGTCAGTTGCCCAGCTGCTTTAGGAAGAAAATTCGGAAACATAAATTTCAGTTTATCGTACTAACTTGCTTCCAGCGATCGCTATTTTTGTTAAACAACAAAATTACACAAACCAATCCACAAAAATATTTTTAGACATATAGACGATTAAAACACTCCCCACTCCCCACTCCACCAAAGAAAGTTTTCCAAAATGTCAAAATTGGGACTAAAGACACGTACAATTGATATCGCCTATCCCTTAATCCAGGAGCTAATGCCATGCCAATGGCGGTTGGCGTAATTGAAACTTTAGGTTTTCCTAGTGTCTTAGCAGCAGCAGATGCAATGGTCAAAGCTGCCGCAGTCACAATTGTGTATTATGGTCAAGCCGAAAGCGCTCGTTTGTTGGTCGCCGTCCGGGGACACGTTGCTGAGGTAAAAAAAGCTGTTGAAGCGGGAATCGAAGCTGGAGAGCAAGTCAAAGTTGGTACAGTAATCACCCACTATATTGTTCCTAATCCCCCGGAAAACGTGGAAACCATATTACCAATCCATTTCACTGAAGAATCAGAACCTTTCCGTATCTTCTAAGCAATTTTGCTATCAAAATCTGTAGCGAAGCTTCGTGCAATTACCTTGTAGCCCCATATCGTTTATTCATACAGGAGATTAATAATGTCATTACAGGCAGTTGGAGCACTTGAAACGAAAGGTTTCCCTGCGGTGCTAGCAGCAGCAGATGCTATGGTAAAAGCTGGTCGAGTCACCCTCGTTGGATACATCAGAGTGGGTAGCGCCCGTTTTACAGTTAATATTCGTGGTGATGTTTCTGAGGTAAAAGCAGCTATGGCTGCTGGTGTTGAAGCCGCAGAAAATGTATATGGCGGTACCCTAGAATCCTGGGTGATTATTGCTCGTCCCCATGAAAACGTCGAAGCTGTTTTACCAATTGCTTACACAGAACAAGTCCAACAGTATCGAGAATCTCTAGAAAACCCCATTGTCAGATCGTCAAATAGTCGATAGATTCAAGCCTCTGCGGGGGAATTCCAAACGAAGAATCCCCACAAAGGAATTTATTGAGAAGTCTCTTGTCAGGCTTCTAACCATTAAAGCTTTTGGGTTGCAAACTTTTCTGTTTTTAGATTTTTTATAAATTGAATTTTGAAGTAGAGGGAAAGCAACCGTCAGAGTCAATAGTCAAAATCAATATTGACTGTTGACTATTCATTTTTAGCAATATCAAGGTTTTAAGAATAACTTGCCAATATTAGAGGCATAGTTATAGGTGAAGATAGTTTAAAAATTAAAATTTGATATCACAACCTACCAAACATCCTTTTAAAGGCTAATTCACGTATATACACTTAATTAAATCAAAATATATTACAAAATTTCACTTAATACATTTTGCTAAGGTTTGTCCCTCCCTAAGCATTCATTAACTACCCCGCCCTACAACGTTATCGGGCGGGGTTTCTACATCCCCACCCTGCTATGGCTGAGGGTGGGAAATTCCGCCGAATCGGTTAAAAATGAGGAAATTAAACCCATTTTAAGAAAGTTTGGGTTATTTTCAGGGAAAAATAGCATTAACACCAAGCGGATTGAAATTTAACAACAGATTGCATTTTAGAGTCTTGAAACTTATACAGGTAAAATAAAGTCTAATATTGAGTTAAATTAGATTCGTTCCTCGGCTTGGGTACAAAATATCAGATTTCCCTAACCCCTATCCATGCAAAAGTCTATTCTCACAACTCCAGACAGATTTTTGTTCTCATTTAAAAAACATAACTTTACAAAAAGTTAAAAATAACAGAATTGTCCAAAACGTATCACAGATAAGGGTTGGGGGTATTTTGTAATTAACAGCAAAACACCAATGTAAAAGTTTTTGCATAATTTTAGTGAATTAAGACGTAATAAAAGTGGAATCACTGAGATATTTTCATGAGTTTCATGAAATTAGGGGCAGCTGCCAGTTCAACAATTAGGTGAGATAAATGTGGGGGTTGTGATGCAAACTTCAAAATTGAGTTTCGAGGAGCGCAATCTCGCTATGACAAAGGATGTAGAAAAACTGGCTCTAGATTGGCAAAAGCGCTTGGCTGCTGAATGTCCAGAGCAAAATGAGACTGCTAGACAAAGTATTATTCTCTGGCTTTTAGGATCTGACTCAAAACGGTTTGATCTGTTGAACCCTAAAGAACTAGATATCGCTAAACAAGCGATGGAATATCGCTGGAGGATTTTACGTCAACGCTACTTAGGATTTGGGCGAGAACGTGCTTATCGCAACTTGATAATGCGACTGGGTAGTTTAGTGACATTACGGAATAAGATTCAGACTTGGGTTTCCCTCAGCCGCGATCGCCAGCGCAGTGTCATGGATGTATTGCAAGAAGTACTCCAAGAATTACTGCAAACTGATGCCTATATGCAGCAACAAATGGCTGACCTTGCCAAATATACAACCGATCGACGATTGGGAGATGCTCTGCTATTTGCCAGCATAGAAGAATATTGTCTGCGACCAGTACGCAATCAACCCCTATTAGCTTATCGGTTTGTAAATTACTTGCGTCGCACTCAGCGCGGTGGCTTAACCCAAGTGCCGAGCCGTGACTTGATTAGACTGGTTTCGGAGGAAGTTCTCACCGACGACAGTGATAATCGAGTTAACTTAGTCGATAGTCAGGCGATCGCAGAATATCAAGAAACACAACAACTAGAAGAACAACTTGCACTGCGTCAGTCAGTCCAAAAAGAATTTGAAAATTATTTACAAGAAAATCTAGGTACAGAAGCAGTCGAGTGGTTACGTCTGTATTTGCAAGGCAAATCCCAGGAAGATATTGCCCAAAAACTGAATAAGCAGACTAAAGAAGTCTACCGTCTACGAGAAAAAATTAGTTATCACGCCGTGCGTGTTTTTGCCCTCAAGGGGAAACCAGAGCTAGTAGACAGTTGGCTCTCGATTTCCTTGCAAGAACATAACTTAGGCTTAATGCAAAGCCAATGGCAACAACTTGATGAAAAATTGACTCCTCTAGGACGGCAGATTCTAGATTTGCGGAAAGCGGGTAACTCAATAGAAGCAACAGCCCAACAGTTAAAACTCAAAACCCATCAAGTATTAGGCGAATGGACAAAAATTTATCTTGCTGCCCAAGCCTTAAGAACCCAAGAGTAGCCAATTCAGGCGGTGGAAGACAAGGTAAATCGGGAGGCAGAGGGAGGGAGCAGGGAGCAGGGAGCAGGGAGCAGGGGAAGATAACGGAGAAGAATTAATAAATAACCAATGCCCAATGCCCAATTCCCTAATCTTTTATCTAAAATTCATTTTCTACTTACGTCTACTTAAGTAGATATAATTTAAAATTTAACAATTTTACAAAGTATCTTTATTAACTACCTACTAAACTAGAGGCAAAATATAAATAAACACTACGCAATCAAACCTATGTTGTCTTCAGAGGGCGAACTAAATAATACCGCAGCAAATGGACAGCAAATGCTAACTGCCGCTCAAGATAGGTGGGAAGAACAAGAGGAACGCGAGCAGATATTCCAACTAATTGATAATCTTTTGTCCTTTGAAGCTTGCCTCTACCACCAGATTTTGCCCTTTGGATTAGAAGACAAAAACCTCTTGCTAGGTATGGTTCATCCACAAGATAGTGAAGCACTAGATTATGTTGGTCGCATTTTGTCTTATATCAATTGCACAATGGTGATTGAAGCGATCGCAGCCGACGCTCACCGCAGAATCCTATCAGCCTACCTCAACCATAAAAATACATCCCAGCTTGATGCAAAACTTATGCATCAATCAACAGCAGATTCTCCCCAACAAAATGCTGACAAACCTATTTCCTCCCTAGATGCCGACTCAGAATCAAATCAGAAACCAATATTGATGGCGTTTCAGACACAAAATCGTCAACATTCTGGGCAACGCGTAGACTTGACTCCTATCCCAGAGCTAGATCAATCATCTCAAACTACGAGAATTCAAGAGGACGAGATATCCGTTGCAGCAGCACCAAACAATTTACCTATTTTGCCGACACAAGTTCCCGAACTACTTAGTCCTATTGAGTTACTGCCAACACTACCACCCAAAAAATTACTAGAAGAACTACTAGGGCGAATTTTGGGTGGGGGAATTGGTCGCCTGTATTTAGAAAGACAAGCTTACGAAGGCAGGATACTATGGAGTGACAATGGAATCTTACAGTCTGTATTAGACAAACTGCCACTCTCTGTTTTCCAAGGAGTACTGAATGAATTAAAGCGATTTGCTTCCTTACCTCTGACCACGGTTACAGAACCAAAACAGGTAGAGCAGGAATACATATATCAAAAAAATCGCTTATTATTACGCTTGCGAATCATGCGAGGAATTTATGGCGAAGAGGCAACACTCCAAGTCTTACGGGGAGCAGCATTAAAATTCTATCAACAACAACAATTGACGCGCCTGAGCCGCGATGCTTTAGGAATTTCTCAGCAACTAAGTTTCAAGTTACACGAACTACAAGAACGGCTTTTACTAAATTCCAGCCTTGACTCTCAGCAATCAGAGGCAATAGTAGCCCTGAATCAATTAGTGAAAAATTTAGACCAACAGATCAAAATACTGGCACTAGATAGTAATCCACCAACAAACAGCAAATCATAAGTCTGTCAGTGAAACCGCTGATTTCGAGCGCATACATAATTGTTATGTTGTAATAGAATTCTAGACCGATAAACCTTAGAGGTTCAGATCAAATAAACACAAATTTTGCGATCGTATTCTGAGTAAGATTACGGTTTAAACAAACTTATAGTAGCCAAGTTAGTTTCCCGCTCTTAAATCCATTTGTTGCAAATATTTCATGCTAACTGAGGTTTTTAGTGAACTTTTCCCCTTAATGAGTACAGCCAACCCACAGACCTTGGAATGGCTGCTCAACGTTGCAATTGAACATGAATATCCATCTGGGCGAGCCGTTGTGATGGAAGATGCCTGGGGTAATGCCGTTTACTTCGTGGTTTCTGGTTGGGTCAAAGTCCGGCGTACCGTCGGGGAAGATTCAGTAGCTTTGGCAATTTTTGGTCGTGGCGATTTTTTTGGAGAAATGGCAATTTTAGATGAATCTCCACGCTCAACCGATGTCATTGCCCTTTCACCCGTAAAGTTGCTTAGTATCTCCAGAGAGCGTTTTATTCAAATATTGTTTAAAGACCCGCAGTTACATCACCGGATGTTGCAACTGATGGTGCGGCGATTGCGGCAAATTAACCAGCGCTTACAAATGCGGTCTTCACCACCAGCAGTCAAACTCGCCCATACTCTAGTGACTTTAGGTGAAAGCTATGGTCAGGAATCAGACTTAGGAAGAGAAATTTTTAACGTTCCCTTTAAAGATTTAGCAGAGGTGACAGAAATTGGTGTTGATGAAACCACCAAAATCATGGAAAAATTGCATGAAAAAGGGTGGATTAAGATTGATAGCGCCAATAACATCAATTATCTTGTGAACTTCAAACAGTTGATTAACTTGGCTGGCAAAGTGTGATTGCTTTATTTATTCAGCGATACAAATTTTGGCATTAAATATAAGTCAACCGACAATAGGCTTCGGTTGACTTGCTTATTAGCGCTCTTTTATCAAGAAAGGCAGAGGGCAGGAGGCAGAAGGCAGAAGGGAATACTGCCTCCTCCCTCTGCCTGTGACTGAAGGGAACTTGGGTATAAAACCCCACCGTCTATACGGTGCTTACAATTGGTTGGGGTCTGAATCCCCAACGAAAAAGTTCCTTCTGCCCTCTGCCCTCTGCCTTCTGCCTTCTTCAAGACTCTAATGAAATGTGAGTTCGACGAACCTCTCCCTGCCTTGAACTAAAGTTCAAGTCTGTCCCTCTCCGACTCGGAGAGGGACGGTTTTGCGTAGTAAAACCTCTTAGTGGTCTTTTTATTCGACTAATTAGGCAACATGATATGAACTTGGGGGTTTCCCCCATGAGCGACTGCCATCCCGTCGCCTCCCAACGGCAAGGGCGAGAGGTAACATTGCAGTTTAAGCTAAATTTTCTGGTAAGCGTAAAGCTAAGTCACTTGAATACTCAGATTAAGCGATTAGTGCGGTTTTAACTGCATTGAATATTTATACTTTTTTAAGACTTACGCAAAAACTCTCTGAAACTCTTATTTCTTTGTGTCCTTTGCGTCCTTTGCGGTTCGTTTTTTCATGATTTTGCGTAAGTCCTGTTTTTAATAGGACTTACACAAAATATATCTCAAACTCTGATTTCTCCGTGTCGCGCCAGTTGCTACAAGTCGGGGAACCGCAAGGGCGCACTGGCAACTCTATTGCCTCTGCGATTCGTTATTGCGTAAGTCCTATTTAACTAAAATTACGCCAGATATGTGGCTGGCTGTATTTAGCTGTGGATGGATGTTCAAGATACGGGTATAGAAATCCTCAGTCCCCATTCTCTTTTACTCTCTTGCCCTACTGACCTAATGTAGATTTAAAATCTTCTTACCAAGCAAGCATTTTAGACCTATCCAAACACCAAGATAGATGCCTTCTAAACGAATCTTGTTCATCAGTAACGGCCACGGAGAGGACAACCACACCTCTCATGTTATTCAGACTCTGCGCCAATTGTGTCCTTCTGTTGAGATGGCGGCAATGCCGATTGTGGGGGAAGGAAAAGCTTACCGCAGCTTAGACATTCCCATTATTGGGCCTACACAAATAATGCCCTCTGGCGGATTCTTTTACATGAAGCGCCTTTATTTGCTCAAAGATTTTCAATCAGGATTGATTGGGTTGACGTGGCGACAGTTACAAGCGGTGTTGCAGTATGCTTCTAGCTGCGATTTGATTATGGCTACTGGAGATTTTGTCTCCCAGACATTTGCTTACTTAACAAATCGCCCTTTTGTCTCGTTTATCTCTTGTCTTTCTGCCCTCTATGAAGGGCGATTGCGTCTCAATCCTCTGCTATGGCACAATCTGAATTCTTCTCGATGTCTGGCAGTTTTCACCAGAGATTCTTATACAACTTCTGACCTCAAACGGCAAGGTATAGCTAAAGCTCAGTTTGGTGGGATTCCAGCTTTAGATCGGCTCGTCCCCGTTGGCAAAAACTTGTACTTGAAACCGGACATTCCGACGATCGCTCTTTTGCCAGGATCGCGGATGCCGGAAGCAGCACGAAATTTCTGTTTGCAGTTGCAACTGGTGATACAAATTGCCAAGGTGATGCCTGAGTCAGGATTCCAGTTTCGCGCCGCCTTGATACCAAATTTGATGGAACAACTAGACGACATTGCTAAAAGTCAAGGTTGGCAGCTGACTCAAGGCATACTCACCTACTCTCTTCCAGGAAGTTCTGCTGAGGAGTTACCACTTGTGGAAGTGAGATGTTACTCAGATGCTTTCAGTGATATCTTATCTTACTCTAACCTTGTCATTGGCATGGCAGGGTTAGCAGTGGATTTAGCAGTGGCGATCGGTAAACCAATCATCCAAATTCCTGGACAAGGGCCTCAATTTACCTATCAATTTGCAGAGGCGCAAACCCGATTATTAGGCATTTCCGCCCAAACCATCGGCACTGGGCCAGCAACCCCTGAGATTCTCAAACAAGCGGCTCAACGAGTAGTCGAGACTTTACAAGATGTAGACTACCTCGCTAAGTGCCAAGAAAATGGCCCTGAGCGATTTGGCTCGGTCGGTGCATCTGAAAGAATAGCCCGCTTTCTGCTGACCTCTCTAGGAGAAAGCTACGGTGTACATACAAGTCTAGAAACTTCATCTGAAACTTGGTTTCGTTGCCCTAACCTTTAAATTCTGGCAAGAAGTAGAGTTTCTAGTCTCCCAAAATTTGGGTATTTATCGAGTTAGAAGAGGGAAAACCGATGCTGGCGATATTTGTGTTTACACCGTAGCTAGGAGAAAGTGAGTTGAAATTTTGTCAGAATTCACCTGAATTCTGACAAAATTGCTGCTTCTAAATTTCAATAATGGCGTTGCTGATTGCGGGATGAAAACGATTGTGCATTGCGGTGAAAAATCCTTGTAGAGACGAAAAATTTTACGTCTCTACATTCAAGTTCATACCTCGATTCAGCAACGCCCAATAATGAAGGTAAGGATAACAATACACAATTGAAATATGAAAGTCCGCTCTAGCTACTGGCAACTGTTACCTTATCTATGGCCCCAATGGCCGCTGTTAGTTCGGGGATTTGCTTGTATCTTAGGATTTGTGTTGCTCACCTTAGCACTGCCCTACATAGCAGGTCAGGTCGCTTTTTTGGTCGGTCAGGGAGATGTTAACCAGATTGCCTATTGGCTCGGACTAGCTACTTTGGTATTTTTGGTTCGAGGGCTTTGTCAATACGGGCAGAATGTCTTTATGATCGCTGCCGCTCTGGAAATGGTTTTAAACTTGCGTAAGCGAGTCTACGCCCACTTGCACAAACTTGGATTGGATTATTTTGAAACCACACAGACGGGCGATCTCACTTATCGGCTGACTGAAGATATCGATCGCGTCGGCGAGATTGTGGATAAGTTATCCCATCAGTTTCTTTCCAATCTCTTGCAGTTAATTGCGATTCCCATTTACATGCTCTACCTGAATTGGCCACTCACCCTTGCTGGCTTGATTTTGGCTCCCTTGATGGCTTGGTTAATCGGGCAATTTGGTCAGCGATTACTTCTGCTATCTCGCCAGAGTCAAAATCAGGTTTCCAATTTGTCGGCGCTACTCACTGAAGTATTTAGTGGGATTCGCGTCGTTCAAGCTTTTGCGGCGCAAGGGTATGAAGTTAAGCGATTTAATCAGGAAGCAGAACGCAATCGCCAAGCTAAGTATCGCGCTTTACAACTCAAATCTATTCAGTTTCCCGTTGTTGGTTTTTTAGAAGCAGTTAGTATTATGCTGCTGTTTTTATTGGGAGGATGGCAGATTTCTCAGAATCAGCTAACATCTCAAGGATTTATCAGTTTCTTAGCTGCTGTGGCTTTACTGATTCAGCCAATCGACCTGTTAATTAGCAATTATAACGAGTACAAACAGACTGAGGCTTCTGTAGAACGCATCTTTGAATTGATGGCGAAGCAGCCTAATTTAAGCGAAAAATCGAATGCGAGAGAACTACCGCGAGTTGCTGGCAAGGTAGAGTATCGTCATGTCAATTTCGCCTACAATCCCGGCCAGCCAGTTCTTAAGGATCTCTGTCTGCACGCTTCTCCTGGCAATGTCATCGCCTTGGTTGGTTCTTCTGGGGCAGGGAAATCGACATTAATTAACCTTTTACTTCGCTTCTATGACCCCCAGGCGGGTGAAATTCTGATTGATGATATTGATATTCGCGATGTCACACTCACTAGCTTGCGCCGTCAAATTGGCATTGTTCCCCAAGACGTTACTCTTTTTTCAGGAACGATCGCTGCAAATATTGGTTATGGTCAGGAAGAATTAGATTTAGCAGCAATTGAAGAAGCGGGAAAGATTGCCAACGCTCACTCCTTTATCACCCAATTTTCCCAAGGTTATCATAGCTGGGTCGGTGAGCGGGGAGTTAACCTATCTGGAGGACAACGCCAAAGATTAGCGATCGCTAGAGCGATTGTCAACGATCCTCGAATTCTCATCTTGGATGAAGCCACTTCTGCCTTAGATTCGGAATCAGAAGCACTCGTTCAAGACGCGATCGAGCGAGTCATGCAAAATCGCACTGTGTTTATTATCGCCCATCGCTTGAGCAGCGTTCGTAGGGCTGACTGTATTCTCGTATTAGAACAAGGACAGTTAGTTGAAACTGGTACTCACACCTCCCTCCTGTCTCAAGAAGGACGCTATGCCCGTTTTTATGCCCAACAGTTTTACTCTACAGATGAGCAAGGGAATAGGTAGAGACGCGATTAATCGCGTCTCTACGGGAGGGGAAACCAAACATCAGAAGATTTTGCTGCGTTGACGTAGTCTGTCGTAGACATCGCAGACTGCTAAACATGGCTGAAATACCCAAATTGTATGTAGTAATTATGTACAATGCATAAGTAATATATTAATTATGCAAAAGAAATAAACTGTAATCTTTATTTGAGAGCAGACGGATTTATCCGTGGGGTCTTAACTACTAAATTACTTTCTTCTCTACGAAATGCGCCGCGATCGCAGCGGGGTATAGCCCATCAACAATTACAATTACCTCAGCAAATAAGATGACTGAAGCAACAGCAACTCGTCCCAATACCTACGTCGAGGAAACTGGGCCAACAATTCATTACCTGGTGGCAATGTCCCAACCAGAAAATCATCTATTTGAGGTGACTTTACGCCTTATCAATCATCCCTCACCGATTCTCGATTTAAAATTGCCAGTATGGACACCTGGTTCCTACTTAGTCCGGGAATACGCTAAGAATTTACAGGATTTTGGGGCTTTTGCAGAGGATAAGCCTTTACCTTGGCGGAAAATCAGTAAAAATCACTGGCAGGTAGACAAAACGGGTGTTTCAGAATTAACTGTACGTTACCGCATTTTTGCCAATGAGCTATCAGTACGGACAAATCACTTAGATGGCACCCACGGTTATTTCAATGGTGCGGCACTATTTTTTAGAATACCGGGCTGGGATAAGTTACCCATTCGCGTCACCATCGTACCACCCCACCCCAATGGCAGGTAACTACTGCTCTACCTCCTGTTGGTAAAGAAACAAATACTTTCTTGGCTGGCGATTTTGATACTCTGGTGGATACTCCCTTTGAGATTGGTTGCCACCAATTGTATAAATTTGAAGTCTTGGGAAAACCCCATGAATTGGCAATTTGGGGACAAGGTAATTACCAAGTTCAGCAGTTGATTGCTGATATCCAAAAAATTATTCAGGTAGAAGCGCAGATGTTCGGCGGTTTACCTTATGAACGATATGTGTTTTTGCTACATTTATTTAGCCAAGCTTTTGGCGGTTTGGAGCATAAAGACTCTTGCTCGTTAATTTACCAACGTTTTGGATTTCGCACTCAGGAAAAATACGATCGCTTTCTCCAATTAGTTGCGCATGAGTTTTTTCACTTGTGGAATGTCAAACGAATTCGCCCAAAGGCTTTAGAGGTTTTTGATTACGACCAAGAAAACTACACACCATCATTGTGGTTTTGTGAGGGGACTACTAGTTACTATGATTTGTTAATTCCTTTGCGGGCAGGAATTTATGATGTTAAGTCGTATTTGAATAACTTGAGTAAAGAAATTACCAGATATGAAACGACACCGGGGCGCAAAGTACAACCCGTTTCTGAGTCGAGTTTTGATGCCTGGATTAAACTCTATCGCCCCGATGCTAATAGCGGTAATTCCCAAATTTCTTACTACTTAAAAGGAGAAATGGTATCGTTGTTGCTGGATTTACTGATTCGCTCGACTCACGACAATCAGCGTTCCCTCGATGACGTGATGCTGAAAATGTGGCAGCAATTTGGCAAAGATGAAATTGGCTATACCCCAGAACAATTGCAAGAAGTTATAGAATCTGTTGCCGGAATCGATTTGACTGATTTCTTTAAACGATACATTGATAGTATTGATGATTTGCCTTTTAATCAGTATTTAGAACCCTTTGGCTTGCAGTTGGTAACTGAACAGCAGGAAGAACCTTACTTGGGCGTGAGAATAAGTACGGAAAATGGGCGAGAGATGATTAAGTTTGTAGAAACTGATTCACCTGCACAAATAGGGGGAATTGATGCAGGTGATGAGTTGTTAGCAATTGATGGGATTAAAGTAACGGCGGGTAGTTTAAGCGATCGCCTGAAAGATTACCAACCAATTGATACCATCCAAGTCACAGCTTTCCACCAAGACGAACTGCGTACTTATTCCATTACCCTCGCGTCACCACATCCCACTCGATATCAGGTAAAATCTGTTGACCATCCTAACTCCACACAACAGAGAAACTTTGCTGCATGGCTTGGAGTTGCGATCGCAACTGTTTAATTTAGGGAATTGGGAATTGGGCATTGGGTATCGAAAAGAGGCAGAGGGGCGGGGGCAGGGATTCAGAGGGGAAAGAGATAAAATTATTATTCTCCCCCTTGCCCCCTGCTTCTTCCCCATTCCATCTAAGCCTCCGGGGTACTCCCGCCACATTGGTACTCCAATTGGCGGGATGGGGGTAGTCCGGGGTAAATACAAGGGTTCGATACCCTTGTATTTACCAATCTTTTTGTAATCTTCATAGTTTAAAACCTTTGTGTAGCAAGGATTTCGGGGTATAATTAAAGAGATCGAGTCAGTAGTCTACTGTTGGAGTCGAAGACCGGAAAACTCTCATCCTAAGCCAACAGACTGAACCTTGAAAACTGATATGGGGTTGCATCCAGAAATACAGATTTTATCTGTTAGGTTGGTTGCGTAAAATCAATTACCTTGGGTTGTACAAAACTTTGGTTTCTTGTACAAACAACGGTCTGGACGGATCGTTGCTGGCTGTGGAGGTTACTGGAATACCAGACCTGTGAATCAGCAAATTCTAGCTGCGAGGTTAGATGCTCCCGCTACATTGCAAGCAATGTAGCGGTGAGAGTCGTCACACTTCTAAGGAGTTCTCACTGCCCCAGAGTAAATCAAACCTCGTTGCAGATCCAGCGTTATAATTGCCCCATCTCTAATCACCTGCGTTGCTTGCTTCACACCAACAATAACTGGCACACCGAGACGTAAGCCAATCACTGCCGCGTGACTTGTGAGACTTTCCTCTTCCGTAATAATCCCGGCAGCTTTCCGAATAGCCTCAACAAAATCAGCACTCGTGCGCGGTGCAACTAATATATCTCCCGGATTAAAGTTACTAACATCCATCCCAGTATTAGCCACCCGTGCGCGACCACTCACTAAACCTTGTCCTAGTCCAATACCGTGACCTAGTACTGCCGTCACCACTTCTACCTTAATCAAATCTGTAGAGCCGGAAATTCCCTGGAGTGTGCCAGCAGTCATCACTACTAAATCTCCCTCAGACAGTAACTTAAGCTCCTGAGCCACATTAATCGCAGCTTGAAATGTCTGACCAGTGGAAGGTAATCCTAGTACCAATAGCGGTTTTACTCCCCACACCATTTGTAGCTGCCGCGCTACATTCACATGGGGAGTCACGGCCAAAATCGGTGTCTGGGGACGGAATTTAGAGACATTGCGAGCTGTTGCCCCTGTTTGGGTTAGAGTCATGATTGCTGCTGCACCTAGTTGTTCGGCAATTTGACCTACAGCTTGACTAATAGCATTGGGAATGGAGCGCCGGGCATCTTTTACAGAACGCAAGTTTAAGTGTTGGACTTCTTCTTGCTCCATCCGCTCGGCAATCCGCGCCATCGTTGCTACTGCTTCTACAGGGAAACTACCCACAGCAGTTTCATTGGAGAGCATCACCGCATCTGTGCCATCTAAAATCGCATTTGCTACATCCGACACTTCGGCACGAGTGGGACGGGGATTACTCACCATACTGTCTAACATTTGAGTAGCGGTGATGATGGGAATCCCCAAGCGATTTGCTGTAGCAATCAGCCGTTTTTGGAGTACGGGAACATCTTCCGCTGGCAGTTCCACGCCTAAGTCGCCTCTGGCAACCATCACGCCATCACATAAAGCCAGAACTGCCTCCATTTGTTCAATCGCTTCATGTTTTTCAATTTTGGCAATCACTGGCACTTGCTTGCCTGTACTAGAAATTAGTTCTTTGATTTCGATCATGTCCTGCGGATTGCGGACAAAGGAAAGTGCTACCCAATCTACACCCTGATCTAGACCAAACATCAGATCCTCTCGGTCTTTGTCGGTCATTGCCTTAATTGACAGGTAAACGCCAGGAAAGTTTACGCCTTTGTTGTTAGAAAGTTTACCAGGTACGGTGATGCGACAATGTAAATCACCCTTGTCCCGGTTAATCTCCTCTACAACCATTTCTACTCGTCCATCATCGAGGAGAATTTTTGCACCAACGGGGACTTCTTCGGCTAAATAATCGTAGGTGACACAGCTAATTTCCTGTGTACCTACCACTGGGCGATTTGTTAATGTAAAGCGATCGCCTTTTGCCAAAACTATAGACCCATTGTCAAATTTCCCCAAGCGAATTTTTGGGCCCTGCAAGTCTTGGAGAATTGCTACGGGCTGATTCAGTTCAAAAGCGGTTTGCCGAATTAAGCGAATACTACGCTGATGGTCGGCATGAGTTCCGTGGGAGAAGTTTAGCCGCAGCGTCGTGGCTCCCGCTTCAATAATCGCCTTGAGCATTTCAGGACTACTAGTAGCGGGGCCAATAGTAG